>NZ_JBXEOV010000012.1:0-100749 GCF_056856695.1 Psychrobacillus sp. Z16_25 | reverse complement strand
AGATGGCAAAAGAAATGAGACAGCTAAGTGGGAGGTCAACTGTCCCTAAAAGCCCGATTGGTTCAACTAATGATTGGGGGGGATGAAAGAAAACCCCCACCAATCAAAGTTTCACTTTATGTGAATGAAGGGAATTTGGGAAGGGCAATGTAAGGATAAGGGAGGAATAAGCTTGACGAAGATGAATCTAGGAATTATAACGGCATTTTCTGCAATTGGAATTGCACAAGGATTAAAAATTTTTACTTATAAGAAAAACACGGGAAAATGGGATTTCAAGCAAGCATTTACTACAGGTGGAATGCCAAGCTCCCATTCAGCCGGAGTTTCAGCATTAGCTTCCTATATCGCAGCCAATAAAGGAACAAGGCATACAGAAACAGCTATTGCGGTTATTTTTGGTATTATCGTCATGTATGATGCACAAGGAATCAGGAGGCACACTGGTGAGATTGCTCAACTGGTGAACGATTTAGAGGACCATGTTGCTGAGTTATCAGGAAATTTTCCGAGCTTTGAGTATGTAGAGGGAGAGGGCGAACTAAAGGAGCTTCTTGGACATCAACCGATTGAAGTGGCAGCTGGAGCTTTGTTAGGTGTAGCCTTAGGGGTTATCACAGCAAAATTAGAAGGATAAAATCTGGGTATGCAAATCTTTTTGGTACAAATAAAATTCCGGGGTATTGTAGTAAATAAAATACCGACTGCTATACTCCCGGAATGTATCCTTTTTATTCTTCATTTTGGCTATATGTTTTCGTTTCTCCCTCGTGAAACTGGACATCTAACTGGATAGTACGTTCTTTTTGGATATCAAATGATTCCTTCACCTTAGTTAATACCTCTTCCTCTTCCATGTCAGGAGTTAGATTTAGCTCATTGAATACTGGTGCGAGTAAATCTAAGGCTTCGTCACCCTCTGTGTTTACTCCCTCTTGCATATTTTTATAGACAACTAGGCTGGAGTCACCTTTATATTCAACTGTAATCGCTTTTTCATTTTCCTCTGTCGCAACGGTTAGATTAAACTCTTCAAATGTAAATTTATCTTCTTCAGCAGAATCAGCCGATTTTTGGTCCTGTGTGTTTGGCTTGATCACGTCGGTTTTTAATACGTTTTCTTCCGCTTCATTGTTATTATCATCATTATTACATGCACCTAATAACAAAATCCCAGAGAGGATTATACTTACTACCATCGTCTTATGAATATTTTTCATCCTATTTCTCCTTTCTATAAGTACTCACTCTTTTAATAACCAGTTCGCCCATGCTCTAAACAAATAATGAGCTTCTGCCCTTGTTTATGAAATTTGGGAAATAGGGTATAGATAAAGAAATACTTTACGAGAAAGGATGTATGCAGAATGCTTACGTATACCGAAATAACATCGATGGAGCAATGGAAGAAACTGATGCAAGAGTCTGAGGATAAAAAAATACTTATTTTTAAGCATAGTACGACTTGTCCAATTAGCGCTAATGCATATGGGGCATTTGCTTCTTATCAGTCACCAGTAGATAAATATTTAGTAAATGTTATACAAAGTCGGGAGGTATCTAATGCGGTAGCGAAGGATTTATCTATCCAGCACGAATCACCTCAAGCGATTGTAGTAGAGAATGGAAAGGGAATATGGAATGCCTCCCATTGGGATATAACAGGAGAGGCATTGGACGAAGCAATCAAACAATAGAGAAGACCTAAAAAAAGCGGATCAAAATAGCACTTGCGACTTTAGTGATAGTCGCAAGCGCTTTCTTCTTTTTGTGAACAGGCAATTAGGCAAAATAAGTTACCACTCGTAAAACGATAGTATATACATCTTTTTGTCCTCGTTTCCCCTGTAGACTCTACTTTCATTCATAATAGTCTTCCAGCCACAAAGACTCAAAACTATTCTCTTAGTTTAGATAGATACGGGCTAGGGTAACAGATGAATGGGAGAACATTCTTGATTGAAAAAGACCTTGTAGGGTCGAAATAAAAGGAGGATACGAAATGTTCGATGATTTTTATTGGAGAAGTACACTTTCCTTTTTACCAGAATTTATTTTAGCTTTAGTGGTTTTATTGATTGGTTTTGTTGTTGCAAAAGTGTTGGAAAATGCAACATATAAACTACTGAGAAAATACCGAGTGAACGAACGCCTCGGTAATACACGAGAAGGTTGGTCAGTAGAAAAGATTGTGAGCAAAGTAGTTTTTGCTATTGTTCTTTTATTTGCCTTTATTCTTTTCTTTAGTATTTTAAATATGAATACGATCGCTTCTCCTTTTATGAATATGTACACTGGCTTAACTGATGCGGTACTAAATATCTTAAAGGCGGGACTTATTCTATTGCTGGCATGGGTGTTAGCAACCGTAGTAAAAAAAGTTATTAAGATGGCAGGAAATAAATTAGATTTAAACAAATATGTACAAAAAGCTGGCACAGATGCTGGCAAAGTGGATCAAGCGAAATGGACTGATACGGCTGCTAATGTCGTATACTACCTTATTTTCCTGCTTTTCATTCCAGCAGTTCTGAGTGCATTAGGTATAGATGGTTTAAGTGGTCCGTTCGAAGGGATGGTTGCAAGCTTCATCACTTTCATCCCGAAGCTAGTTTCAGCAGCAATCGTCTTTGCTATTGGCTGGTTTGTTGCGAAGCTTGTAAGAAACTTAGTAGAGAAATTTCTTCAAGCTGCTGGTACGGATCGATTAGCTGACAAATTAAAGATTTCTAGCTTCCTAGAGGGTACAACTCTTTCGAAGGTAGCGGGTATCATTGTATTTGTCTTAATATTAATTCCTATTTCGATTACCTCATTAGAGATTTTAGATCTAGAGGGTATTTCAGCACCTGCAATTAATATGCTGAATCTCATACTTGCTATGCTACCTAAGATTTTTGTCGCAATTCTATTAATACTCATTGGACTTGTTGTGGCTAAGTGGATAAAAGATATGGTTGTCTCCTTGCTTGAAAAACTCGGAGTGAACTCTCTTTTCGGTAAGATGGGCTTCAAGGGAGTTGGAGGGAAATCACCTTCTTTTGCTGCTATTATTGGCACAATCGCTCAGGTAGTGGTGATTCTTTTATTTGTTGGAGAGGCACTACAGCTTTTAGAGCTAGACTTTATGGTGACATTGGTAGCTGCGATCTTTGCTTATTTACCTCATGTGCTTACGGCTGTCGTAATACTTGCAGTAGGATTCTGGTTAGCTAATTTAGTGGAAAGAATTGTTGGAAGCTTGATGACTCATGCTTCAGGCTCTCCTCACTTTTTACGCTATGTAGCTAAATATGCTATTTTAGCATTTGCCTTTTTTATGGCCTTAAGTCAATTAGGAATTGCAGCTTCTATTATTAACTCTGCATTTATCTTAATACTGGGTGGTCTGGCACTAGCATTCGGTCTGGCATTTGGCTTAGGAGGACGAGAGCATGCCGCTAGATACCTAACGAAGATGGAAAAAAGCATTCAAGATGCAGAGGTTTCCAAGGAAAGCATGATTCGAGAAAAAGAAGGAATGAAGGAATCCTTTAAGGAAAACTTTCAAAGCCCAGAAGAAAAAGAAAAAAGCTTAAGAGGTAATAATCCACATATAGATGAAATCAAGCCGGTGGGAGATTTTGATGCAACTGCTGCAAATGAACCACCAAATCCAATGGACGAGGCCTTTGAAGAGGACTCTCCTGATACTGGGTACAATCAGCGTTCAACCGATGATTTCCATCCATATGACGATTTACCACCGAACAATAAAGAATAACATTTTCGCTCCAGTCTATGAAGGCTGGAGTTTTTTAGAATAAATGATAATAGATTGCAGGGATGGTAAAATAGATAAAAATGGTATTGGGAGGCTGGGGAAATGATGGAGCAAGTGTTTATAGTAGATGGTGCAAGGACCGCTTTTACAAGCTTTGGTGGAGCCTTTGCACAAACAAAGGCAGATGAACTCGGAGCAGAGACAGCAAAAGAGGCGTTAAGGCGTTCTGGAATTAGTCCAGAAGAGGTAGACCATGTTCTATATGGGAACGTGATTCATTCGAGCACAAATGCTTCTTTTCTAGCAAGGCATATTGCACTAAAGGCAGGAATTCCAGTAACTGTACCTGCCATGAATCTGAATCGATTATGTGGATCTGGCTGTCAGTCCATTATTTCTGCCGCTCAGCTGATTAAGCTTGGGGAAGCTGGCATCGTGCTATGCGGTGGTGCTGAAAATATGTCCATGGCTCCGTATGCGAATTTTGATGCGAGGTTTGGAGCTGCAAAGATGGGGTCTATGACATTTGAAGACATGGTTCAGCGGACGTTAACGGATGAATATATCGGAAAAGGTATGGGAATGACAGCTGAAAAGCTAGCACAAGACTATGGAATTACGAGAGAAATGCAAGATGAATTTGCTCTGCTAAGCCAAACGCGTGCCACTAACGCACAGCAGGAGGGCAAATTTGAAGAGGAAATAGTAGGCGTAGAGGTGCGGAGTAAGAAGGGAGCAGTGTTGGTAGATAGGGATGAATACATTAAGCCACAGGTCACGATGGATAAGCTTCAAAAATTATCTCCCGCATTTTTAAAGGATGGTACCGTCACTCCAGGCAACGCAAGTGGTATTAATGATGGAGCAGCTTCTTTAGTAGTCGCAAGTGAAAAGAAAGTGAAAGAAATGGGCTTACATCCAATTGCTCGCATTGTATCCTGGGGAGTTGCCGGTGTTGATCCAAACGTGATGGGAATAGGGCCTGTACCAGCAATGGAAATGGCTTTGGAGAAGGCGGGGCTTTCACTCGAGGAAATAGATTTAATAGAAATCAATGAAGCATTTGCTGCTCAATATTTAGCGGTAGAAAAGGAGCTGGGCCTTGATCGGGAGAAAACGAATGTCAATGGCGGAGCAATCGCACTAGGTCATCCAGTTGGTGCGAGCGGTACGAGAATTGTTCTTTCGCTAGCTTATGAATTAAGAAGAAGAAATTTGACCTATGGAGCAGCCAGCCTTTGTATCGGTGGAGGGCAAGGGATCGCAATGATTATTGAGTGTGTGTAACCTATGGTAACTTTGAGGACTATTGAAAGAATGATAGTTAAGATGATCGTGGAGGGGGCTAAGAAATGAAAATTGGTGTTTTGGGTGCCGGGACAATGGGGAGCGGCATTGCGCAAATAATGGCAACAGCTGGATACGCAGTGACAATGTGTGATATTAACAATGAGAGCTTGGAAAGAGCGGCAAAAGTGATTGAAGAAAATGTTAAAAGGGTGAACAAAAAACAAGAAAGAAATCTGGAAGAAGCAAGTAAAGTCCAGGAGAGAATAAGGTTCACTTCTAACAAAAATGATCTTGCTGATATGGATATTATTATCGAAGCAATTATGGAAAATGTTGAAATCAAGAAACGGGTGTTTTCCGAGCTAGATGCCATTTGCGAGGGTAAAACTATCCTGGCATCTAACACATCGGGCTTTAGTATTACAGAACTGGGTGCGTCTACAAACAGACCAGAAAAGGTAATAGGGCTTCATTTCTTCAACCCTGTTCCTGTAATGAAGCTAGTAGAGGTCATTCGGGGTTCAGAGACGTCGGAAGAGACTTATCAGAAGTCATTAGAAGTAATAAAGAATACCGGAAAAGAGAGTATATCTATAATAGATTCCCCGCTTTTTGTGGTGAATCGAATTCTTGTACCAATGATCAATGAAGCAATATTTGTACTAGGTGAGGGTATTGCGACAGCTGAAGATATAGACAAAGGGATGGTGCTAGGGACAAATCAGCCAATCGGACCCTTAGCACTGGCTGATTTAATTGGCTTAGATACCTTGCTTTGTGTAATGGAAACGCTGTTGCAGGAAACAGGGGACTCCAAGTATCGAGTTGCTCCGCTGTTGAAAAAGTATGTGAGGTCTGGTCGTTTGGGACGTAAAACGGGCAGAGGCTTTTACGAGTACAATTGACTTATACGACTGTGAGAAGAAATGATAGCACTTATGACAACTAGTCATAGGTGCTTTTTTTATGCCAATCAAGTCCTGACGAGCGAAAGTTCAGTGGATGCCCGGTTACTCAGATCTTACCGAGTGAGAGTAAATTGCTTCTGAACGAGAGTAAAGTCCGGCTGAACGAGAGTATTCCCCTTAAATGAGAATAAATTGCTCCTATCCGAGAATAAATCTTGCCTATCCGAGAGTAAATATACCTTGAACGAGAATAAATCCCCTGTGAACGAGAGAAAGGAGTATTGCTCTTTTGTCCCTGCAACTTCCAGGTTAGTCGAATTTTGAGTAAATTGCTTCTGAACGAGAGTATAGTCTGACTGAATGAGAATATTCCCTTTTTCTCGGGCCAACTTAGGTTATTTGAGCGTCAATTTACGAGTGAAAGTAGCTTCCCCTCCTAATCCAGCGGATGCTCGGTTACTCAGACCTTACCGAGTGAGAGTAAATTGCTTCTGAACGAGAGTAAAGTCCGGCTGAACGAGAGTATTCCCCCTAAATGAGAATAAATTGCTCCTATCCGAGAATAAATCTTGCCTATCCGAGAGTAAATATACCTTGAACGAGAATAAATCCCCTGTGAACGAGAGAAAGAAGTATTCACCTTGTGACGATAGGATGAATCGGTTGAATAAAAATATATTGAAAAATTATGTATTCAAGTATCTTTGTACTGAGATATTAGTTTGAATTTTTAGAATAAAAATGAATCAAATTTATCAGTTTTAATTTATGATAATAAAATTTTGATATAAATAAAGTTAAATATATATTTATTAATAAAAATATGACTACCAATTTTAGAGAATGAAATTTCGTGACAAAAGTCTTTGTGTGGAAAGTTCTATTAAAAGTTAGACTATTCTGATGAAACTTTGACTAGAAAGAATTGGGATGTTATTTATTATATGAGTGATATAAATGGTTGTTCATGTAATAAATGGAATTTAGCTATTATTTGAACGTTGCTTTGAAGTAGAGGTTAATTCAAGGGGAAGTTGGCAATGCAAACATACAAGCACGTGGGGTATGTGTAATTTTGTTTTCTGAGGGAAGGCTCCAAGCCGAATAGTTATTACCCGTCTTACCTTCTGATAAACCTAACAAATTATACAAATTTGGGAAATTTCTATTTTCCTAGGTTTAAGAGGTTAGAATACGGGGGAATAGACTAATAGAATTGGATGTATTTAGTAAAAAAAGAAGAAGATAGACGCTCTTTGTCGCTGTCTTGTTTGAAAAAAGAAATGTTTGTTACTTATTTGTTAAATAGTCGATGGCGTGTTTAGGAGATTAGGTGGGGAAGTACCTGTCTAGGTTAACCTTACATAGTTAATCTTTACAGTTATTTTATAAATTTAAATTCAATGAAAAGGGAGATGTATGGAATGTCAGGAATTATTCGCGTAACACCAGCTGAGCTTGATGCAATGGCATCACGTTACAGCAACGAATCTAGCGAGGTAGCTTCACAGATTGGACGTCTTGATGGAATGATTTCAGAGCTTCAATCTATGTGGGAAGGGGCTTCTAGTGCAGCCTTCGCTGAACAATATGAAAGATTAAAACCTCATTTTAATGATATGCGAGAGCTTTTAAGTGAAATTAGTGTTCAATTAAGTCGTACTGGTCAAGCTCTTCAGGATGCGGATCAGCAAATTGCAAGCCAAATCAGAGGATAATCTGGCTATATGCAAAAATTGCAAAGCGTCATTCCATATTGGGAAGACGCTTTTTCCTTCATTTTCAGGCGTTACCTTTATCCTATTAGCTTTAGAGGTGAAAAAGATGTATATAGAAATAACGGTAGATCTTTCTAAATACAAGGAAGAAGTGTTGGATATTCGATTATCTAACTACTATACCTTGAAGAAAATGATAGATATTGCTTGGCAGGCAGCTACTATCAAAGACACACCAAGAGAGGGCTATTGGGTTCGTGTCGTGAATAAAGACAAATTATTCCCTGGATACCTTACTATATCGGAATGTGGCATTACTACTGGCGACCGGCTTGAAATTATTTAAAGGAGCTATGGACGATGGCTGTTAACTCTTATACATACTTAAAAAATAGAATTGGCGCTGAGATAACGGAAGAGCCAAAGAAGACCACATTTGTCTTTCAAAAAGAAAGAGTTGGGTTTAAGCGGACGGAGGAAGTCATTTTCCTTCAAGAGGTCAATCCCAAAATTCGCAAGGAAATTATTATTACGGAGAGTGAGTTGATACTGGAGGCAGAGATTCCAGAAGGGTATCAACGATTTTCGAATATACATCAAGAAGAGGTAAAAGCGCGCTGGATGTTTGGATACCAGTTGGTTGAAGCCGTCGAAGCACATTCATATCCTCGACTAAACCAAATTATAAGTCCTGAAAATATTATCTATAACAAAGGGATGGCACCTTCCTTTTTGTATTATGGGGTAAGCGGCAGCCTACCTCCATTCGAAGCAGATAAAGAAAGAGAATGGCTTGAAACCAAGGCGGTAGTGGCAGCAGCCATTGATAATTCCTTTACCTTTGATGATTATCTAAAATACTCTGAGATTTTAGAGTTGAAGGATACTGGGAAGACAATCATGTCCATGGAGGATAGTCAAGCTCTTCTAAATTACATAGCAGTTCAGATGGAGCAGTTAGAGGAAAAGGAAAAGAAAAATGTACAAATTCCTCAAAAAAAGTGGCGAATCACGAAGTATCTAGCCATTGCACTAAGTGTCTTAATGATCCCGGCAATTGTCTTTACTATTTTGTTTTTTGTCCATGAACGACCTAAAAATATCGCCTTTCATAACAGTCATTACTACTACTTAAATCAGAATTATAGCCAGGTAGTTAGTACACTTGGAAAGTATAGCGTGGATTCTATGCCATATGTCGTGCTTTATGAATATGCTTATTCATCTGTAACAAATGAGCGACTGGATGAGGAACAGAAAAAGAATGTTTTAGCGAATATCAC
Source organism: Psychrobacillus sp. Z16_25 (assembly GCF_056856695.1). NCBI lineage: Bacteria > Bacillati > Bacillota > Bacilli > Caryophanales > Bacillaceae > Psychrobacillus > Psychrobacillus sp. Z16_25. The sequence goes on along the minus strand of NZ_JBXEOV010000012.1, from coordinate 91,787 downwards.
CTTGCGTACAGAAGAATCTTATCTGAAATATTGGATTTATATAGGAAGAGGAGAAGCAGAGGAAGCGGTAGATATAGCGCGAGCGATGGAGGATGGGGAACTAATCACATATGGTCTGTTGAAACGTAGAGAAGAAATCAAAGCGGATGACAGTCTTTCTGGTGAAGAAATGCAAGAGCAAATCACGGAGATTGATCGAGAAGTAGAAGAATATGAAAAGCTAATGGAGCAAGAAGGAATGGAAGAGGAAGAATAGCTCCCCAACTAGGTATTGGAAAGAAGGTGTTTGCATTTGATGCATCTATGGGTTTTTTATGGAGACGTTTATCAGAGAGTCCCGCTAGAAGAGAAAGAGGGAGCTATTATTCGAATCGGTCCATCTATTGAAGATGATGTGACCGTACTATCTTATCCTTTTATTCACGGCTCTATTAAGCTGATAAAAAGTGGAGAAACTTTTGAAGTATATGATGGAGATAGACAAACAGGGGTGTTACACCTAGGGAAGGAACTGCAGGTAGAGCAGAAGGAAAAAATGATACGCTTATTTATTTCACGTAATCCCTTATCTGCTAAAACCTACTATATAGACTTTGAGAATGAAGTTACGTTTGGAGGTAATGCTTCAGACGCAACTTTTACATGGAAGGAATCTGTTTATCCCTATGCAGAAGGAGGTAATTTCTCTCTTAATAAAGTAGCAGGTGGTTGGATTATTAAAAGAGATATTAATTGTCCATTGTATCTCAATGGTTATAGATGTGAATCTAATCAGCTATTGAGTATAGGAGATGTTTTACAATGGTCCCTTATAGAATTCCGTTTGGTTGAACGAGACATGCTAGAGGTAGTTTCCGCTGTAGACTATGAAAGTGTATTACCCGAAATTGAAGTTCCGAAATCAGAGGTACTGCAAAAGTATCCAGATTACCGTAGAACACCTAGGATGATTTATGATTTGCCAGATGAGAAGGTATCCATTACCTTTCCTTCGCAGGAGTCCGAGGATTCTAATAGAGGGTTGCTAACAGCGATTGCAGCTCCTCTTGTCATGCTTATAGTCATGGGTACTATTTCCATCATTTGGCCAAGAGGAATTTTTATCATTATCTCTATTACGATGTTTATTGTCGTGATTATTAATACGACCGTTCAATATGTGAAAGACCGCAAAAGAAGAAAACAACGGGAAGAAAAGCGAGTGAGAGTTTATACGGCATATTTAGAAAACCTCCGTGAGGAAATTCATGAGCTATCAGAGAAGCAAAAGTACGTACTTGCTTATCATTATCCTCATTTTGAACAACTCAAGGCACTGACACAGAAGCTTTCTGGGCGAATTTGGGAAAGGACATTAGAAAGTCACGATTTTTTAGAATTTCGACTTGGAGCAGGGACAATCCCATCAAGCTTTGAGATTAAGCTATCGTCCAGTGATTTGGCTAATAGGGAAATAGATAATTTGCTTGAGCAAGCGCAACGAATTGAAAAGGTCTATAAAGAAGTGCCAAACGCACCAGTAACGACGAATCTCTCTGATGGTATTCTCGGATTAATAGGAAAAGAGACTATTATTAAGCGAGAAATTCAACAAATTATAGGACAGCTTGCCTTTGCGCATAGCTATCACGATGTCCGATTTATTTATATTTTTAAGCATGAAGAATACAAGGAATTTGAATGGATGAAATGGCTGCCTCATTTTATGATTCCCAATATGCATGCAAAGGGTTTTATTCATAACGAGGAAACAAGAGATCAATTATTGTCCTCTCTCTATGAAATGATACGGGAAAGAGACATTTCCGAGGATAAAGGAAAAGTTACTCATTCGCCACATTTAGTGTTCATCGTGTCTAATTATTCTTTAATTGCAGAGCATGTAATTTTGGAGTTTCTAGAGAGAAAGAATACGCAAGAGTTGGGTTTCTCTGTCATATTCACAGAGACTGCAAAGGAAAGAATTACGGAGAATGTCCACACGCTTGTACGCTATGTGAATGAACGAGAGGGAGATATTTTAATTGAAAAAGGAAAGGCAGTAAATAAATCCTTTCAGCTCGATTCCTATGAACCAACCACCAATGAAAGATTTGCTCGTATGTTGAAGACGTTGAATCACCAGGTAGGTATGACGAATTCTATCCCGAATTCTGTAGGATTTTTAGAAATGTTTGGTGTCAAAGATGTGGAAGAAGTACCAATTGATCGATTTTGGAGAACAAACGAGTCGGCAAAATCACTTGCAGTTCCAATTGGCTTGAAAGGAAAAGAAGAGCTAGTTCATCTGAATTTACATGAAAAGGCACACGGACCTCATGGTTTATTAGCAGGGACAACTGGGTCCGGTAAGAGTGAGTTTCTCCAAACGTATATTTTATCGCTTGCAGTCCACTTCCATCCTCATGAGGTGGGGTTCCTGTTAATTGATTATAAGGGTGGAGGAATGGCGCAACCATTCAAAGGGATTCCGCATTTACTTGGAACGATTACGAATATTGAAGGAAGTAAAAACTTTAGTATGAGGGCTTTAGCCTCTATTAATAGTGAGCTAAAGAGAAGGCAACGGTTATTTGATCAATATGGTGTTTCTCATATTAATGATTATACAAGGCAGTATAAGAGTGGAATTGCAATGGAGCCACTCCCACACTTATTCCTAATTTCTGATGAGTTTGCTGAACTAAAGAGTGAAGAGCCAGAATTTATTCGTGAGCTTGTGAGTACTGCGCGAATCGGACGAAGCCTTGGGGTACATCTAATCTTAGCGACTCAAAAGCCAGGCGGTATAATCGATGACCAAATCTGGAGTAACGCACGTTTCCGTGTTGCCCTGAAAGTTCAGGATGCAGCAGACAGTAAGGAAATCTTGAAAAATAGCGATGCTGCTTCTATCACGGTTACTGGTCGAGGCTACTTACAGGTTGGTAATAATGAGGTTTATGAATTATTCCAATCTGCGTGGAGTGGTGCACCTTATATGGAGGAAACGTTGGAGGGAGAGGATGACGTTTCCATTGTCACGGACCTAGGACTGCTTCGTTTATCCGGAATTGAAACGGTACAGAGTAAGAAGAAAAGCAATTTAACCGAAATCGAAGTGGTTACCTCTAAAATTGCAGAGTTGCAACAGAAGCTGGGAATCTCCAAGCTTCCGAGTCCTTGGCTGCCACCTTTAGAGATGCGCATCGAACCGCCAGTTGGCTGGGGTAATCAGGAGGAGGCATTCCCAATAGGTATGATCGATGAGCCGGAGAAACAGGCACAGCTATTATATAGCTATAGCTGGAAAAGAGATGGAAATGTAGGGGTTTTCGGTTCCTCGGGGTATGGAAAATCTTATACTCTTTTGTCTCTATTGCTCGGCCTTAGTCATCATCTATCTCCAACGGAAGCTCATTTCTACCTATTAGATTATGGCAATGGTTCATTACTGCCGTTGAAACAGCTTCCGCAAACGGCAGATTATCTAACGATAGATGAGGTGCTTAAGCGAGGGAAACTCGTGAAGCTAATAAAAGAAGAAATAGCGAAGAGAAAGGTTGCATTTCAGCAAGCAGAGGTAAGTAACATTCATATGTATAATGTCGTTTCTGAAGAAAAATTTCCTCTACTCTACTTGGTGGTCGATAACTTTGACATTGTACGAGAGGAAATGGAAGAGCTAGAGGCACAGCTCATTCAGTTCGGACGAGATGGACAGTCTTTAGGTATTCATTTATTCATTTCTGCAACAAGAGTTCAATCCGTTCGACAATCTCTCATGAACAATTTAAAAACGAAAATAGTTCACTATTTAATCGACAGCTCCGAGTCTTATAGCATTGTCGGAAGAGTACCGTTTGATTTAGAGCCTTTTGCTGGAAGAGCAATCGTAAAGAAAGAAGATGCAAAGTTTGCACAAATGTATCTACCAGCAAGTGGAGCAGACGACTTTGAAGTATTAGAGGCAGTGAAAGCGGTAGTTCAGCAGTTGAAAGAGCACTATAAAGAGGCTCCATCTCCAGCTCCTATACCGATGCTGCCATTAGAACTTCATTCCGATAATTTTATGGAATACTTGCCTGCTGAAGAGCTTCGAACAATCCCTGTAGGATTAGATGAGGAAACGGTGAAGCCTGTCTTTATTGACTTCCACCGCAATCATCATTGCCTGCTAATCGGTCAGGCGCAGCGTGGAAAGACGAATACCATCAAGTGGATGATTGAACAAATGAAGAAACAGAATTCAGGATTTATCGCTATTTTTGATTCCTTTGATAGGGGCTTGTCCATGTACGCCGGGGAAACAGGCATACGTTATTTAGATACAAAAGAAGGTTTGGCTGAGTGGATTTCAGAGGTTGAGTCGCACTACGCAGAAGTGGAGCAGGATTTTGTTCGCAATATTCAACAAGGAAGAAATATTGAACTGCCTCTTTCCTATTTCATTGTAGATGGATACACACGATTCTTACAGGTTGCAGATGCAAGTGTCCAAGATCGCTTGTCCAAGCTAATGAAAAAGTATGCACACTTAGGATTTAATGTGATTGTTTCCGGAAACAATTCCGAGCTTACGAAGGGCTTCGATCCATTTACCAATGAACTCAAGCTTGTTCGTCAAGGTATGCTCTTTATGAAAAAATCAGAACAGACAATATTCGCTGTTTCTTATGAGCGAAAGGAAACAGAATTGCCTATAGGATATGCCCACTTTGTATTAAACGGAAATACCACAAAAATACTAACGCCGTTATGCAGAATTGAGAGGAAGATCATGCAATGAAAAAGACAAAAAATGTAGGGCTTTGGAAAATTGTTGCTGGTATTGTATTTATCATCGCAACGCCTATCTTATTTTTTCTGCTAATGGGTGTAAGTCCCTTAGATTTAGAAAAAGAAAATAAGAGAGTAATTGCCATTGTCAACGAAGATCAGGGACTTTTAAAGGATGAGGAGTCAGTAGAGATGGGAAAAGAGGTAGTCACTCTTTTAGGGCAGGACTCCTCATATGAATGGTCGGTTGTAGGGCGTGGAACTGCAGAAAGTGGATTAAAGTCTAACCAATACGAAGCGATTGTATATATTCCTTCAAATTTCTCAGCAAGTGTCATGTCGTATGATGAAAGCAATCCACAGAAAGCAGAGTTTACCTTTAAGCTGGATAATCAGAAAGCCGGCATCCAAAAGGAGAAGGTACTTCAGGAAATTAATGGTGCTACGAATAGGGTGAATGAAAAGATTTCTACCCTTTACTGGTCTTATATTGCACAGGAAATGGATCATATTAAAAAGGAATTTTCCAATATTCTTAAGACGGAATCAGAATTCTTAACAGCAATGGCTGGTTATTATAAGCCTGAATCGGAAGCATTAGCAGAGGAAATGACTAGACAGAAGGAGCAAATGGAGGGAATTCTCTCTACCTTAAACTCTACCAATAAATCATCTAAGCAACGGGTTGAGAACGCAGAAGTATTTGAACAGCAGATGAAAGGGTTTATTGATTACCTCCAACAGTATCGTACTTTTCAAGAAAAGCAAAAAGAGATACTGCAACAGGTACAAGATAGCAGCTTGGCCCAAATCCAGGCAGCAGCCGTTAAGCAGAATGAACAATTTGGTGAATCTATAAAGCAATTAGAGGACAATAACGAGAAATTAAATCAGGAAATTAAAAAAGTAAACGATATGGTTGCAGCGAATCAAGAAAAGTTTAACCAGCTATCTACTACCCGTAAACAGGTAGTAGATAGCCAGCTTTCAGAACTGCTAAGCGTACAAAAGAAAGCGATCGACCGTTATAACTTTGCCTTACTTCGAAGCCTGGAGAGAGATATCACCAATCAAAAGGATTCTGGGGTAAGTGGTATAGGAACGGTCGGATTGAACCCTGATGCGTTGGCCGACATAAAGGACGGTATGCTCGTTAAAATTGATGAAAAACGGACTAACGCACCACCACAGCTACACGAGGAAATTGAGAAGATAAGTGGGCTAGTAGCTGTTCTAGATTCCTTAAAGGAGAGCTTACAGGCTACAGAATCTGATTCGAGTTTGGTTTCGGAGCTTGAAAAAGTTCAAACTGAATTATCTACTCTCCATTCTGCAATAAGAGAAAAAGAAGATAATTTGTTCAGTTCTAGACAAGAGGAAATGGAGGATTATGTAACTGCAACAAACAATTATACTGAGCTATTAGAAAACTATCGCTCGATTTTTGAGGAAAACACTTCCATCCGTGACGTTTTGAATAATTATCCTGCTGACTTAACTAGAATTGGCGCTGAAATCAAACAGAAGGAACAAAAATTACTTGCCCATAAAAATATGAGTGGATCTCAAAAGGAAAGGTTACAGGAGCTATTCGATAAAGGTTATTCCACAATGAATCTTAGCTCAATGCTATCTTACTACGCTACGTTGCAGCAGTTTGAATATACCTTGAATGATGACATTCAAAATCAGATAAAGGATGGCATGCTAGAGGATGAAATTTTGACCGCATTGCTAAGGGATGTGGTAACTGTGCAAGAGGATGAACTTGAAGACTGGATGCAATTAGAAGAGAGCATACCTCAAACTCAACTAAGTGTAAATGAAATGGACACCACCTTTGCTGCGATTATGTCAGGATATGAGAAGAACATAGAACAACAGCATGTTGCATTGGTAAGCGAGTTAAATTCCATTAATCAGCAGGCGAATTTACTGCTTCAACAGCTTCAAAATCCTGCAACACTAGGGAATCCAGAGCCAGCACAAGGTATAACTGAAGGAGAGGTTGCCTCGAGCGGACAAAATATTAGCAGTCAGCTTTTAACGCTTAATCAAATGATGGTTTCTCTTTCTGATAGACAAAATAGTTTAGTAGGCTATGCAAATGATTTGCATGTGAAGGCAGGAGAATTAAAGGAAACATCAGTAGACTTTACTTCCAAATGGGAAACAAATGCGACTGCAATGAATGAATTTGAAGGAGATATTCAAGAATTCCTAGGGAATACGTATGTAGATGGACAGGAAAATGGCTATGTATTTGAGCATTATGTCAATCCCCTAGCGGTAAAAGGGGAGGCTGTACTTTCTGAGTCTGCTAGCAGAGTACCACCAGTTATTCTATTTTTAGTACTTCTATTGAGCAGTCTGTTTATTGGATATTTTACGTATCAGTTAAAGGCTGGTTCTGAGGGGATGAAGCTTGCTATGGCTGGAATATTATCGCTTATAGTAGGAGCAATCATCAGCCTATACAGTATTAATATGTATGTGTTAAATGATTCTCGAGCTTTAGAATGGTCTATCTTTACTGTCCTATTACTATTAGCAGGTGCTTCTCTTATCAAAGCTGCCCTAGAATTTGGTCAAGCAGCAGGGTGGATTGCTGGAATTGCATTAATGGCTGTTTATATTATTCCTTTATTAATATTGGCAGTACCAACAATTGATGTGCCAGATGTATTATCTACCGTCTATATGTCTATCAAGTACGAGCCAGAAACAAGCTTTATTTTAGGGGCAGTAGTGACGGCAATCATCGCTAGTATTATGCTGACAGTCTCCTATTTTATGGGGAGAAAAAACAATGCTACGAGGGTAGATGAGGTTCATGAAGCTTAAGCGGAATTGGTTACTGATATGGATGATTTCCTTTTTGGGAGCTTTTTCAGTAGAGGTACATGCAGAGGAGGATAATCCCTCCTCTGATTTAAATCCTTTGCAATATGAAAGCTTAAAGTTTAAAAAGAATACAGATTATCTACATGATGAAAAAAAAATAGAACTTAAGAACACATTGCCCAAAAAACAGTTTGATATTTTCTTTGATGGCAGGCAGCAGCTTCCTGAACGAGGGGATACCTCTTACTTGTTTCAAACAAGTAAGCGTGGCGAGATAAGTACGGTTTCTGCCAGATCACAGGAGCTTCAGTTATTCTCCGAAGAAGCATCTTCTTCTGTTATACAAGCATCTGACAAGATAGAGGAAGGAAGCGCCAGTAAGCTCCCTATGATCATTATCATTACTTTATTAATTTTATCAATTGGTTCCCTATTTCTATTTATTGTACCAAAGCTGTTAAAAAACGTAGATTCACCTAGAAGTGTTCAAACAAAATCATAGGAGTGGATGGTTAGCATGCTAAGTTATTATCTCGCTCTTCTAGCTAAAAAGCAGGAAGAGGTAAGACGCTTAAATACTTGTAAGTCTTCCCTATCGGGGAAGAGAGCGGATTTTCAATCTAATCAACATAAATGTCTAGAGCCACACTTGACGACAACCACCTGGCATGGCACTTTAGCGGATAGCTTTGATCATATCCGGGAGGGTGGAATTGAAGCATCGTACTTAGAAATTATGGGAAGTCAGTTCGATGCAGCTTTCACGGCAATTGATAACAAGATTGCCTCCTTAGAGGCAGAAATAGAACAAATTAAACGGATTATCGAAGAGATTCGTGCACGAGAAGCAGCGGAGGCAGCTGCAAGAGCAAAAGCTGCCAAATAAGGTGAAGGGGTGACTGTTGATGGCAGAAATTAAAATGAAATATGCAGATGTAGAGGCTCAGATTGATCAGATGAATAATGCTGGGAGCTCCTTAGACCCTTCCAAGCCAGAGCCTATTTCTGGTAACACCTTAAACGTAGTAGATAAATTAAGTAATCTATCTGATGAACTAGAAGGGGTATTGCTCCACTACCAAGAAATTTTAGCATCGAATAACCAAACTTCTACAGCGTCGGTTCAATCCATGAAAGAGACGGATGAAATGATTTCAACTGGTATTAACTCTTCAATGAATGGACCGAGACTGATGGCACATTAACAGCTGCAATGACAAATTAAAACTAGGGGATTAAAACCTGTTTTCCCGGAGGTGCTCATGTGAAAGTATTGCAAGTAAGTTCTTTTAATGCTGGGCTGCAAAGAGAAAAGGAATGGCTAACAAAGCTTGAGGGAGAAATGAAGGCTATTCAACAAGCAATTGATGGATTTGTAGCTCTGGAGGATTCGCTAAAAGGGCAAGGAGGAAATGCTCTAAGGGCATTTTATAATGATTGTCACTTGCCCTTTGTCCTATTTTTTCAAGGATTTCAATCTGCTTTCCAAGACGTATTAAGCAATATGAAGGCTTCTCTTCAACAGCTGGAGCCAAGCGATGCTGGGTATATACAGCAAAGCTTTCTTGAAGGGGAAGTTGAAAATGGTTTAACGGAGATTTCTACGATAACTGGGAATCTTACAGACGAGGCAAATAGTATCATGGATACGGTAGCAGACATCGTAGGCCTGCCACATCTGAATGATAGCGATGTGCAAAGTGAAATTAAGAATGCCAAGAAAAAGAGAGATACAACAATCACTGACTTGGAGGCTTTTGATGCCAATCAAACTGCTGCACTAGAAGTAGCGGCAGTTGGAATCAATAGCTTAAAATCGTGGCTGAACGATATTGAATTTTTAATGGCAGAGGGGTTAGCAGGTGTTGATTTCCCCCAAGACGAGTGGAATCAAGCGCAAAGTGGTACGTTAATTGGAAAATTCTACAAAAACTATCAAGCGGATTTATTAGCTAATAACCCACGTGTTACCGGGAATGATGTGGATGTATGTACACCTAACAATGCGGAAGCCTCTGGAGGTGGAGGCTTAGAAGGCATGGCTTCATCTTTTTTATCAGCTATAGGTCTGGATGCATCAGATTGGAAGGATGAGCCTATTGTTGCAGCAGCTACGTTAGCGACCTTTAGTGATTCTGGATATGCCGCTCTTAAAGAAATGATGCTAGCTAAACAAGGGTTTGGAATAAGACGTGAAACAAAAGTGACCGCTCAAGGAAAGACGAGAGTTGTCATCAAGCTAGATAGACCTGAGCTTATAGGTGTGAAAAAGAAAACTTATACAGGCGCTAATGCAACAAACTATACAAAAATCTTTAAGCGTGTAGATGCAGCAACGAGAGTGAAGGAGACATTTAAATACGCTGGCAATAAAATAGGTTTTATTGGAGCTGGAGCTACTCTTGTAGGTAATATATTCCATGGTAGTAGAAGAGGAGACACAGTTGGAGAAATTGCAGGTGAAGCTGTTAGTGATCTTGCTGTAGCAACTGCATCTTGGACCGCTAGTGCAGCAGCTGGTGCAAAAATTGGAGCCATGGCTGGAACATTTGGTGGACCTGTGGGAGTAGTGGCAGGTGCAGCGGCGGGCTTTGCAATCGGTATAATAACTACTGCTATGCTAAGTGACTACAAAATTTTTGACGCAGATGGGGATGGGAAAAAAGATTCTGTCGGAGGAATGATAAAAAGTGGCGTATCTAAGTTAGTCGGATTATTTGGATGATAGGAGAGAATGAAGATTAGTAAACACATAGACGAAATTACAAAATCCTACTTACGGTTTCAAACACCGGAAGAAAATAGATCAAACATCATTACATTTTTTTTAATCTTTTTATATTTTATTGGTCTCTTTCCCCTGATAGGGGATCCAGTTTCTATGAGTTATATTTGGTGGACTATAATTCCCGTAATTCTCATAACTATATGGGGATTACTCTACATAATAAACCCCTATAAATATGAGAAATCTTATTATCTCTTTTTTGGGGTGTATGGAATAGTTAATACATTTGTATTCTTCTTATCTATACAGAAAATGCTTTATGTAAATATGAATGCCACTGGTAGCTATGTATGGATAAGTGGGGTTATTTTATTCCTAGCTTTAATTATTGGGATAAACATATTAAATGTGAAAGCTATTTATAGTGGTACGTATCATAAGCTCCAGCAGAAGAAAGGAATATCTGTCAGTTGGATGGCAATTGGGGGAATCGGCTACGCGCTTGGGCAACTAGTTTTGTCCTTTGCTAATTCTGACTTCGCTATAGAAATGATCATCATCGTATGTATTTCTTTTCTAAGTGTATTTACTGCCTTTTTTTCTGTTCATATTCACAAGTACTTTTACATAAGGAAGCATCTAGAGGAAGTTAAGCAGCTATATCCTCAGTTTGGTTTACCGAAGGAGGAAAGATATACAAAGAAAAAGCGAAAGAAGGGGAAAAAATGATACCCAGTTTTTCACACAAGGATCTCTACTTTTTAATGCAGATAATGGATATAGATATTCTCATTGGGTTCTCCAATCCCTTTGAGGGAAAGGCTCATCACGAAATATCTCCAGAATGGAAGAAGACACGGGAAAAGCTAGAGCAGCTTCAGCTCTTAAAAATCACGGATAACGATGTACAGATGGAGGAGCAGTTCCAACGTGCATTGTGGATTATGTCACGGACAAATCTAGTAGTAGAAATCTTAAAGGATGGAAATCAAAAGAGTTATTTTTACTTTAGCAGACAAAATGTGGTGGAGTGTACGCAAGTGGAGAACGGGGAATTCACCCTTTATATGCACGGAGCCTCAGAGGATACATGGAATAATGTCATCTATCCTAGAATGCTTACTGGTGTCGAAGAGAGAAAAATACTCACGAATGAAAAGGTTTATGTGTCTCCAAGGGAGTATAATAAATGGGTAAAGGATAATAACATGCAGGCGGCAAGCGATGCAAATCCAGCCTTGAAGCAAGCATTTCAACAGCGAACACACAATCATCGGATGATGCTATTTTATAAGGGTGAAACAGATTGGATGGTGGAGGGCCTCCATATATTGACATCTCCGGCTGGAAACTGGGTATTGAAGATGATGAACAAGGATGGCGTGGAACTATTAGAGGGCAATCAATCTACGAATATGGGAATTGTTTCAGCTATATTATCCTTGCTCCAAATAGTTATGGAAAAACAACAAGCGATTGTAAAATAATAAAAACGCATGTCATCTTTTATCGGATGATATGCGTTTTTATAATGGGATTTGACATTTCATAGTTGTGTTCTCACCTGAATTCTTTCAATTTGTGCTAGATTAATCGTATAGTTATTCTCTGTAATAATAAATTCTCCTCCATTGGCGTATTCCCTTTTTGCCTTTCGGATATCCGTGTCCGTCTCCAAAACTAAGCTATGTCCACCTTTAAAGGATAAAAAGAATTTATATTTTTTTGTCTCCAAATGGTCACCTCCTTTCAAAAATTGTACCATATGGTTTTATTTTTGGAAATATATTCATAAAAAGTAATTCGATTTATTTATGCTTAACTTCTAGACAGTTCATTATATATTATAAATACTAATATTCTAATTAAATTGACTTCTTTATTAGGAACACTTATATTTTAGATAATGAAATGGAGAGTGGGGAAATCACATGCTGTGGGATACATCAGAAAAGCTGAGAAAACTTTTATGTGAGCTAGTAAGCTGGAAAAGTATAACGCTAACAGAAGGGGAGAGACTGTTTGCGCCAAAGCTCATAGATAAAATGAGAGAGTTAGAATATTTTCAAAAACATCCGAGTCGATTGCAAATGCATGATGCTGGTCTAGGAAGATCGGTAGTGACTGGACTATATAAGCATTCATCTGCTGTAGATACAATCGTTATGATTAGCCATTTTGACACAGTACAAACAGAAGAGTATGGAGAGCTAGAGCCACTAGCATATTTCCCAGAGGAGCTAACAAACTATTGGATGGAGCATCCTCAAGAATTACCGGAGAGTGCCAGAGCCGATTTGAATACAGGTAAGTATTTGTTTGGACGAGGCACAATGGATATGAAAATGGGACTTGCCCTTCATATGCAGCTAATAGAAAAGGCAAGTATGGAGAAATGGCCAATCAACCTGTTACTTGTAGCTGTCCCAGATGAAGAGGTAAATTCAGCTGGAATGCGTGCTGCTGTGCCACATTTAGTAAATATTCGTGAAGAATATGGCTTACATTATAAGCTTTTCTTAAATAGCGAGCCGTCCTTTGCACAAAATCCAACGGATATAGACGAGTATATCTACTCTGGAACTATCGGCAAAATTATGCCTGCTGCTTTATTTTATGGAAAAGAAACACATGTCGGAGAGCCTATGAAAGGAATCACTGCCAATTACATTGCTTCTTATCTAACACAGCGCATGGAATTTAACCCGATTTTCAGCGAAACTGATTTAGGAGAAAGTACACCCGTTCCAGTATCTCTGCAACAAAAGGACTTAAAAATGTCTTATTCTACACAAACTCCTTACCGAGCAGTAGCCTTATATAATGTGTTTTTATTCAAACGATCAGCATTTGAAATCATGGAGCTGTTCGAGCGAGTGGCTAACGAAGCAATGAGTGCTTTAAATGAAAGCTATAAGGTAATCTGTGATAGAGAAAAGGTTTTGGGAGTAGGACCAGTAAAGGTTTTACGCTATGAGCAGCTACTAGAATATGCTAGTAACAAGCTTGGAGCAGAGAAAGTAGAGGCATTAAAGAAAGAGGTGCTATCTCAGGAAGAGTGGGATGACCGTGAAAAGTCTCTACGAATCGTGGACAATCTGATGATTGCCTGCCAAGAGTTAGCGCCAGCTACCGTTCTATTGTTCGCTCCACCTTATTACCCGGCTGTAAATACTTCCAACGACCTGCTGATAGTGGAAGCGATGGAAACATTGAAAAAGTCAGCGGAGTCCTTTAACAATACAGTTAAGCAGGTTCACTATTTTAACGGTATTTGCGATTTTAGCTACGTCAATTACCAGGATGAAGGAAACGGTTGGACAGCCTTCGAAAGCAACACGCCTGTATGGGGCGAAACGTACAGCATTCCATTCAAAGAAATGGCTCAGCTGAAGGGACCTGTTTTAAACGTAGGTCCTTTTGGTAAAGACCCGCATCAAAAAACGGAGCGCTTACATGTAGACAGTGCATTCGTTGAAATGCCAGTGATGCTGGAAACTTTAATAAAGAGCTTTTTCGAGACAAAATAATTAGGAAGACATCCCATATACAGTGTGGGATGTCTTTTTTTGATCGACTGACGTATAACTAGTTATTTAGAGTTAGAGAGTTCTCATTTTGTTGTGGTTATTTGGAAATGAAAAGGAAATACTTGCGGAAGGCAGCCGGTTACTTGCGCTTGGGTGTAGAATACTTGCGCTGGCTGGGATTTTACTTGCACAATTGGCTTTCTTACTTGCGAAACCGACTGATTTACTTGCAATATGGTCACCGAAATGGTGAATCCACTCTTAGCCCATAAGAAAAGATCATGGAAGCTCCATGATCTTTATTCGATATTAGCTGATAGATAGGTTAATTCTTTCAAAGATTCTTCATTTATGTCGAGCCCAAGCCCTGGCTTGTCAGTCAAATGGACGAAGGGAACGTTATAATTTAAGTTAGCGATATCCTTGCTAAACATCAAGGGGCCAACTAGCTCGTTGCTCAGAATATTTTTCTTGGCAAGCGCTAGGTGAAGACCAGCTGCAGATGCAACTGCTGACTCGACCATGGAGCCTATTTGACATTCGATTCCACTAGTCTCTGCTTGATGAACCATCTGAGCAGCTGGATAGAGCCCGCCACATTTCATGAGCTTGATATTAATCTTGTCGGCAGCCCTTTTTTCGATTACTTCTTTCAACTCTTTATTACCATGGAGCCCTTCGTCGATCATTACCGGGATAGTGGTTTTTTGTTTAATTTCCCAAAGACCCGCTATATCGTCCGCTATTACTGGCTGTTCAATCCAGTCAATCTCTGCATCGAGTATCCTCTCTAGAACGTAAAGGGAGCGGCTGCTGTTTTTCCAGCCTTGGTTTGCGTCTACCTTTAAAGGAATGCTTGGCCCAACGGCTTCACGTACTGCCTTGATTCGCTCGACGTCCAGCTTGTGGTCTGTTCCAACCTTCAGCTTAAGTGTTTGATAGCCTTCGCGGACAGCTTCTTTGGCTTGAGTAGCCATCTTCTCGGGCGAAAGGATACTGATCACCTTTGGAATCTCTAAAGCATCATGGTATTGTCCACCCAAAAGGTTGTAGACAGGCTGACCTGTTGCTTTTCCCATTACGTCATAGCAAGCAATGTCGATTGCGGCTTTTGCAGAAGGGACGCCTAATACGAGCTTGTTCATCAGGTCATGGATTTTTTCTATTTGAAAAGGATTGCAGCCGATTAGAGCTGGTGCAATTGTTTTCGTAAGCACGGCATAGGTGCTTTCCCATGTTTCACCGGTAACGTGTTCATCGGGAGTGGCTTCCCCGTATCCGATAACCCCGCATTCGGTCTCCATACGAACGATAATGGAAGGCATGTCGTCATAGGTATGATAGCTTACGATAAACGGTGTTATTAAGGGCAATCTGATAGCGAACACTTCCAATGATTTAATTTTCATTGGAAGCAGCCTCTTTCAAATAGTCCATCACGCCATTTGTAAATAATTCAACGCCCACTGGGAGCATTTCTTCGTCTATATCAAACTTCGGATGATGGTGTCCATAAGGAGCTTCTGGTTTTCCTACACCGATAAACGTAAAGCTTGCTGGAATCTCATGTGAATAGTAGGAGAAATCCTCGCTTCCTAAAATCGGATCTATTTCTACCACCTTATCCTCACCGAAAAGATTGATTGCCGTCTTTTGAATAAAAGAAGTCAATTCTCTATTATTTAAAACTGGTGGATCGCCGTGTATATATTTAAAATCGTAGGTTGCGCCAAAGGACTTGCATACCCCGTCGATGATTTCTTCCATTCGTTTCTCAATCAGGTAGGAGGTTTCTTTATTGAAATAACGAACAGAGCCAGAAGCATACGCGGTATCGGGAATCACGTTATAGTTAGTGCCTGCTCTCAGCTCTCCTACGCTTAGTACGGCATTGTCGATTGCTGAAATGCTTCGACTAATAATCGTATGGAGCTGTGTAATGATATGGGAGATAACGAGCGTTGGATCGACTGTTTGCTCTGGCATCGATCCATGTCCACCCTTCCCATAAATCTTTATTTCAAACCGATTGATTCCTGCCATTGCTGGGCCACTGCGTACACCGATAAGTCCGCTTGGCAAAGGCTGCCACAAATGATAGCCAAATATTGCTTCGATATCCTTTAATCCATTGGCCGTAACGATTTCTACTGCGCCACCCGGCACTTCTTCCTCTGCATGTTGAAATAAAAGATGAATGGTCCCGTGAATAGAAGACTTATTATCTACTAGTATTTTCGCAACTCCTAGAAGAATAGACATATGCCCATCGTGCCCACACGCATGCATAACACCTGGGCTTTGAGAAGCAAAAGGTAAGCTGGTTTCCTCTAGAATCGGAAGGGCATCCATGTCTGATCTAATAGCTACCGTTTTACCAGGATGATCACCTTTAATAATGCCTATCACATCTTTGCCAGTCACTGTATACGTTTCAATACCTAGTTCATGCAATTTTGCGGTAATATAAGCTTTTGTTTCCGTTTCATGATGAGAAAGCTCTGGATGCTGATGTAAGTATCGACGCTGTTCGATAACCCACTGATTCAACTCGTCTCCTAATTTCATGTTGCTTCATATCCTTTCTTAAGAAAAACCAATGTAATGAGCAATTGTCACAAAAATAGCTCCTAATGTGTATTGAATAATGATTAATGGGAAAATCCATTTCACCCATTTCACCCATGAAATTTTTGCTAAAGCCAATCCAGCCATAAAGTAGCCAGACGTTGGTGTGAAAATATTGGAAATACCATCTCCGAATTGGAATGCAAGGACTGCTGTCTGACGAGTAACGCCAACTAAATCCGCTAATGGAGCCATGATTGGCATGGTTAGAGCTGCCTGGCCACTTCCAGAAGGGATAATGAAGTTTAATAGACACTGAACAATATACATACCGAAAGCCGCTAACACAGCAGGCATTTCACCGATTGTAGAGGAAAAGGCATGTAAGATCGTATCCATAATCTTACCGTCTTGCAAAACAACGAGTATACCATTTGCAACACCGACTACAAGTGCTCCCATCACCAGTACACTACAGCCTTTAATGAAGGACTCGGAAATCTGACTGAAGTTCATCTTTCCGACTAACCCTATTAAAATCCCCATAAGTAAGAAGAGACCTGCAATTTCTGATAGATACCAGCCGAATTTGATTACTCCAAAGGCTAACGTTACTAGTGTTCCTAGGAGGATAGCGAAGATAATCTTATGGCGTCCAGTAAGTGTTGCGATTTTATTAGGAATAATAAAATCATCTTCTTGTTTTTCACCATACATAATACTTTTCTTAGGATCTTTCTTTATTTTATTCGCATATCTCATCACATACCAAATGCTGACGATGAGAAAAATAACAAAGAAAATAATACGTAGATACATACCTGAGAATATAGGAATCTCGGCAATACCTTGTGCTACACCCACTGTAAAGGGGTTTAAAAACGCTGCTGTAAATCCTGCAGAAGTACCTACCAATACGACGGCCGCACCAACCATGGAATCATAACCAATAAGCAACATCAATGGAACTAAAATAGTTATGTAAGGAATAGTTTCTTCCGCTAGACCAAGCATTGCTCCAGATAAAGCGAAAAATGTCATTAAGATGGGGATGAGCAGTATTTCTCTTCCTTTTAGTTTTTGTGAAATAGATCCTACTGCTGCTTCAATTGCTCCTGTAGTTTGAAGGACTCCAAAGGATCCACCTACAATGAAAATATAAAAGATAATACCAGCAGAATTTACCATTCCTTTATGAACGGCTTGGAAGATAGACCAGAATCCAGCGGGTGTCGACTCGGTTTCTGCATATGTATCCGCAACGACTACCGTCCTGCCTGCATCGTCTACAATTCTCTCATACTCCCCTGCAGGTAATATGTATGTAGCTATAGCTGCAAGGATGATTAAGGAAAATAAAATTACATACACATGAGGGATTTTAAACTTTTTTTCATCATGCTTTTCCGTTGAATTACCCATTAATATTCTCCTTTTCTTTACAATTATTTCTTAATTAATTTATTATACTGAGAAAGGAATAAATATTCAATTAGTTGTAAGAATATTTTAAAATGACGTGATAATCTCTTCTATTTCCTGCAAGAAAGGAAATAGATTCATAATAGGAGGTAGTAGTTTATACTACAAGATGAGCTGTAAAATTCCTTTGTAACCTTTTTGTTACACAAATGTAAACTCACTTACGTTTATATCGTGTTAGGATGGGTATAGAGAAATTTTGGTAATTTTTCAATACGCATCTATGGGGGAACTTACGGTTTGACTTCTTTGTTTAAAAAAATCATCACTATTTTTAGTTTGTCATTAGTTTTAGCCGCGGGAACATTTGGAGGAAATACAGCAGAAGCATCATCTGTATCATCAACAGAAATAGTATCGAGTGCGAAAAATTTAGTTGGAATTAAATATCGTTTTGGTGGAACAACGAAGGCAGGCTTTGATTGCTCAGGATATATTGGCTACGTTTACAAACAAAATGGAATTAAGCTTCCGAGAACTGCAGCAGGTATGTACAGCACAGGAAAAAGTGTGAAAAAAGCTAATTTACAAACTGGCGACTTAGTATTTTTCAATACATCCGGAAAAGGTGTTTCCCACGTTGGCATGTACATAGGTAATGGAAAGTTCATCCATGCATCTACATCCAAAGGTGTTCGTGTTGATAAATTAAACGACCCATACTATTGGGGCAAAAAGTATGTAGGTGCTAAAAGAGTAGCTACAGTTGCAGTAGCAAAAAAATAAAATGACTGTTCAAACCGTTTCGGCTATGTTGCTGAAACGGTTTTTTAATACTTGAGGAGCCTGGCGACCTGGGTGAGCAGTTTACTCTCGGATAGAGTAGATTTACTCTCGGTTGGCTGGTCAATACTCTCGATTAAGGCTGCTTTACTCTCGGATAGCGCCGATTTATTCTCGTTCAGCCGGTTTACTCTCGCTCGAGGAGGATTTACTCTCGTTCAGCGGTGATTTACTCTCAATTAGGAGATTCATATTCTTGTATAGAGGAGCCAGGCCAACCGGTTAGTAGCTTACTCTCAGATAGCTGGCTAATACTCTCGATTGGCCGATCAATACTCTCGATTAAGGCTGCTTTACTCTCAGATAGAGCCGATTTATTCTCGTTCAGCCGGTTTACTCTCGCTCGAGGAGGATTTACTCTCGTTCAACGGTAATTTATTCTCGGATAATCGAGTCATACTCTCATATGACCCAGCCCCCCTGGTCAGTTGTTTAGTCTCGAATAATCTAAATTTCTTCAGGAGTTACTTATATAGCCAAAGCGCGATTTGCAGTAGGAGTGCATCATGAAAGATGGTTGGGTCATAGCCAGTTATCTCCTTGATTTTCTGTAAGCGATAGGAAAGAGTGTGCCGGTGAATGTTTAATTCATCAGCGGTAGCTTGTAGCTGTTGATTTGTATTAAAGTATGATTGCAGGGTATGTAAGAGCTTTTTATCGAGAGAGCCAACTAGTCGGTTTGTGAAATGAGCTACCTCTGTTGTTTCTCGACTTTTTAATAAGGAAAAAAGCTCAGCCTCTTCAAAATATCGGATGTGATTTTTTTCATTTCCGTATACAAAAGCCACCTTGGCGGTCTTATATGCATATAGTACTTGTTCTAAGGTGTTTACCTCTTGGCCAATCCCAATCGGCAAAACGTGATACTTTCTCATATAGGATATAAAGTTATTTACTATATGAGTAAACGCTTGTTTTGATAAGCCGGAGACTAGGATGAAATGCTCCTTATCTTGGTAGTGTCCCACTAGCACAGAGCCTTTGGGAAACAACAGATCAATTTCTTGAAGGATGCTTTGGTAGGAGCTTGATTCTGGATTTATTTCTAGCATAATAGCATGATAGGGTGGGATATTTTTATACCCTAGCTTCTTTAAGCGTTCCACGAGCAGTTTCTTTGGTGGCTGTCCACTCATTAATTCCTCGAAAATCATTTCTTGCAGTTTTCTTTTCCACTCTCTCTCGGAGACTATTAATGCTTGGTGAACCATCATTTCGGTTGTCAGCTGTACAAGGTTCGCAAACTCCTCGAGCTCCTCAGGATTTCCGGTTATGCCAATTACGCCTACCAACTCCTTTTGAAAGAAAATAGGCATGTTGATGCCAGGCTTTGAATGTGGAAATAGATGATTATTTTCTATATTTATTCGTAAAGGGAGCCGCGTATGAGCCACCTCAATTGCTCCTTCATGAATGCTGTTAATACGTAGCTGATCTCCAGATGCAAGAATTACTCCATTTGTTTGCATGACATTTATATTTCGATGAAGCCGCAGCATTGTCTGTTCTACAATCTGTTGGGCTAATTGTTTTGTAAGCATATTTCCACCTCTATGTATAAAAACTAAGCTGTTATAATACAGAAATTTTATACTAAAAGTATAATGTAATTTCATGCAATTAGCACTATAATTTTTGAAAGCGCTTTAATAGATTGGAGGAAAGCCTGTGAGAATCGTTATTAGTCCGGACTCTTTTAAGGGATCCTTGACCGCAATAGAGGTAGGAGTACAAATGACTGAGGCAATAAAGGAAGTAAACGCTGAAATAGAAACTGTACTATTACCTGTAGCAGATGGAGGAGAAGGAACATTAGAGCCTCTCATAGAAGCGACAGAAGGAAAGCTGATAAATGTCCAGGTACATAATCCTTTAGGGAAAATGATAGAGGCTTCTTATGGGGTTCTTGGTGACGGCAAGACATGTGTGATTGAGATGGCAAAAGCATCTGGCTTGCCATTGATAAAAGAAGATGAGAGAGATCCTTATAAGGCTTCTAGCTTCGGGACTGGAGAGTTAATTCTACATGCATTAGACCAAGGCTACCGAGAATTTATTATTGGAATTGGAGGCAGTGCCACGAACGATGGGGGCACAGGAATGCTTCAAGCTCTTGGTGTTACGTTTTCTAATACCATAGGAGAGGTTATCCAGCCTGGAGAATTTTTACTGGAGGAGTTGGGAGAGATTGATCTAGCTTCCTTTGATTCTAGAATTATAGAATCAAAGTTTACAGTAGCTTGCGATGTAGATAATCCATTTGTAGGACCCCATGGAGCTACGGCTGTGTTTGGTCCACAAAAAGGAGTAATTGCAAAGGATGTACCGTTGTTGGACCAGAAGCTGGTAGCGCTTGGCGATAAAATAGAAGAAAAGACTGGAATACGTATTCATGAAAGTCCTGGGGCAGGAGCGGCAGGGGGTCTTGGCGGAGCATTACTAGCTTTTTTCCCTGTCGAATTAAAACCAGGAATAGATGTAGTCATGGAAGCAATACATTTTAAAGAGAAGCTAAAAAATGCTGATTTGGTCATAACGGGCGAAGGAAAAAGTGATCGTCAGACACTGGCTGGGAAAGCGCCACTCGGAGTCACCAAATTGGCAAAAGAATTTGGAATCCCTACTATATGTATCTCGGGGATGGTCGAGGATAAAGAGCTGCTCTCTTCTCATTTTTGGAAGATTGCCAGTGTGGTAGATGGATTTGTTTCAAAAGAAGATTCTATGAACAACCCAGGCTATTATGTAAGACTACGCACGAAAGAAGTATTGCAAACCATTCTAGAGGAAAAGAGGTAGAAACATGTTATTTTTGATTATTCTAATCGGCGTCTTGTTTGTCGTGTTAGCGACTGCAGTATTTAAAGTGCATCCATTTTTATCATTACTAATCAGTGCTTTTTTTGTAGGGATCGCTTCTGGTATGCCGTTATTAACAGTAGTGTCTACGATCAATACGGGTTTTGGCAGCTTGATGACAAGCATTGGTATCGTTATCGTGGCTGGAACGATTATTGGAGTTATTTTAGAAAAATCTGGTGCGGCTTACCGTATGGCAGAAGTAATATTACGATTTCTTGGGGAGAAGCGCCCGCAGCTTGCAATGTCAATGATTGGGTATATTGTGTCCATCCCAGTGTTTTGCGACTCAGGATTTGTTATTTTATCTAGCTTGAAAAAATCGCTGGCAAAGCGTGCAAAAGTAAAGGTAGCTTCTATGGCGGTTGCGCTTTCCACTGGACTATATGCAACTCATACATTAGTGCCACCGACTCCGGGTCCAATTGCAGCGGCAGGAAACATTAATGCGACGGATTACTTGGGAACAATTATTTTAGTTGGCTTACTGGTTGCTATTCCCGCAGTGCTTGTGGGATACATTTGGGCAGTAAAGGTAGGAACGAAAATCGATGTTCCTGCAGACCATGAGGAGGCTTTGGATTACGAGGAGGTAATAAAATCCTTTGGAAAAATGCCTTCTACATTTAAAGCATTCTTACCGATTGTGTTACCGATTTTATTGATAGGTATCGGATCAATTGCCAAACTGACGCTTGATGAGTCAGGGCTATCAAACTTTCTACAATTTTTAGGTTCACCAACAGTTGCATTACTCTTTGGTGTGCTGGCGGCATTCCTGCTTCTTCCTGAAATCAGTGAGACGACATTGACAGGCTGGATAGGCGAGAGCTTGAAAGAAGCTGCACCAATTTTACTAATCACTGGTGCTGGTGGAGCGTTTGGAACAATTATAAAAGAATCTGGAGTTCAAGCTATATTAGAAGAAATGGACCTAAGTGCTTTTGGAAGTGGCGCCTTATTCTTGCTAGTGCCATTCCTAATAGCAGCAGCGCTTAAGACGGCTCAAGGTTCTTCCACGACTGCATTAGTCGTAACCTCTACTTTGGTTGCACCAATGCTTGTAACATTAGATATAAGTGGAGCACTTCCATTAGCACTTGTGGTTATGGCAATCGGTGCTGGTGCAATGACAGTGAGTCATGTAAACGATAGCTATTTCTGGGTCGTAACGCAATTCAGTGGAATGAAGGTAACAGATGCTTACAAAGCACAGACGATGGCTACTTTGTTACAGGGTGTAACCACTATTATTGTAACTATGCTTTTATGGCTAATATTCGTATAAAGCTTTGAAAAGAGATGAAGCAGAGTTAGATATTAATAGCTATCCTTCGTATAAAATATTTTTCAAATTAAGCAGTTAGCATTAATGGTTTAAGGGTAGCCAGTAACCTAAGCTGAAAGTAAGAAAGGACTTACGATTTTAGAGAAAATCGTAAGTCCTTTTATTTTATTTGTTCAGGCTTTCCTCTTTTTAATTGGTGATTGTTACAATTTTCTCTCCAATGACATTGCCGTATTCATCGAAGGCGATGAATTTTGCTTCGGAGAATAAGGAAAGGTTAGCGATTTCATAGCTTGCTTTTTCAATTGCAAAGTAGTTTTGTCCTCTGTCAATTAGCTCGTAATCAATATTTCCTTCTAAAGAAGAGAAGCGAACAATGACTCTTGCTGTCGTTCCACAATTATTATCCATAAAGGTATTCAGGTATAGACTATTGCTTGTCAGCCTAATGGTAGGCGAGATAAAGCCTTGGTTGAAATACGAGCAGCTTGGAGGTGGAGTTACACATGTTATTTCATTGATGATTGTTTGGTAAGCAGTAGTTATGTTCCTGCTATCTTTCACATGGAAATAGCTTCCTCCAGTAGTAGCTGCCACTTGCTCTAAAAATTCCTCATTTAGCTGGTTCTTGTCGCCTAAGCCTATTGTATAAATCGTCACATTAAGATCCCTAGCCTTTTGTAAAAGAGTTAATAATCTGTTTGTGTTTGATTTTCCATCAGACAACAGAATGGCTACCTTGGGTGTCTGGTTATTAGAGAACCTATCAAGCGCTATATCTAAGCCAGCCACAATGTTGGTTCCGCCAGATTGCGTGACATTATAGAAGGAAGAGCTTACAGTATACTGATTTCCTGTTGCAAGCAAATAGCCGCTCGAGTTGAAGTGTGATCCAACGTTATAGGCTGTACCGAGCTTGGAAATCATCTCTTGTGATTTAGACACCCTTAGTCGATCAGGATCATTACGCTTCATACTCCCAGAGGAATCGATAATAAAACCTATTTCATAATCTCTCGGACAGCTGTAATCAATGGTTAATGGGTGACTAAGATCTACTTCCTGCGTTTGTGGTCTATTTACCACTGATCCGACGATGGAGCTATATCTAGGATCTGCCTGTGTAACAGTTGCAGTAAATTGACCGAAGCCCCTGTTACGATTGTTTTGAACAGTAGTGCTGGCGACCCCGTTAATAAATTGTACTTCATTGCTAATGAAGTTAAACTGTGAGGACGTAAACCTTACTTTTCCATTGTAATCGGTAATGACATCTCCACCTGGGCGAACGATTGTAGCTTTTACTTGAATGGTTTGGTCACTATAGCTATCGAAGCCCCAGCTATAAACTTCATGTTCAATACGAAGCTCTGCTTTTGGTTCATATGTAACTTTTACATTAACAGGGGTCTTATAGCAGGACATGTTGACACCAGAATAATTGCCTTCAGTGATTGTGAAGGAGATTGTATCCGTTACGTTTTTGTTTGATTTGATTGCTGTGATGTTCGCTGTAATATCTGGACCATCCGAATAAAGTGTAGTAGCAGAATTGACCTTGCTGCCATTCTCTGTCGTGATGGATGCTCCTAGTGCAGAACGGACAACTAGTGGAATTGATTGGTCAAATGAAATTGGGTTGCCGTAACAATCCTTCAGGGAAATGGTGATGAAACTGGAATCCACACCATTAGCTAGTAAAATTGGCTTTTCTATATCAACTCCTGCTACGCGGGAATCGGTGCCAGTAGCAGGGGGAGTGTTTGTGCCCGGCTTCGTTGGGCTAGGAAATACGATTGTTCCATTATCGGGGAAATCCGCTGGCACATCAGCGACATTTCCATTTTTTACTCCTACAATTTTATAGACTCCTCTGTTTTCAAGTCGCTGAAGCAATACGATTGCATCGGCTCTTGTCAGTGTTCTCTTGGGCTGAAAGTCTTCATATGTTTTCTTTCCGCTAGTTCCATTTGAAAGTCCTTGGCTATATAAGTATTCCACGGCATATCTCTCGGTAAGCTTATAGCCATCTGCTGCTGCAATAATTTTTGCAAACTGCCCACGAGTAATTGGTTTATTTCTTTGCTTCGAATCAGAGAGGCCTGCTAAAGGGATTTGTTTGCTCTTGAAATAACGATAATATCCTGCAGAGCTTGCTTCCCCTTCCTTTGCAACATAGGGAGAAACCCGTTTATAGGAACTATCCTGCTTTGTTAAAACTGAAATTAGCTGAGATTCTGTTATAGCTTTGGTTGGCTTGAAGGTCCCATCCGGGAATCCTGCCGTTATTCCTTTTTTAGTCGCCCACTCGATGGAGCTGTATGCCCAATAGCTCTTATTGATGTCTTTATAAAGATTCGCAGCGCTTACTGAGAGAGAGCTTGTTAGGAAAAGAAAAAATATGGATAGAAGTAGACCACGTCTCAAAGTAGCTTTCATTAGTATTTCCTCCCCTTAGTCAAAAAAGAGCATGTCGTCACGGTAATTTTGTTTTAAATCTGCTTCTAGGAAGTTCAAGAAGCGTGAAATAATGGCAGAAGCCTGTGCTCTCGTAAGAGGCTGATTTGGATTAAAGCGGTTTTTTTCATCTCCACTTATTAGTCCGAGCTCAGTGGCTACATAGACACTATCCTTCGCATATGCAGGGATTTTTTTATCATCCGCATAGCTTGTTTTAAAGCCAGGGCTTGGTGCTCTTCCTTCTAAGCCGAGTGCGCGTACTAGTATTGCTACGGCCTGTGCACGCTTGATTGGTTGGTTTGGAGCAAAGGTAGTAGGGTTAACTCCTGAAATGATTCCTTTTTCTACTGCACTTTCAATGTAAGGATAATCTGGATCTTTCGGATTCAAATCAGCAAAAATTGCCTTTGCAGGAGCTCTTTTTGTTTTTGGTTGCTCTAATACTCGAAGGTCAACAGCCTTCAATACTCCTACCGTAAATTGATATCTTTGCATCGGTGTGTTAGGAGAGAAGAATTGACTTGATTCGTCTAAAATGCCTAAGGAATATAGCTTTTCAATGTCGTCCTTTGCCCAATGGTTAGAAAGGTCGCGAAGCTTGGGAACAATTAACCGTTCTACAGTAGGCAGGTTTTCTTGTGCAAGATTCATTTTTCCTTTTGAAGACGTATATCTTGAATAGGGAATATCATACGTATATTCTGCAATCATATTGCTAGAGTTGATGACAGAATGCCCTCCTACAAAGCTTGAAAGAGAAGGAGGATTTGGCTCATATTGCAACGTTTTTGACTTGCTGTCAGAGACCTTGCTAGTAATATAAGCAGTTCCTTGCGGAGTGATGATTTCGTAATCCATTAGCTGAGTTTCGGTAGCACCCCAGAAGTTTTTATAACCCATGTCTCTTCCACTCATAAACATGGTGATAGT
Organism: Psychrobacillus sp. Z16_25; assembly: GCF_056856695.1. Classification (NCBI taxonomy): domain Bacteria; kingdom Bacillati; phylum Bacillota; class Bacilli; order Caryophanales; family Bacillaceae; genus Psychrobacillus; species Psychrobacillus sp. Z16_25. The sequence goes on along the minus strand of NZ_JBXEOV010000012.1, from coordinate 65,557 downwards.
TTCTTTAGTAGAGTTGGAACCAGTGCCTTTTGTTGTCTTAATAAATGTTTTTCTACCTGAAATATTGCCAGAGTAGTAATCAGACGCTGGTCTGTTGTCAATGATTGAAGCCTTAGAAAATTGATAGTCATCTAAAGTATAGGTTTCACTTCCTACCGTGATTTTTTCAGTAAAACTTTTAACTATCGTATTGGAGGTTGTTTGTCCTTTATCTGCATGTGCTTCTAGACTAGAAACATAAACTACGTTTCTAGTTAGTTTATCTCCATCGGCTGAACTAAGATTGAACTTATAGGTTGTTGTAATCTGATTCTTCGCTTCTCTTTCTGTAACTATAGGTTTTCCAGAAAATCTAATAGGGTAACCTGCAAGGAAGAATACTTCTTCATATGTATATTCGTTTTGAACTCCTCCTTGGAATTCTGGAGCCTTTGCAAAGGCTTTTTCTGTGTCTAGCGCAAGGAACAATAGACTTACACAAAGTGCAAAAGATAAATAGAATTGTAATTTTCTCATGTTGTTTACTCTTACCTCGTTTCATCGATTTGAGGATGGAATTGGCATGTAAAGTAGTGCTTACATGCCAAATTTTCATCTCTTCATTCATTCTTCCGTTAGAAATTTTTATCCAAAGGCTATGAGTCTGGTTTTCGTTAGATCGACAGAGTGAATTTTTTCACCATGGTATTTTTCATCTTCTTCATACTGATAAATAGAAACAGTAGTTAGATTTTCTTTGTCGTGCATGTGTTTTCCAATTAGCTAAACTCCCTTTACAAAACACTATGGAATTTCAGGTTACGAGCCGAGTAGTTAGTCAACTAATATAAATCTGCCTTTTACAAAAGATTCGTGGATGATAAATAGACGGTCGTTTGGCTCAAGGTCGCTAATGGAAATCACTTTGCCTTCCTTAATAAATGTTGCCTGTTCAACATTCATATTGTATATTTTTCCTGCTTCCTTCCAAGTGCCTGACTGCCAATTGCTTACGTTTTGTACCCTTATCGTTGAACCGTAGGAAGTCTCTAATCGACCAATTGATATTAGATTTGCAGGCTTTGTTATTGTGCCAACAAGGTGCATTGCAGTTATGTCATTGTCTTTCACATAGAAATATGCGAACTGACCGATTCTGTCATCCAGTTCATTTTTAGGCAGAACAGTTAGGGTTCCTCTTCTAAAATCTTCTACCGCTGTTGTCTCATTATGGAATGTAAGCTTAGTGCTAGGGGTACTCGCCCAGTAGTTGCCAGACAGCTTACTAGCATTATTAACCGTTATCTCATAGTTATTTGTGGAGCTTATTCTACCGTAATATAATGTATAATCAGCTAGGTTTGGACTTTGAAAACCATCATTTGTAATTTGAATAATATTCGCAAATTGATTTTTAGCCGTGCCATCTGTTAAAACAAAAGCTGTACCACTGGCCTGTAAACTGTTTGAATCTACTAATCGTCCATTTCTAATTAAAATGGAACCACTGTGGTAAGGAAATATGCCTGTGTTTCTAAGACCAATCTTTTTAGTAGACGTGTTAATAGAGGACATAGGCTGGTAATAGCTTCGTTCACTAGATTTTTGGATAATTATCTTTTGGATGACTTCCTTGCCAAATTGGCTCACTGTGACATAGTAAACCTCGTCATTCACATATGAACGGAGCTGGCTTTGCTTTATCTGTTTATTCCCTACGTAAATAGATGTATTAGAGCCAAATACTCGTGATGTATTATTAGAAGCCCTTAGTTGCCATTTCCAATCCTTAAATATTTCCTCGTTTTTTACTACTAGTTTACTTTGTATGGGATCTATTTTTTGGATAGTTCCTTTATATATATTCTCGATGATGGAGCCCTGGGTATTTACTTCGATGGAGGAAATGATGTTTGAGTCGTGCTCCACTAACATTCCTTTTACTTTATCGCCCTCAAAAAATGCACTTAAATCAACTTGACTCTGATCTTTAAATAATTCTGTCTCGTTATTCATATAATAAGTTTTTGTTTTCCCCGACGTCAGCTTAATTGAAAGGTATGTACCCTTCTTATCTATCCGACTGATGCTGCCAGAGAAGCTTTTTCCAATTGCATCTGTATCACTGTTTGCAATATTTACGTTGCCTCTTAATTCTTTCACCTTTCGAAGGTTAACTTCTGCTTCTATTTTCATGCCTAGTTTGAAAGCTGTAATAGTAGTAGGTATTGAATTAATGGAAAGTTTGGAGGAGCTATCCATATGAAAGGTTACCTCTCGACCGTTGCTGCTTTTAATGGTTACCTTCACTGGTTTTGTGCCTATGGAACCATCGTTTTTTTCAAAATCGGTGTAAGTAGCTTCGACAAAAGTTCCCTTGTAAAGTGTGGATGCAGTAGCTTCAGATGATAAAAATAGGCTACTAATGAAAAGCGATAGTACTATACAATAGAGGAAAATCTTCTTAGACAAATTATTGCCCCCTTTATTTGTGACTATATGTATAGTTATTTTATCGGCCAATATTCCAATAATGTTATGAAATTATTGATATTTCTATCTTTTCCATAGAATTCCGAAAGTGGGTTCTTGTTAATAAAATATTTTGAATATTTTATAAAAGGGTATTTACGAATTTAGTAAAAGGAGTATAATTGCATATAATATATTGCACATTTCTATAGTGTAATTTAATAATCTAATAGCTAAATGGGGTAATGATATGTCTAATAGTCTAAAAATTCTTTTGAACGAAAGTGATATTAAAAGTGACAAGATTCCTGCAAGTGAATTGGTTTTTGGACGGAAATTCACGGACCATATGTTTATAGCGGACTATACTGCCGGAGTAGGTTGGCATGATTATCGAATTGTTCCATATCAGCCTATTATGTTAGATCCCTCCGCTACAGTTCTGCATTACGGACAAACTGTGTTTGAAGGAATGAAGGCATACCTTTCTGAAAAAGGGAAGATTCGCTTATTCCGTCCGGAACAGAACTTGAAACGGATGAATATATCCTGCGACCGTTTAAGCATGCCGCCAATAAATGAAGAAATGGCACTAGAGGCATTAAAGCAATTATTAGAGGTAGACAGAGAATGGATACCAAATGAGCCAGGGACTGCTCTCTATATCCGACCTTTCATGATAGCTACAGAACCACATCTAGGGGTTTCGCCGTCAAAAACTTATCGCTTTATGATTATCATGTCGCCAGTTGGTTCTTATTATAAAGAAGGAATTCACCCTGTGAAGATTCTCGTAGAAAGTGAATATGTACGGGCCGTGGCAGGGGGGACTGGTGCTGCTAAAACAGCTGGTAACTATGCAGCTGGTTTAAAGGCACAAGAGGTTGCTGACCGAGAAGGGTACTCACAGGTGCTATGGCTAGATGGAGTAGAAAGAAAATATATAGAAGAAGTCGGTAGCATGAATGTCTTCTTTAAAATAGACGGAGAGGTTGTCACACCAGCGCTAAATGGCAGTATTTTGGATGGGATTACTAGAAAATCGATTATCCAGCTTCTAAAATACTGGGGTGTTCCAGTATCTGAAAGAAAGGTTTCGATGGAGGACATCCGGAATGCATATGTTAATGGGAAGCTTGAAGAGGCTTTTGGTACCGGAACAGCAGCGGTTATTTCCCCTATAGGAGAGCTTTGCTGGAAAAATGAATTGTTTTATATTAACAACGGCGAGGCTGGCGAGCTGTCTACAAAATTGTATGATACGTTAGTTGGTATCCAAAGAGGAAAACAAGAAGACCCATTTGGTTGGGTATTAGAGTTATAGAATCTTGAAGAATAGTGGGTTAGAACAAATCCAAAAACAGTACTTATGATTCTTTCATAAGTGCTGTTTTATATTGGAGACTCAGGTTTTTCAGTTGTTGCGCCGGAGGCCAACAGGATGTTGGTCAGGAAAACGTTGTCACACGACGTGACGTTCTTAGTTTTCCCTCCACGTGGCAAGCCAGCACCCAATAGTTAGAGGTTGTACAATTTTGCCTATCACTCTGCTTAGCCCCGCTAAAATATCACAAAACTTCGTTACAATGGAGATGTCTTAATATGTCTTCGAGATTTCCCAACTTCTACACTGCTTACTTTGGACTTAGGACGAAGTATAAAGGACAATTCCGGAAGAGACTGTTCTTTGGAGGTCTGCAATGAACAGGAACTATATGGATAAGCATCTGTCTTTGTCATAATGCCTGCTAACAGTGGCTGCTCGTATATAAAATTTACTATTTTTAATAGCTCATTTTCTGTTTGAATAATGCTAGTGAAGAAATTTGATTCATATAGCTGCCCTGTCCATTTATATTTTTGTTTATAGTAACGTGAATAGGTTTTATTGATATATAGCATAATCTCAGGGAGAGGTTCTTGGGAGGAGCGGATTAGTATATGATACTGGTTATCTAGTAGACAGTAAGCGAGTAAGTGGAAAGAAGACTCCTTGCTAGCTCTTCTCAAGATACGAATGAATTCTTTATAATCATCGGAACAGCGGAATATTTGTTGTCTATTATTACCTCTCATCGTTACATAATAGCAAGTGTATGGCAGCCAAAATTTTCTCGTGCTTTGCATTCCTTTCAATCCTCCCCTAAACTATTTTTTTAAAGATACAGTAATTTACATAAGATGACAAATCACTTAATTAAATGTTTTATGAAACTATTCCATTTTATTAAGAAAAAATGAATGAAAATGGTTTTTCCGTATGCAAATGAGGATAAAAATAATTTATAGATATACAAAGTTTAAGACAGATTTAGCTCAGAGGATGAAAATATTTCCTTGGAGCGAGATAGTTTGTAGATTAAAAATGAAAGTTTGTCACCTTTGACACTAAAAGACAACCGCTTCTCTTATACGTTAAAATATGGTATTGACTATTAGGAGATAAGACAATGTCTCAAGGAAAAATTTTAAAATAGTATGATAGAATAAGAGCAAAAGGAGGATTCTAATGAAGGAACAAGTGCTAATCATAGAAGACGAAGAGAATATTGCACGTGTTCTTCAATTGGAATTGCAGTTTGAAGGATACGAGGTTGAAGTTGCCCATACCGGGCCGGATGGATTAATTAAATATAGAGAAAATAGCTGGAATCTCGTGTTGTTAGACTTAATGTTACCTGGACTCCATGGCTTGGATGTATTAAGAAGAATTAGGGCAACAGAAATGAGTACTCCGGTCATCTTATTGACAGCAAAGGGAGAGGTAGAAGATAAGGTGGCAGGCTTGGATTTGGGGGCAAACGATTATATAACAAAACCGTTTGAGATTGAAGAGCTAATGGCTAGAGTGCGATCTGCCATCCGCTTTGCTAAAAAAGTGGATGCCCCTCAAGTGAAGGACGAGAAGATCCATGTGTTCCACACCCTTGTGTTAAATGAACATACCCGAGAAATTACAAATAACGGAAGGATGATAAATTTAACCCCAAGGGAATACGACCTTTTACTTTTTCTAATGAGGCATCCCAACCAAGTATTATCTAGAGAGCAACTACTGGATGCAGTGTGGGGATATGATTATTATGGAGATACAAATGTGGTAGACGTTTACATAAGGTATGTACGAAAAAAACTGGAAGTAACGGGGAAAGCATCTTTTATCCAAACTATCCGTGGGGTTGGTTATGTGTTGAAGGAGCAATCTAATGAAGCTTAAAACGAAGATTCATCTGTTCTCGACTTTTTTAACGCTTGTTATATTGGGAATAATGAATGTTGGCGTTTATTTCATCTATGAGCGCTTGGCTTACGATACGGAGTATAAGCAATTAAATGAGGAGATAGATGAGCTGATTACTGCCATTAGTAAGTTAGAGGAAAAAGATGATGCAGCTACTTTGCTTAGAGCCTATCTTCCTCCGAATGGCGGTATCCGGGTCGTTCAATCAAATGTAACTAAAATGTTTGTTCAATCTATTGAGGGGCTTAATAATTATTATCCCGAATACCAGTCTGAAGAAAGATATTCGATTGATAATTTTGAAGGGCCCCCCGTGATGGCAATCTCTAAGCCTGTTATTTGGGCGGATGGGGAAGTGCTGGAAATCCAAGTGATGAAGGTTTTATTAGAAGTAGAGAAAAACTTAACCTACTTGCGCTTTACTCTAATAGGGGTTACGTTGATTGGTCTGTTTCTTATGACCATCTCTAGCTTTATACTCGGAAATATTATTACGAGCCCTATTAATCGCCTGATTAATACGATGGCTAAGAGTAGAATTTCAGGGAACTATGAAAAATACAAGCTAAGCCCTAATAGAAAAGATGAAATTGCACAGATGGGGATTGCTTTTAACGAAATGATGGAGCAGCTTGAGGAAAATTATAAGAAACAGGAGCAGTTCGTATCAGATGCTTCTCATGAATTAAAGACGCCTATTACGGTTATTGAGAGCTATGCTCGATTGTTAGCTAGGCATGGTTTGAAAAACGAAGAAGTAGCGACGGAATCCATCCAAACTATCTTAAAGGAAACAGATCGCATGAAGGAGATGGTTTCACAAATGCTCCTGTTGGCTAAAGGGAATAGCCAAGCCACTCCTCACATAGAAACAGTTAATATAGAAGAACTTGTGTCCTCTACTCTTCAATCGCTACGTACTGCGTATGGAAGACAATTTATTCTTGAGTCGGAAGCTAATCTTTTTGTGGATACGGACAAGCAGAAGCTAAAACAGTTGCTGTTCATTATCTTAGACAATGCGAGGAAGTACAGCGATAAAGAAATTTATACTATTGTCCAAAAGAAAGAGAAGGGTGTATTAATCAGTGTCCAAGATTATGGGAATGGTATACCAGAGGAAGCATTAGATCATATTTTTGATCGTTTTTATAGAGTCGATCAGGATCGAAACAGAAAGACTGGCGGAACAGGTTTGGGCCTGGCTATTGCAAAAGAGATTTCGAAAACACTCTTCATTGATTTAACAATTTCTAGCAAGATTGGGGAAGGAAGCACTGTATATATTTTTATTCCAAATTAACCATTTCTCATCAATTTTTAATGTTTCTTTATTATGATGGTAGGGTGGAGGGGTGAATGGAATGAAAATGAAGCAGAGAAAAAAGTGGCTCACCTTCATTTCTATAGTAATAGTAATCGGAATAGGTGTCGCTTATGCATTCATGACTTCGAAAAGCCAGGTCATCACCGAAACCGATGTGAGAAATCAGCTTTCTTCCCTGTATGACGCGGAAGTAGCGGATGTTCAAAAAACGAAGGATGTTTATACAGCAGTCATTACAAAGAGTGGGTCTGCATACTTGGTTGAAATGAATCCAAAAAATGGTGAAATTTTTTCATTACAGCCTACAGAGGAGCAACCAGTTTCGAAGCAAGTACATTCAACAAGTTCCAATATTTCCGACAAGGAGAAGGAGCTTCCGTCTAGTACTAAGCCAAAGTCACAGCCGGATTCAACTAACAAGCAACGTACCAGTACAAACCTTTCAAAACCAGGAACGGCAAAAGAGGACAAATCTGTTTCACAGGATGAGAACGGAAGTAAAAATAATGCTGGTAGGCAAAAGCAAGAGACAGGTACTGTGAAAGAGCAGGTTTCTAGCGAAGGACTTCCAATAGATGAAACTCAGCCTGCTACACCTTCTGGAGAAACTGTATCTCAGCCTACTAATACCGAGGCTGTCGCACCTAACGATACAAAGCAACCCTCTTCAGAAGAAAAAAAGGATGAGCAGACAAGTGCTGAATCAACGAAAGAAACAGTGAATGATAGCAAGGGGGCACCTGCACTCACAGGGGAAAAAGCTATCACCATAGCAACAGTGGATGAGTCAAAAACCGACGTATCAGCTAAGGAAACTCAGCCGTCTACCATGTATATTTCAAAGAAAGAAGCGATTCGGATTGCGCTTGAACAGTACAAAGGCTCCTTTGAAAAATTGAGTTTTGAAAAGAAAGAGGATGGCGGTTTTTATTTAGTTACGTTAAAGGACATCACAAGCGAAAAAGACTCCAAGGAAAAACAAAAGGCTACCGTACAAATACATGCTATCTCTGGCAAAATCCTTTCAGTCACATGGGAATAGATATTTCTCATGAATTTCTCATTTTTCTCTAAGGTTCCTCTCATCTAGAAGAATTATGATGGAGTTACAAATAAATAAGTATTCTGTTGCGAAAGCAACACATTATAAAAGGGGAATTTCATAAAGGCAACCAACCATTTTTTATGAAATTATAAACGACCTACCAATATGACCATGTTCTATTTTCCCCGTAGAATATGGTTTTTTATTTTGGATAAAGCACAACAAATGTGATAGTTGCTTTTGATAAGAGATAAGAATGGGTATAAATAAAGAGACGAAGGGGATTATGCTGGATGATAGACTCTTAAAATTCGTTGCAAGTAAAGTAGCCTATCGTGCAGTTAAATATCTTGTTATTTAGTATTCTAAGTCTAAGCACTTTTTTAAAACGAAGAAAGAAAAGAAAACTGCCGTTCACCAGATGAACGACAGTTTTTTTAAATTTATACTTATTTTTTCTTTCCTTTTGTTAGTCTTCCTAATAGGAATGCGCCTGCTGCAACACCAAGGACTGTGTTTGTGCGTTTGTTGAATACTTGTTTTGCAACTAAATTTAAGTTGGCAGGACGCTCTGCTAAGCGACGCATGAAATATCCGTACCAGTCTTTCCCGAACGGAACATAGGTTGTAAAGTTATAGCCTTCTTTTGCAAGCTGTTCTTGCATATCAGTGCGGAAGCCATATAGCATTTGGAATTCAAATTTATCGTAAGGAATGTTATGTTCCTTTATAAATTGCTTTATTTCATTAATCACATGATGATCATGTGTAGCGATGGAAGTAAATTTCCCGTTTAGTAAGTGCCATTTAATTAATTCAACATAGTTTTTGTCGATTTCCTCTTTTGTTTGATAAGCTACATCTGCAGGCTCTTTGTAAGCACCTTTTACAATACGAAGACGGAAGTCCTTATATTTTTGGATGTCGTCTGCTGCACGGAAGAAATAAGCTTGAATCACTGTACCAACATTATCAAAATCCTTTGATAGCTCGTCTAATATATCAAAGGAAGGCTGAAGATGCTTGTTCGACTCCATATCGATATTGATAAACATATTATATTTTGCAGCAGCCTCTACAATTTCCCGAAGATTTTGTAAAGCAAAATCATAATCTATATCTAAGCCTAGCTGAGAAGGCTTTAGGGAAATATGAGCGTCTACTTGATGCGTATGAATAGCTTCTACTACGTTTAAAATTTGTTCTTTCGCTTCTAGCGCTTCCTCTTTTTCAAATACAAATTCTCCTAGATTATCAACAGTACAAGAGATTCCAAGTGCATTCAATTTTTTAATGCTTTCTATTGTTTCTTCTATATTAGTTCCTGCAACTACACTTTGTGCACCCATTTTTAAACCATATTTTTTTGCTGCTCCATTTAACAGCTGATTTTCAGATAAAGCCATAAAGATATCTTTTAACATAATGATGCTCCTATCTCTATATTGATGTCTTATTATATCATATAAATGATATTCATGTGCACGTTATGCAAGGGGAACCCTTCTATTTATGACATGATGCAACAAGAAGATGAAGTTCATGTCTAGTATATTACTTTTTTATTACTGATAGTATATTTGTGTTTTCTTAGCTTAGCTCAGGGTATTCAAAGGATGAGTATCGTGTTTTTTAGTGTGTACAAAAGTGTACTTTTTAGTCGATGCTTACACTGAAAAAGGAGGCATAAATAGTATGAAGCAGAAGGGTATGAAAGCAACGGCAGCTACTGCGTTACTATCAGCAGCAATCTTAGGAGGACCTATTGCTGGGAGTGCTCACGGAGGGCCAGGACATGATAAAGGACACTCAAAGGATCACAAACAATCCTATCAAACAATGGAAAACTACAAGCAAAAGGATAAGCGAGATAAACACGGGAAAAGGGAAGGGCACAGAGATCGAGGAGATCATGGCTTCCGCCAAGCAAACTTTGATAGACATGGTGAGAACTCAAAGCATGTCGAGCAAGTACAAGGTAGAGACAACGGGAGAGTGGAAAGTGCAAATTCCCAAAGAAAAGAGAATGCTAAGAGCAGAGCGGACAAGGTAAGAGCAGACAAGCCGAATAAAATTATTCCTACTCCTGCACCAGTACCAGCAGTAACAGTCGCCGATGTGACTGCCTTTGGAGACGAACATCTCTTACCATATGTGAATGCGCTGGATAAAGCGGAGGTAAATGTAGATTGGGAAGGCATTCAAAAGAATTCTAGAGTCCTTTCTGCAAATGTCAAGCAAGTGGCAAAGTTAATCGACAAGCTAGAAAACAGTGAAGAAAAAGCGAATCTGATCAACAGCTATGTAGTTCCTGGAGAAGAGGCGTTGTCAGACGTAAAGCTTGCGCTTAAAGCACATAAAACCCTACAAAATGCTGAAAATCAATATGCAAAGGGGAAGGCAAATAAAGCGGTATGGAAGTTAATCAAAGCAAAGGTTCTAACAAACAGACTAGATCGTGGAGCCGATGACCCGCTTCTAGCAGACCTGCAATCTAGAATAAATAGTTTACAAGCGAAGATTAAGGAATCTTACAATACGAATGTGGATGAGGTTTCTCTCTAGTGGCTTAGCTTAAATGGGATAAAACACGGAAAGCACTTATGATTCTTCTGTACTGGCAAGAATCATAAGTGCTTTTAAGCTACTACTGTAACTGGGGATTCCAGTTAGGTTTGAAGGTGTTATAGGCTGTCACCAGCTATGTTCCTCGACTGTAAATTGATTTATTGCTGAGTAATCAAGCTCATATCCAATGCCGTATCCAGAGGGAATAGCTATACAGCCATCTACTGCTACAATCTCTGGGGTAATTATATCCCTCTCCCAATATCGTGAGGAGCCTGAGATATCTCCAGGAAATGAGAAGTTCGGTAGGGAAGCAAGAGCAATATTATGGGCTCTTCCAACTCCTGCCTCTAGCATTCCTCCGCACCAAACAGGTACGCCAGCTTGCAAGCAGTAGTCATGAATCTTTTTAGCCTCTGTTAACCCTCCGACTCTTCCGATTTTAATATTGATAACCTTTGCGCTGCCAAGCTCAATAGCCTTTCTTGCATCCTCTAAAGATTGAATGCTTTCGTCTAAGCAAATAGGTGTTTTTAGTTTCTTCTGTAATGCCGCATGGTCCACAATATCATCAAAGCCAAGAGGCTGCTCAATCATGAGGAGGTCAAATGGATCTAGCTTCTGTAATAGCTCAATATCTTGCAGAGTGTAAGCAGAGTTAGCATCAGCCATTAACGGAATATCAGGAAATACCTCTCTAATAGACTGGAGCAGTTGGACATCTTCTCCTGGTTTAATTTTTACTTTTATTCGTTTATAGCCGTCTTGTAAATGGGCTTTGATTACCCTTTGTAATGCTTCGAAGCTATTCTGTAGACCAATGCTGACACCAACCTCGATTTTCTTTCTTGTACCGCCTAAGGCTTGCGACAGGGTTTGCTTATTCCTCTTTGCATATAAGTCCCAAACAGCTCCTTCCAGTGCTGCCTTTGCCATATTGTTTCTACGAATAGAAGAAAAGCGTTTGCTAATCTCATCTGGATGTTCGATATTTTGATGAAGTATTAGAGGGATTAAAAATTCCTTCATTATATGAAAATTCGTTTCGACCGTTTCTTCGGTATACCAAGGGGCGTGGAAGGCGACAGATTCTCCGTAACCGATGTTCCCCAGCTCATCCATCACCTCGATTAGATAAAATGGCTTGTCCTGGATACTGCCAAAGCTCGTTTGAAATGGGGATTTTAATCGCATCTTGAGTTTTCTTAGGCTGATCTCCTGAATATACATCTCTCTGATCTCCCTCTAGGATGAAATTTTTTCTTTCTTTATAAATTGGTAGTAGTTAACAGGCTCGTCTGTTTTACGTACCGCTATGATTGAATAGTCTTCATTGAATAAAATTTGCATAATCCTTTTAATTTGTAATCGCCATTTTAAAGCTAACGGAGGGTCGGTAATCTTCATCTCCTCTATTAGTTGAGGGATGGGTACTTCATAACCCTCCTCGGTTGGCTGGAAAGTCGGGGGCTCTACTAAAATAGGATAATTTTTTTCTGTAATTGTAATTTGAAATGGCTGCATAAATGTCTTATTGTCCTTCATGCGTTTGTTCCTCCGCTCGTTCACTTTAAAACTGCCAACATAAGTTCCATCAAGACTCATCTGCTTCTTCAAACAAAAAGTGGCTAGGTATATTTTGATACATTTGCTGTCTGTGCTTGAATGCTTCCTTTTGTTCTACTATTAATCCTGCAACAATCGCATTCATAAATGAAAATAAAGGAGATACTACATCGAAGGTAGATTTGTTTTGAGAATAAATAGGGAAAAGTACGTCACTATGTACATGGATCGGAGCGAGCATAGAGTCGCTGATTCCTATGATATAAGCCTTTTGCTTTCTAACAAGTTCGGCAATTTGCAGTGTTTCCTTCAAGTAACGATGGAAGGAAATGATAATTACCACTGAATTCGCATTCATTTGGGTAATTGTTCGAATAATGTCTTCTGTATCTGGACGCATGAAATGCACGTTTTCTTTTACTAGACCAATAGAGAAGGATAGCCAATTGGCAGCGGAATACGATGTACGAAGGCCGAGTACGTATACTGTTTTTGCTTTTGAAAGTCGTTGTACAGCAGCGTAGTAGGAAGCCTCGTCTATCTGGTTCATCGTTGTCAGGATAGATTGGCGGTCCTTTTCCATCACCTGCTTGTGGAAACTACTTTCTTGCTCTAGTTTGATTTCCGTATGCTGGTATGGAGTAAAGGTGGGCTCGTTAATAAAGAAGTGCTCGCGCATTAATTTTTGTAGCTCTACATATCCCGAGAAGCCAAGTGTGTAGGAGAATCTGATAATAGTTGATTCGCTTACCCCTATTCTCGCCCCTAATTCCGAAGCTGAGCAAAGAGCAATATCTCTGGGATGATCCAGTACATAACTAGCTATTTTTTTTTGGCTTTTGGACATAGAGACGAAGTTATCTCGGATAAGATCATGAAGTATCAATGTTGTTCTCCTTTTTGAAGCTATTTCGTTATTTGTATTGTCTTTTGAAGTATGCGCTTCATTTTCTATTATTGCTTAATTTATCATAATATTCCATTAAAAACAATGTTATTTTTATATTATAGAGAGAAAGAAAGAAGCCTCCCGGGGTGGGGAAGCCTCTCTGACATTCGACCATTTATTTATCCTCTTCATCAGGTCCATCTTCCTCTAGGGGATAGACAGGTCCTCCTTCTCCAATCATATTAAGAGCTGCTATCTCATCCAAATCCATACGTCTGTTCATTTCTTCTGAATCGACAGGATTTCGCTTAATTGAAAATGACCTCCTAGATTTTTTACTAATATATTCGAAAAAGGGTCATTAAAGTCCAAAAATATTTTAAACAGCGAAAATTTTGATGAAAAACCCATTTTGGTGTCTAACTCTCTATAGAAATAAAGAAGATGCTTAATTTACACAATTTTGCTTGGTTGAAAGTATACAGAAAATTGTTAAAATGGAGGTGGGAGGAGGTTATGGAATGAATGCGACGGATTTTGTAAAAGGGATGAATAGTAGTATTCATAGTGTGGAAGAGAGTTTTCAACAACTGAAGAAAGGCTCAGCACTAACGAAGACAGAGCAGCTTCAAATGATGCAGGCGCTTTTAGAGCTTAGCCAACGTATCAAGCTTCTTGAGATGCATATCGAAATACAAAAAAACGAGGGAGACCATTAGCCCCCTCAAGTTTTATTTAGAGAGCTCTGCAAATATGTCAGGGAGCTCTGTTATCTTTGCGTGGCAAACATGCTGTTCACATATTTCTATTTCCACTTGCTTAGTAGCATCATGACGAATAAACCAAACGTCATAAGGTCTGAATGTTGTATTTAAAAGCATTATAACCTTCTCTATATTGGACCCAGTAATTTTAATTTCCCTATTCTCTGAATAAAGTGCTAGCTGTGTGCATAGCAAGGTTAATGTGGAGGAAGGATAGTTAGTTATTTCGTCGGCAAATGTAAGGAGTGTTTTCTCCACTTTATTCATTAAATCTATATCGTTTGTTAGTTTGGCTAATCTCCAAAGTTGAAGAGACGCAACCCCGTTTCCTGATGGTAATGCATTGTCAAACGCTATTTTTTGGCGAACAAGTAGTTTTTCAGCCTTGATATCTGTAAAAAAGAAACCACCATTGATGGGATCTGCAAATTTCTTCTCTATTTTGTCAGCGATGTCCTTTGCTTTCTCTAGATAGTGGACTTTGCCCGTTGCCTCATACAATTCTACGTAGCTCCATAATAGGAAAGAATAGTCATCCAAGTAGGCAAGATATTTCTTCTCTCCGTCTCTATATCTGGCATATAGTTGATCATGATCCATTAAATATTTCTCAAGGAAGGAGATGGCTCTTTTTGCCTTTTCTAACAAGCTGCTCTCATTAAATGTACCAGCAGCCTTGGTCAGAGCTACAATCATTAAGGCATTCCAAGAAGTCAGTATTTTGTCATCCAGGTGCGGGTAACTTTTGGCTGCTCTTCTTTCTAATAAAATCTTTCGTGACGCCTCTAAACGTTCCTCTAATTCATCCAGAGAGAGTTGGAATTCTTCTAGTAGAGCATCGACATCCGTAAAAATAAGGTTAGGTATATTGTTACCCTCAAAGTTTCCTTCTTCGGTAATATCATAAGCATTGGCAAATAACGAACCCTCTTCTTCTCCAAGCAACTCTATTATTTAATTGTAGGACCAAATATAATAGGCGCCTTCTTTTCCATCACTATCCGCATCAATTGCTGAATAGAAGCCCCCTTCTGGTGAAGTAAGCTCTCTATCTATAAATTCCACAGTATTTAAAACGATTTCCTTATATTGAGGAATCTTTAAAATTTGATAAGCCTCCGTATATGCAAGGATGAGGAGGGCTTGATCATATAGCATCTTTTCAAAGTGAGGGACTAGCCACATTGGGTCGGTTGAATATCTGGAAAATCCGTATCCTATATGATCATATATGCCACCTCGTGCAATGCTGTTTAAGGTAGTTTCCACCATATTTAATGCCACGGGGTCCTTCTTCACCTCATAATAACGCATGAGAAAGAGAAGCTGACCAGGGGTAGGAAATTTAGGTGCACCACCAAATCCACCGTACTTTTCGTCATACATACTTCTAAGCTGTTGAAATGCCTCCTCTGTTATAGTCGGAGGAAGGGTTCCAGGGTCTTTTGATGAGCTGTTATGTAATGCAGTCATTAATCTTTTTGTGATGTCTCCGATCTTTTTATGATTTTTATTAAACGCATTGGAAAGTTGCGGGATGAGCTCTAGTAAGCCGGGACGACCGTGTTTATCTTCCTTGGGATAATATGTTCCTGCAAAAAAGGGCTCTTGCTCAGGAGTCAAAAAAACATGTAAAGGCCAGCCACCTTGACCAGTCAGCATTTCACATACATTCATGTAAAGCGAGTCTATATCTGGACGTTCTTCTCTGTCTACTTTTATGGAAATAAAGTGCTTATTCAGTAGTTCGGCAACTTCTTTGTCTGCAAATGATTCTCTTTCCATCACATGACACCAATGACAAGTGCTATAGCCTATGCTGACAAATACCGGTTTATTTTCTTTTTTTGCTATTTCAAAGGCTTCTTCTCCCCAAGGGAACCAATCGACCGGGTTATGCGCATGCTGTAAGAGATAGGGAGACTTTTCATGTAATAATCTGTTTGCCATCTGTTCACCTGCTTTTTTAGATTCTATTTAAACCATTACCCTATTACACATCAACTCACACAGGAAGAGGAGAAAAATGCTAATAAGTTGTGTCAACTTTGGAACGCAAAAAAAGTTAAACCTTTCAAGAAAATATTTGACACTCTATAGTAAATCCTGTAAATTAACCTATGTACGAACGTTTTAGTTATAATTTATATAAAATATTCGGTTTTAGGAGTGTTTTAAATGGAAAATGTGTTTGATTACGAGGATATTCAATTAATTCCTGCAAAATGTATAGTGAAGAGTAGAACAGAATGTGATACAACCGTTACACTAGGCGACCATACCTTTAAGTTGCCTGTTGTCCCTGCGAATATGCAGACAATTATAGATGATAAGATCGCTCTTTATTTAGCGGAAAATGGCTATTTCTATATCATGCATCGGTTTCATCCAGAAACACGCACGAATTTTATAAAGAAGATGAAGGAGAGAGGATTAATTGCCTCTATCAGTGTAGGCGTGAAGGACGAAGAGTATCAATTTATCGAAGCGCTTGCTGAAGAAAATTTGGTACCCGATTATATTACAATAGATATTGCACACGGTCATTCAGATGCGGTTATTCAGATGATCAAGCATATAAAAAAATATTTGCCGAAAAGCTTTGTCATAGCAGGAAACGTTGGAACTCCTGAGGCAGTAAGAGAGTTAGAGAATGCTGGTGCTGATGCAACAAAGGTAGGGATAGGACCAGGTAAAGTCTGTATTACAAAGATAAAAACAGGCTTCGGCACAGGAGGCTGGCAGCTGGCAGCATTACGCTGGTGTGCAAAGGCAGCAAGTAAACCGGTTATAGCTGACGGAGGAATTCGAACACATGGCGATATAGCAAAGTCCGTACGTTTTGGAGCTTCCATGGTGATGATTGGCTCTCTATTTGCCGGTCATGAGGAATCTCCGGGAGAGACAATCGAAAGAGGCGGGAAGCTTTACAAAGAATATTTTGGTTCTGCTTCTGAATTCCAAAAGGGTGAGCGTAAAAATGTAGAAGGTAAAAAAATGTTTGTAGAGTACAAAGGAAGCTTAGCGGATACACTGCAAGAAATGGAGCAGGATTTGCAATCTTCTATTTCCTA
The DNA here is from genome assembly GCF_056856695.1 of Psychrobacillus sp. Z16_25. NCBI lineage: Bacteria > Bacillati > Bacillota > Bacilli > Caryophanales > Bacillaceae > Psychrobacillus > Psychrobacillus sp. Z16_25. Next base: position 48,632 of record NZ_JBXEOV010000012.1, on the reverse strand, counting down.
CGCTGGCGGCAAGAAGTTAGACGCTATCCGTACCGTGGACTATGTGATTGTGAAGAATTCCATCTTTAATGGGGATAAAATTTATTGATTTAAACTAAAATGTTTTGGGCAAAAGAAGCACTTATGATTCTGATCTTACAGACTCATAAGTGCTTCATTAGTTTTTAGGCTCCTCCTATGCATTGGACGCTTTTTTAGAGAGGCAAACTAGATGGTGAGTGGAAAATTTAATGCTGAACCTTAGGTTCTCCGCATCGTCGGATGCTTGAAGTGGAGGCCAACAGGATGTTGGTCAGGAAAACGTTGTCACACGATGTGACGTTCTTAGTTTTCCCTCCCGTAAGCCAGCACCCATCGCTAACGCGCATGGCTGTGCTGTCATACCTACCACCCTGCTCCCACAGGAGTCGCCGACGCTGCTCCGAACCAATAAAGTATCTTACAAAAAATTTTTGAACAAAAAATTTTAAAAAGCCATAATCCATTAAGAAAGGAATAGGTCTTGTCCTAACGGATTAGGAATAAGTGGAGAAAATAGCAAATAACAATGGTTTTGGAGGTGCAATTAGCAAGCTAATTCGCACTTCCTTTTTTGTGTTTATCAACGTAAATAAATCTTTAAGGAGAGTCTTTAACATTAAAACCGCTGTCAAACTGGTGTTAAATATCCGCATAATATCAATCGAAACTTTTCTTTTGAAAATAAAAATGGAAATTTATGATAAAATGAATTTATAGATTGTGAAATAATGTACTTAAACAAACGGGGCAGTATAACTGTGATTGTTAAAGTTTCTATAAGGTGGTGGATATAGTGCAAACAAATGCTTTATTTTATAAAATCCAAAATGGGACTGTTTCTACTAAGGACTATATCAATTGGTCTCAAACCTTATTAGAAAACACTGTGTCATCGCCATCCGTAAATATTATATCTTCCTTATCTTTTAACGGAAATATTTTCAAAGCGGAAGCTTATTTTAATAGAGCTTTAAAAGAGTTGGCGTTACAGAAACCATCATATGAGAAATGTGCGAGAGCCTATATAGGTCATTTAGCAAATAAAATTATAAAAGAAAATGACCATACCGTAATACTTGATTTAGCTTATATGATTTTTCGGATTGTGTCTGTGGATTTACGCTATCCAGATGATTTGTTTGGGTGGTATGAAATAAGTGAAATGATTGACGAGCTACGATATGGTGATAATCCTTTCAAGTTTAATAAGGAAGAAGTAATATCGAGGATTAAAGATGAGGCAGACGAATACTTTGATAAATGATTAGTACTGCTTATTTCGCTAACAAGTACGTTGATCTCGGAAGGTCTAATGATGTGATATGTTTAAATTTCATCAACTTGCTACGGGGGAACTTATGAAGACTCATTATTATTTAGGTTGGTTTAATAATTTTTTTCCAGATAATCTAGGCAGTGTATTACAGGAGGATATTACTGATAGAAAATCGCTTGCTATGATTAGCTCGAATCCATTATGTTCTGAAGATGATGGTGCTACTGAACGCTCGTGGTTGGACCAGGCCGGTATTATATTTGATGAATATCATGTAATTAATTACCGTATACAGAAGGAAGATGCCCAAACCTTCATACAAAATGCTTCAGTTATTTTCTTGTTGGGTGGAGATACACTTAAACAAAATAGGTTTCTAATGGAATATGGATTGTGGGATTCGATTAAAAAAAGCAGAGCTGTTGTGATGGGAGCAAGCGCTGGTGCGATCAATATGTCAGCTAAATGGTTATGTTCAAAAAACTTTGGCTATCCAGTAGAAAAAAGCTCGGTTTACGATGGAATTGGCCTTGACGATTTTTCCGTCCTGTCTCATTTTGATCTAGAAAATAACATGGCAATGGTTCAAGTAGAACTGACTCTCTTATCGGAAGAAATTAATATTTATGCGTCTAACAAAGATTGTGCAATACGTGTAAAGGGAGATAAAATCGATATTTTAGGCAATGTATATTTAATTTCCCACTCAAAAATTCAGAAATTGGATGCGACGCTTTAGTAATGTGGTAAACCAATCCGATTTGTAGGTTAGTTGCATAACGTAGCGGAGAACCTAAGCGTAAAAAGGAAGAAGCCCTTATGATTCTTATCAAGATTAAGAATCATAAGGGCTTTTCACTTGTTTTGTCCCGGCCTATTTTGCTTGCTATATATTTTGTTAAGTAGCAAGGGGAGTAGGCTTCTCCCACCAACCTATTGGTTTTGTCACTGCGTCTCTATTTTTGCTTATCATAAAATATTTTCCCGGGGTTCAGTATTCCTTTGGGATCGAATACCTTTTTTAACTCCTTCATAATGTCTATTGCTAAACCATGCTCTGCATCTTGATATTTTCTTTTTCCTAAGCCTACACCGTGTTCACCTGTGCAGGTTCCTCCGAGTTCAATAGCCTTCAGAGCGATTTTCTCATTGGTAAATTCAGCTTTCTCCAACTCTTCTTTGTTGTTAGGGTCATACATGACAATCGTATGGAAGTTGCCGTCTCCCACGTGACCAAAAACCCCACCCATTAATCCACTTTCTTCTATTAAGATGCGACCGAACACAACCATGTCAGCTAGCTTGGAAATTGGAACGCATGCATCTGCTCCGGTATTCACTTTTCCTTTTATATGCTTGTAGGAATATGCAAGCTCATGTCGTGCTTTCCATAGGTCTGCACGTTCCTTTGGAGTTTGGGCTCTTACCCAGTTCTCACATCCAAGCTCCTTCATCAGCTCCTCCACAACGAAAGCCTCTTCCTCTGCTATGTTAGGTGTACCTCCAAATTCAAAGAATATGGAATGCTGCTCTGGAAAGTGGTAGCCCCCATAGCTATTCACTTGCTTAATACTATCTGCATCTACTAATTCCATCCGCATAACAGGAATTCCATAAGATAGTACCGCTTGAGCTGCTTCGGCACATGCCCTCGGTGTTTCAAAGGTACAGCGTGCTGCAATTAATTTTTCTGGTATGCCGTGCAGCTTCAGTGTGACTTTGGTGATGATGCCCAATGTTCCTTCAGAGCCTGCAATAATGCCATTTAGATGATAGCCGGAGGAGGATTTCTTGGCTTTGGACCCAGTGTGTATGATTCTTCCGTCTGCAAGGACTAGCTCCATATCTAAAATTTGTTCTCGCATGGAGCCGTACCGTACTGCCGTGGTCCCACTTGCATTGTTCGCTACCATCCCGCCAATAGAGGCATCTGCACCTGGGTCGATTGGGAAGTATAAACCATGCTTGTTCACGTACTCGTTTAATTGGAGTCTAGTTATACCTGGCTCCACCGTTATCAATAAATCCTCCGGTGAAAATTCTACTATCCGATTCATTCTCTCTAAATTAATCGAAATGCCTTTTTTTATTGGAATCGCCTGCCCCTCTAAACCAGAGCCCACTCCAAATGGCGTAACGGGGATTTCATATTTGTTCGCCAATTTCATCAAAGCTTGAACATCTTCCACATTCTCTGGGAAACATACAAAGTCTGGCTCCACAAACTCATAAGGAGATTCGTCATGGCTATGACGGAAAAGCTCTGATTCACTGGTGCTTATTTTTTCTTTTCCAAGTTCAGCGATAAAAGTATTTAATAGGTCCTGTTGCATCATAACTCTCCTTCTATTCGAAAAATTCTAAATATATATTTACAAGGATAATAGCATACTATATTATTTGTGTATACAGTATACAGGAAGGAGATAACTTCTCTTGAAAAAGTTGTTACCACGGGAGTCTCTGGCTGATCAAGCATATAAAGCGTTGAAGGATGCGATTATTCAAGGGACACTTGCTGAAGAAGAAGAGTTACCAGAAGAAAAGCTAGCATTAGACTTAGGGATTAGCAGAACTCCTATCAGAGAAGCGATAAAAAGGCTTGCTAGCGAAGGACTGGTCCTGCTGAATAAAGCCAAGCCTGCAACTGTCGCAACTTTTACAATGGAAGACGGTTTGCATTTCATGGAAATTAGAAGACTGCTAGAGCTATATAACATCGAGAAAAATGCCCAGCTTATCTCGGATTCTATACTGTTTGAGCTACAAGGAAATTTAGAAGAGCAGGAACAATCGATCAAAGAAAAGAAATATCATGAATTTATTGATTTAGACCGAGAATTTCATTTATTGATTGGGAGTATTGGAGAAAACAAAAAGCTTACCATGCTGTTAAGAGATGCAAACACAGGGGTAAACCGAGCGTTTCTTTTGCTTTCCAAAACACTAGAGATGGCTGCGGATGACGCATATCTAGAGCATAAAGAAATTTATAAAGCTCTTCGGAATAAAAGTACGGAGCTTACAAGGCAACTCATGTCCAATCACCTAGAAAAAGTAGAAAAAAGATTTTTATTATACTTTAAGGAGGAAGAAAAATGAGAAAGCTACTAGGTTTATTGTTAATTGTTACGATGATTTTAACTGCTTGTGGAAGACCGACTGCATCCAATTCTGGAGACGGGGAAGAATACAAGATTCGAATAGCCTATCTAGTGTCAGAGGAGCAATCTACACATTTGGCGGCACTGGATTATAAAGAAAAGCTTGAGGAACGATCTGAGGGAAGAATAAAAGTAGAGTTATATCCAAATGGTCAATTATATGCATCTGACCGCGAAGCAATTGAAGCAGTTCAATTAGGGAACATTGAAATGACCATCCCAGCGGTAGCACCGCTTGCATCCTTTAATGATAAATTCATGGTTTTTGACCTACCATTCTTATTTAACGACCATGATGCAGCCTACCGAGCACTGGACGGAGAGCTTGGACAAAAGCTTTTAGCAGAATTAGAGAGCAACGACATGAAGGGACTTGTATTTGCAGAAAACGGCTTCCGCCATATGTCCAATAATAACGGACCAATTGAAGGTACTGCAGATTTAAAAGGATTAAAATATCGAACACTTGAAAACCCAGTACATACAGATACCTTTAAGGCATTCGGGGCGAATGCTTCACCATTTGCATTTGGAGAGCTTTATACAGCACTTCAGCAAAAAACATATGATGCAATGGAATCTCCAATCTCTTTATATTACACAAACAAATTTTATGAAGTACAAGAATACTTAACATTATCAGGACATGTGTATGCAGCAACAATTTTGTTAATGAATAATGACTTTTACAATGACTTGCCAGAGGACCTTCAAAAGCTAGTAGTAGAGGCTTCAGAGGAGTATAGAGAAGAGCAGCGTTTGATTGCACAGAAACAAGACGTAGAATTTTTAGAGAAGCTAGAAGAAGAGGGCATGAAAATAAATGAATTAACAGAGGAACAAAAGAATGAGTTCCGCGAAGCAACAAAGTCTATCTACGATAAATATACCTCTCAGATTGGAGAGGACTTGGTAAACATGGCACAGGAGGCAAATAATCAATAAAGAGGTGATTAGTTTATGCTCAAGAGATTATCAAAAATAGAGGAGTTTTTATTAGTCATCTCTCTAGCAATTATGGTTATGCTTATTTTCGGCCAGGTTGTCGGGAGGAAAGTATTTTCTTCGGCTCCTAGCTGGACAGAGGAAATGGCTCGATATATTCATATTTTCCAGGTATGGATTGGAGCAAGCTATGCGGTAAAGCTGAGACAGCATATACGAGTGGGAGCGTTTATCACACGCTTCCACGGCAACTTCCGAAAGTTCCTGGAAATTTTATCTGCTTTAGTGTGGTTTGTAATGGCCTTATTCTTAGCGGTTTTTGGAACGGAGCTAGTACTTAGCAGTATAGAGCATGGACAGCTGGCACCCGCAATGCAAATCCCTATTTGGATTGCTTACCTAGCAATTCCTCTTGGTGGAGCAGGCATGGCTATTCGATTGTTGTTCCAAATTAGAGATGTGCTAAGAGGGGATTATGAGAAGCCGAAGGATGAGGAGATGATCGCATGACAGTCGCTTTATTATTCGGGACGTTATTCATTTGTTTATTAATCGGTGTTCCAATAGCTATTTCACTAGGAGTTTCAGCTTTGGTTGCCATTTATTTTGGGTCCACACTGCCACTTGGAATTATTGCACAAAAAGCATTTACATCATTGGATTCCTTTCCGCTTCTGGCAATTCCTTTCTTTATGCTTGCTGGTGTTTTGATGAGTAAGGGTGGGGTTTCCAAAAGATTATTGGATCTCGCTGCAGCAATGGTTGGTTGGATTGTCGGGGGACTTTCCTTGGTTACGGTTGTGGCTTCGATGTTTTTTGCTGCGATATCAGGATCGGGTCCTGCAACTGTTGCAGCAATTGGTGGTTTCATGATTCCTGAGATGAAAAAGAAAAAGTATGACGGTGGTTTTGCAGCAGCTGTTTCTGCATCTGCAGGCTCTATCGGTGTAATTATTCCGCCTAGTATTCCGTTTGTTCTTTACGGAGTAATAGGAAGTGTCTCTGTTGGCAGTATGTTCTTGGCTGGGGTAATTCCTGGGATTCTTGTTGGGATTATGCTGATGATTACTGCATACTTTATTTCAAAAAAGCGTGGATACAAAGCAGAAGCCACAGAGGTTTTTACATTTAAGCGAGTATTAATAGCTACATATGATGCTAAATGGGCACTTCTCATTCCCGTAATTATATTAGGAGGAATATATGGAGGATTCTTTTCTCCGACAGAGGCTGCTGTTGTGGCAGTGGTGTACTCTTTAATTATAGGATTGTATGTTTATAAGGAGCTTACCTGGAAATCTGTTTATGAGTGCTTCCGAGAGGCCGTTGTAATTAATGCGACTACGATGATTATTATTGGACTTTCTGTGTCGTTTGCCTATTTTATGACGTTGGAGCAGGTGCCTAGCGATATTTCCGCATTTTTAACTGATTTATCTACGAATCCGATAGTTATTTTAATTGCAATTAATATTTTGTTGCTTATCGTTGGTATGTTTATCGATACAATTTCTGCATTGGTTATTTTAACGCCAATTCTATTGCCGATTGTGACGGCAGTAGGGGTGGATCCGATTCACTTTGGAGTAATTTTAGTGACAAACCTGGCTATTGGTTTTATTACGCCACCGCTAGGTGTCAATTTATTTGTTGCTTCGAGTGTGGGGAATGTGAAGTTTGAAAAGATTGTGATGGCGATTATCCCATTCTTGTTATCGATGATTGTGACGCTTCTTGTCATTACGTTTATTCCTAGTCTTTCGACGTGGTTACCGGGGTTGTTTAAGTAAGATAGTAGCTTTTGATAGTTGTTAGTAGTTACTAATAGTTGTTGTCCACTTCTGGCGGACTCTTTCCGTGGGGTGAGCGATGAGCCAGCACCGAACGCTCACGCGTGCCGATGTGCTGTCTCATCTGACTCCCTCATCCCACAGGAGTCGCCGCCATCGCTACCAACAACAGGGTGGGATTTTTATAAGTGAAATCAACTCTGTTGATTATTAATAAGTTGAAAGAAGGGTTTGTATGTCTTTATCTATTAACCCTAGAGCGAAGGCTTTAGAGCAACCAGGGATTCGTCAGTTTTCCAATCAATTAGTCCATTATCCTGATGCAGTCAATTTGACAATCGGACAGCCGGATTTTCCTACGCCTGTAGCAGTGAAGAATGCTGGTATAGCTGCCATACAGAATGATTACACTGGCTATTCTCATAATGCAGGCTTATTCGAACTGCGTGAGGCTGTGAATAACTTTTTCACAGACAAGTATGGATTTTCTTATGATCCTATGAAGGAAATTGTCATTACCAATGGGGCTAGTGAAGCAATAGATTCTGTGTTTCGAACAATTCTGGAAGAAGGGGACGAGGTTATTTTGCCAGCTCCTATCTATTCTGGCTACGAGCCTGTCATTGAGCTTTGCGGTGCAAAGGTTGTTTATTTGGATACAACAGATACTGGTCTTCAGCCGAATGCGAAGCGACTAGAAGGTTTAATTAATGAAAAAACAAAAGCTGTTCTTTTTAATAATCCTTCCAACCCTACTGGAGTAGTTATTCAAAAGGAACAGATGGATGAATTGGTGCAAGTGCTAAAGGACAAGGATGTATATATTCTTTCAGATGAAATATATAGTGAAAACACATTCTTAGGGGCGCATGTTACCTTTGCTGCATATAAAGAAATTCGCTCTCAGCTTTTCTATATTCATGGTGTTTCGAAATCACATTCTATGACGGGGTGGAGAATCGGATTTATCATGGGTCCTGCAGAGACGATGGAACATGTAGTAAAAGTGCATTTATATAATTCGATTTGTGCTTCCTTACCAGCTCAATATGCTGCGATTGAAGCGCTAACAAATTCTAAGGATGTTCCAGAGGAAATGAACAAGGAATATATAAAAAGAAGAGACTTTATTTACAGTAGGCTTCTCGAAATGGGACTGCCTGTGGAAAAACCAAATGGAGCGTTTTATATATTTCCATCTATAAAAAAATTCGGTATGCCTTCGTTTGAATTTGCCACCAGATTATTAAAGGAAGGTGGAGTAGCGGTAGTACCAGGGAGTACCTTTACTCCATATGGAGAAGGATATATCCGTATTTCTTATGCTTATTCCATGAGCATTTTAGAAGAAGGACTTAATCGGTTAGAAGCGTTCATTCAAAAGTTAACGTAGGCCAGCGACATGCTTCGCTGGTTTTTTCTATTAAAGTATTGTTTTCCTGAAATAGGAATTGGAGGGTTGATTGTTTGTGTTTAAATTTGATGAGCTGGGACAGGAAATTATCAATGAACTTAGTCACTTAATACAGGATGATGTGATTCTGACAGATTCAAGAGGGTTTATTCAAGTAAGCACAGACCCTTCCCGAATTAATCAATTCCACGAAGGGGCACTTTTAAGTCTAAGGGAGGAACGTCTTATTTTAATATCGGATGAAGAGGTCGCTAGGCTAAAGGGAGTACGAAAAGGGATTGTCATCCCGATTATTACAGACGATACTCCAATAGCAGTTATCGGGATAACGGGGGAGCCTGAAAAAATAAAGCCTCAGGCGCAACTCATTCGCAGAGTAGTGGAGCTGTTTATACAGGATTCATTAAAAAGAAAGGAAAGAGAAGAGAAAATAAGAGAGTTTGAATTTTTTATGATGGAATGGCTTACGTCTTCGACTAAGGACCGTACATTTTATAATCGAGCGGAGCTGTTAGGAATTGAAGTTACCAACTATAAACAGATAGGCGTTCTTCAAGTAGAGGAAACTCATTATCGCTTTACGAATGAGGATGTGGAATTTTTACATTCGGTTCAGAGTATTCATCCAGAGCTTCTAATAAGTAGAAGGGGACATGATAAACTGGTAGTAGTCCTTCCGAAGATAGAGCAAACCTTTTTAAAACAAGAAGTTGAAAACCTCATTTTGCATATGAAAAGAAAGGCTAAAATAGTACTGGCAGCAGGTATAGGAGAGCCGATTGAGGACCATGAACTTAGTGTGTCCTTCAATCAAGCCGAAAGAGCGGCAAGAGTGTCTCTTAAACAAGGTAGAGTCATATTTGAGCGAGAGCTGTTATTTGATTTGATCTTACATAGCCTTCCAAAGGAGACAAGAGATCGATATATCCAGCGAACAGTTCAATCCTTAAAGAAACAGCCGGAACTCTTAGAAAATCTAAAGGTTTGGTTCAATGAAAATCATTCGATGAAAAACACGGCAGAAAAGCTACACATTCATAAGAACACGTTAACGTATCGCTTGCAAAAGGTAGAAGATTTAACAGGACTCTCTATATCAAAATTTCATGATTTGTTTCTTATCTATTTAGGTGTTCGTCTAATAGAGGAGTATGGGGAAGACTTGTAGAAAATGGAATAGATAAATCATGGAAAGGTAGGAGAGTTCTTATAAAAAAATTACTCCTTTTATTCTCTATGCTGTTTTTGTTTGGCTGCAGGGAAGACAGTGTTGGAGGTAATACGAAAGAATTTCATAATCCTAACAACGACCCGGTCAATATTACAATAGAAGAAGCGAACCAAATTGCATTAGAGCAAGCAGAAATCGATGGAATTGATAACCCAATTCTGTCAGAATGGCTGGAAACAAAAATTCAAAACAAGTATTCCATAAAGTATGACCGGGATATGAAGGTGTATACGGTTAATATTAGATCAGGTAATCGTGCAGAAGATTATACTTTGGATGGATCTTATTACATTAGTACAGAAACAGGGGAGTTTATTGACTCCACTCACTAATATAGTAGTAATGGAAGCAACTGAGGTTAGAAAGTATATCTCAAGTCCTTTTATTTTTTGGAACGATGACAGCATTTAAATTTCAATGATAGGCTCGGGATGGTTAATAAAATGGAGAGTAAATCTATGATGGTGGTGATAGGAGCCAAACCGTAGAAGCGCTAGAAGTGATATTACCTGAGCTTTAAAAACAAGGTTATGAGTTTGTAATAGTATCTGAGCTAATCAAAATGAAAAGCTTGCAATAAGGGAAGTATGTTGTGATGAATATCGCCCGAAGAGCGGACAGCTATTCGGATTCATTAATAAGAATTTTAATGCCATGATTCCAGCAATCATGGTTTTTTTTGTTCAGCTGTAATGCCGAGGCCATCGTGTCAACATGCGCCTCCTCATCCAGTTCCATTAGATTGTGGAGGACAATGACAGGAGAGGTTATAAACCAATGTTTATACTTTTTTATTCATAAAGGAAATTTTTAATTTCCAGTAAATTTCCGATAAGTGACTAAACTAGTGGCGAAAGTGACTAAATGGATATTTAAAATGACTATTTCATGATGAAAGCGACTAAATGTGCTTCGAAAGTGACTAAACCAGTTATGAAGATGACTATTTAGAAAATGCAGGTTTGAGAATCTAAAATATCCATTTTTCGGCAAGTGAGAAGTGGGAGATTGTCAAAGAGAAGAGACATCCTGTTTCGGATGCCTGAGGAAAAGCTGTAATGATTGTTCCTTTAACTTCCAGGAATCTTGCTACTTGAACAACAATGGTCGGGTGCTCTGTACCGGCTTTTTTGTTTCTCCACACAAAATATGCGTCTAAATTTACGCAAAACTTTGTGTGCTTGACTATATATTCTTAATCGTTTGAATATTAAAATTAGTGAAAACGTTTTCGAAATGTGACAAGGAGATGGCAAATGGATAACAGTGCAATGAAGAGATTAATAGCTGTGACTGGTGAACAGTTTGCAAAGCATACAGTGGCACAAAAGCTTGCCTATTCCTATGACGCGACTGCGAACTTTCAGGCGATGCCAGATTTAGTGCTATCACCAGGTAACACGGCGGAGATACAAGAAATTGTGAAAATCTGTGGAGAATATAACATCCCTATTGTGTCCAGGGGATCTGGAACAAATCTAGCAGCAGGTACAGTTCCGACTTCGGGGGGAGTCGTTCTTCTGTTTAATAGAATGAATAATATACTCGATTTTGATGAAGAAAACCTGACGATTACGGTTCAGCCAGGTGTTATTACGAAGGATATTAATGAAGTGGTTCAGATGAAGGGCTTGTTTTATCCTCCAGATCCAAGCTCCATGAAAATATCTACAATCGGTGGTAATGTCAGTGAAAACTCTGGAGGGCTAAGAGGTTTAAAGTATGGTGTTACAAAGGATTATGTCGTTGGTCTAGAGGTTGTACTACCAAACGGAGAGGTCATTCGTACTGGTGGAAAGTTAAACAAGGACGTTGCAGGCTACGATTTAACAAGCTTATTTGTTGGCTCAGAAGGAACGATTGGAATTATCACAGAGATTATTCTTAGCTTGATTCCTCTTCCAAAAGCAAAGAAGACGCTGCTCGTTTTCTATGATGAGCTAGACAAAGCGGCCGAAACCGTTTCTTCGATTATCGCGGCTAAGATTGTTCCTGCTACTTTAGAATTTATGGATAAAGGGACGATTGAGCAGGTAGAGGAGTATATGAAGATTGGTCTTCCAACGGATTGTGAGGCGATGCTGTTAATTGAACAGGATGGTGATCCACATACCGTAAATGCTGACATGGAAGCGGTCCACAAGATTTGTATGGAGCAAGGGGCTCGTTCGACGCAGCTTGCACAATCAGCTGAGGAAGCGGTCATGCTAAGTACAGCTAGAAGAGTAGCGTTATCGGTTCTTGCTAGAAAGAGGCCAACTACTATCTTGGAGGATGCCACAGTACCGCGCTCAGAAATCGCCAATATGGTAAGAGAGATTCAACGAATTGCCAAAAAACATGACGTGATGATTTACACGTTTGGTCATGCCGGGGATGGCAATCTCCACCCTACTTGCCTTACGGATGTAAGAGATAAAGAGGAAATGGAGAGAGTAGATGCTGCTTTCAGTGAAATTTTCGAAGCTGCCATTATGCTGGGAGGCACCATCACCGGAGAGCATGGAGTTGGTGAGATGAAGGCGCCTTATCTTGAATGGAAGGTTGGAGCTGCTGGGATAGAAGTGATGAAAGGTATCAAGCAAGCTTTAGATCCTAAAAATATCATGAATCCAGGAAAGATATTTGCCAAGGATCGTAAGCAGAGGGTTGTGGTTCAGACATGACAACGATTCAAGAAAAAATGAGACAATCCTTTGTAACCCATGTGGACGAAAATAGGCTGATGGATTGTATGAGATGTGGCTTTTGTCTTCCTCATTGTCCTACTTACTTACACAGTAACTTCGATGAAACACAGTCACCTAGGGGAAGAATAGCGCTGATGAAGGCGGTGAGGGATGGTCAGGTCGCCTGGGATGGTTCGATTGAAGAGGCATTCGACCTTTGCTTAGGCTGCCGAGCCTGTGAGCCGGCATGTCCAGCAGGAGTACAATACGGTTCTTTAATTGAAGAAACAAGAGATGCGATTGTAGCTGTAAGCCTAAAATCCTTAAAGGAAAGAATCGTGCGCAAGGTCGCCTTTGATCATCTATTCGCAGAGCAAAAGAAGATGGAGACAGTCGTTGGCCTGGTAGGCTTTTATCAAAAGTCAGGACTTCAGAAGGTAGTAAGAAAAATAGGTTTCTTAGAGCTCTTCCCACCCTTTATGAAAGATATGGAAGCAGTTCTTCCTGCCCCACCTAAAAAGGATCAGCCAACATTACCAAAGGCAGCGACAAAAACAAGGGTCGCATTTTTTACAGGATGCTTGATGGATACGATGTTTCAGGAGACGAACAAACATACAATCTCTCTCTTAGAAGCATTGGGATGTGAAGTAATTATTCCGAAGGGGCAACAATGCTGCGGTGCATTACATAGTCATAGTGGCGAGCTAGAAAAATCAAAGAGAAATGCAAAGAAGAATATCGAAGCATTCGAGCTAGAAAATATCGACTACATTGTCAATAACGCTGGAGGGTGTGGTGCCTTTTTAGGAGAATACCATAAGCTTTTTCATCAGGACGAAAAGCAACAGGCAAGGGCGAAGCAGTTTACGGACAAACAAATCGACATTAGCACGCTGCTTGTGAAACTTGGAGTTATGAGATTACTAGATAAACTACCTCGGTCATTCTCTGCTGGTCTAGTGACCTACCAGGATTCCTGCCATTTGCGCAACGTTAGTGGTGTGAAGGATGAACCGAGAGAAATCTTACAGGCAGTTCACCAGTACACCTACGTGGAGTTACCAAATGCAGAGCTTTGCTGTGGCTCAGCTGGGATATACAACATCCTTCAGCCTCAGATGGCATCTCTTATATTGGAATCAAAAATGCATGAGATTAAAGAAATCCAAGCAAGCACTGTGATTACGACTAATCCGGGCTGCTTACTGCAGATGAAGGTTGGAATTGAGCGAGAAGGGCTTTCCTCAACTACTAGGGCAATGCACTTAGTTGATTTTTTATACGAGCTAATACAAAAAAATGATCAATGGGAGGATTCACAATGAAAAGAAGATTTAAATGGGGTTCTTTAGGGTTAGCTGCAATGTTATTACTTGGAGCATGCTCCGATTCGGGCGGTTCGGCAGATGCAGATGGCAAGGAATACAAGCTGAAGATGTCTGTCACAGTAAATGATACTTCTACTTGGTTTGAAGCGGCTCAAAAGCTTGCAGATGATGTGAGTGAAGAAACGGATGGACGTATCCAAATAGAAGTTTATCCGAATGAACAGCTTTCAGGTGGAGATTCCGGGAAGGCAGTAGAGATGCTTTCGAAAGGCTCAACCGATCTGACGTTTAACTCTACCATCATTTATTCCATTTTAGATGATCGTTTTGGAGTTGCTAGTGCACCTTTCCTATTTAATAACACAGAAGAGGTAGACAAGGTATTCAACGGAAAAGGTGGAGAAATGATTAACGAAATTTTAGAGGAAAAGGGAATCAAGCCTCTAGGGTTTGGGGAAAACGGATTTAGACAAATTACGAACAGCTCAAAAGAAATCAAAACGCCAGATGATATGAAGGGGATGAAGATTCGTATTCCTGGTATTACGATGTATACAGATCTTTATAGAACGCTGGGTGCAGATCCAACAACAATGACTTTCTCTGAGGTATTTACGAGCTTGCAGCAAGGTACAATCGATGGGCAGGAAAATCCAATCGATGTCATCCACTCTTCTAAACTAAACGAGGTTCAAGAATATTTAACTGCTTGGAACTACTCTTATGACCCATTAGTTTTAGGGATGAATAAAAAGCTATTTGAATCAATGAGTGAAGAAGACCAAGAAATATTCACAAGACTTGGGAAAGAAGCGGCAGAATACCAAGTGAAAATCGCACGTGAGAAGGAAGCAAAACAGATTGAAGATTTGAAATCAAGTGGAATGAAGTTTTATGAGCCAACCGAAGAAGAGATAGCTCAATTCAAAGAGGCAGTTCAGCCGCTATATGACAAGTACACTTCCATTTGGGGAGAAGAATTGTTGAAGGCTTTCCAAGAACGTTAATTCTTAGGGGGATAAAGAAATGAATCAAGTGCTCAGCAAAATAGAGGAAGGAATCGTAGTAATTGTTCTCTCTATTATGTCATTAGTTGCGTTTGTCAATATAATCTCTCGAGAGACGGCAAATTATTCTTGGTCCTTTACAGAGGAAATTACGATCAATCTTTTTGTTTTTTTAACCTTTGTGGGTACGGCGATAGGTGTGCGTGAAAATGCACACCTTGGCTTTACATTAATTTTTGATCGAGCAAACGGGGCTTTCCGTAAAGCGATTACGATACTAGTTGGTGTGTTAATGGGTGGACTCTTTGTTATCTTAGCTTATTTTGGCATACAGATGGTCTTATTCCAAATGGACATGGGTCAGAAAACACCATCGTTGGGCTGGCCACAATGGGTATTCTCATTGGCAATGCCGGTAGGATCTATCTTATGTCTTATTAGGACCGTTCAAGCAACTATTATCGAGTTTAAGGATGATCAGCAGAAAGGTGGGGAGATAGTATGACAGCGATACTATTATTTTCGGTTTTTATGATTTTAGTTTTCCTAAAGGTTCCGATAGCTGTCTCTCTTGCTATTTCCTCAGTCGTCATCTTGTTTACGGGCAGCGGATTATTTGGCTTAGAGCTAGTTGCGGATATTATGTATACGAGTGTTGCTAAGTTTACGTTACTTGCCATTCCATTCTTCGTTCTTGCAGGAGTCATTATGGAGCAAGCAGGCATATCGAAGAGATTAATAGACTTTGCGCAGTCACTAGTCGGACATCGAAAAAGCGGAATTGTGTTTGTAACCGTAATGGTAGCTATTTTCTTTGCAGCAATTTCCGGCTCAGGTCCAGCAACAGTAGCAGCAATTGGTGGGATTTTGATTCCAGCGTTAATAGGTAATGGATACAAGAAAGAAACTGCAGGAGGACTTGTTGCAAGTGCTGGAGCAATTGGTATTGTTATTCCACCAAGTATTGCTTTTATCGTCTTTGCCGTAGTTGCGGGAGACCAACTCCCTGTTTCCATAGCTCGGTTATTTATTGCTGGTATCATTCCTGGGATTATGCTAGGAATCGGATTTGTTCTGGCAGCAATGTTTGTGAGATGGAGACAAGAGAAAAAGGAAGGCCCTCTTGAAGGATTTATTCAAAGAAAAAAAGCTACTGGAAAGGAACGCTGGAAAGCATTTGTAAATGCTATCTGGGGACTAATGATTCCAGTTATTATCCTTGGAGGGATTTATGGAGGATTTTTTACACCAACAGAAGCAGCGGTTGTTGCAGTATTCTACGGTCTGTTTGTCGGATTCTTTGTTTATAAAGAACTAACGTTAAAGAGCTTATATAAGATTCTTATAGATTCATCTGTTCAAACTGCGACTGTAATGTTCATCGTGTCTGCAGCATCTGTTTTTGCTTATATCATCACAACGGAGCAGATTGCTAGAACGATTTCCGATGCAATGCTAGGAATTTCGGACAACGCGATTATCATTTTACTATTGGTAAATGTTCTATTGCTGATTGCTGGGATGTTTATAGATGCTATCTCTGCATTCTATATATTGGTTCCGATTTTAGCGCCGGTAATGCTAATGCTTGGTGTCGATCCAACTGTTTTTGGTGTCTTTATGACAGTGAATCTTGCAATTGGTCTATTCACTCCGCCAGTGGGACTCAATCTTTATGTGGCTACGGGAATATCAAAAACCTCATTGGGTGAAATTTCAAGGGGAGTTGTTCCATTTGTTGTTTCTTCCGTGATTATTCTGATGCTCATCACATATGTTCCGTGGTTTTCTACATTTTTACCAGATCTATTAAATGTGAAATAGGATGCTTACAAAGGGGATGACAGGATGAGAGTAAAGGGACAAACGGCAATTATAACAGGGGCAGCAAGTGGAATCGGGGCAGGGATCGCATTAGCTCTTTCAAAGGAAGGAGCTAATGTCGTGCTAGTCGATTTAAATGCTTGTACAAAAACGATTCAGTCGATTCAAGAGCAAAATAGCGAGGCAAGGATTTTAGAATGCCTTGGAGATATAAGAGACCCTGAATTTGTGAAAGCGACGATAGCGCGAGCTGCTGATACATTTGGGGAGCTACATATTTTAGTGAACAATGCAGGTACTTGTGGACGCTTAAACATAGAGGAAATGACCCTAGACGTATGGGATAAGGATTTGGACACAAATGTGAAGGCTGCCTTCTTATTCATCCAGGCGGCTGTGTACCCACATATGCTAGAGCAAAAATACGGAAGAATTATAAATATAAGCTCCATTTCAGGGATAAATGGTGGAGTCACTTCTGGTGGTGGAGAAGATTCCAAACGGTCAGGTCCAGCGTATGCAGCCTCTAAAGGAGCAGTAATCGCACTGACGAAATGGGTGGCGAAGGAATTAGGCGTTCATGGCATCACCTGCAATTCGGTGGCACCAGGGGCAGTGGAGTCAGCTATTACGACTGGGATTCCATACGATTTAAGCAGACAGGTCGTTAAACGGATGGGTAATCCTACAGACATAGCGGAAGCGGTCCTTTATTTTGCTTCAAGTGAATCTGGATATACGACTGGCCAAGTCTTGCAAGTAGACGGGGGTTATAGCTTTGGTTAATGGTATCCAAGCAGTACTAGACAAAAATTCTAACCGTATTGCCGGAAGACTAGCTAAAGGAGTAGACCTATTTGGTGGAATCAAGGAGGTCTGCAGCAGACATGGAATAAAGGCTGCTCAATTTCAGTGTATGGGATCCTTAGAATATGCGACCTATGTGCAGCTAGAAAAAACAGTAGAGGGGAAGCTTCAATACTCTTCAAAGATTAAAAGTGATTCAGAGGTAGAGCTGCTCACCGGGACAGGGTTTGTGGGATTAAACGCGAACGACGAGTTAGACGTTCATTTCCATGGAATGTTTGTTGACTGTGATCAGCAGATTAGCGGGGGACACTTTTTAGAAGGGGAGAATCCCGTAGCTATTACGATTGAATTTATTTTGTTTCCTTTAGATGGTATAGAACTTAAAAGAGGGCCAGATGAGATAACCAAGCTACCGATATTTCAATTCAAAGAAAAGGAGTGAAAGGACTTGGAAACAATAGCTCAGCTAGCAATAAAATCAGCAGCCGCTTACCCTGATAAACTGGCTGTAAAGGACAAGGATCGTTCCTTTTCCTATCAGGAATTAATGGAAAGAGCATATGCATTGTCCTCCTACTTTCATGTAAAGGGGTTTCAAAAAGGGGATAGAATTGCCATTCTTATGCCAAACAGGCTAGAGCATATCGAGCTAGATGTAGCAGTGGCGCTAAGCGGACTGATTAAGGTTCCATTAAATTATCGCTTACATCCAAAGGAGCATGAGTATATGCTTCAGGATGCTGCTCCGAAATTAATTATTGGAGACACCTCTCTAACAGAACCTATTGAAACATCTATTGAAGTGCTGGCACTTGGAGTGGACTATGAGTCAATCGTCAACCAATACAATGGGCAGAGGTTCGTAGAAGAGGTAGGGGAAAACGATTTATTTGCCATCATGTATACCTCTGGCACTACTGGTAACCCAAAAGGGGTTATGCTTTCCCATCGTAATATGATTGCTGGTGCATTATCTCTATCACAGGTTTGTGAGGTAGACTATGACGATATTATTGGTCATGTGGCACCACTCACCCACGGCAGTAACTTTCTTTCTCATGTGTCATGGCTATATGGACTTTCTCAAGTAGTTTATAACAAGTTCGAGCCAGAGGAATTTATTCAAGACTTACAAAAAGATTCGGTCTCTATCATCTTCCTAGTTCCAACAATGGTCAATTTGATGATTCAGCATCCTAATTTTGATCCATCCAAGCTTTCTACTTTAAAATCTATCAATATGGCCGGCTCACCGATTGCTGCTAGTAAGCTAGAGCAGGCATTGAAGCTTGCAGGTCCCGTATTTGCGGAGACATATGGTCAGGTCGAGGCACCCATGTGTATTACGATGATGCCGAAGAAGGAGCTGCATGCTCATCTTGAATCCTGTGGCAGAATAGGTCCTTTCGTGCAGGTGAAGATTGTTGACGATGAAGGCAAGGAAGTGGCAGATGGTGAGGTAGGCGAGATTATTTGTAAGGGCTCCCTTGTCATGCAAGGCTATTGGAATAATGAAAAGGCAACGAAGGAGACGCTTCAGGATGGATGGCTTTACACTGGCGACTTGGGCTGGAAAAATCCAGGCGGGTACGTGCATATTGTAGACCGTAAAAAGGACGTTATCATTTCAGGAGGAGTAAATATCTATCCTCGTGAAGTAGAAGAAGTGCTAAATATGCATCCTGGTGTGAAGGAAGCGTGTGTGATTGGAGTTCCTGATGAAAAATGGGGCGAGTGTGTCGTTGCATATGTTGTATCAAACGGCAAGGAGGATGTGTCGGTTGAGGCACTTTATACCTTATGCGAGAGTAATATGGCTAGATTTAAAAAACCAAAGTCCATTCATATTGTCGACGAGCTACCAAAGAGCTCCTACGGAAAGATATTAAAAAGAGAAATGCGAGACCAGCATAAGGAGGTCAGTGTATGACAAATGTTTATATTCACGGAGCAGGAATGACACGTTTTGGAACATTTGTTGATCGTACGATGAAGGATATGCTACTAGAAGCATGTATCCAAGCGTTAGAGGATGCTGGCAATCCAAAGGTGGACGCTGTCTTTATTGGTAATTTTATGGGTGGCTCTATCTACAACCAAGAAATACTTGGTGCGATCGTTGCAAATGATTTGGGGCTGGGGTTTGTACCCACTGCAAAGGTAGAAGGTGCCTGTGCCTCAGGTGGAATTGCATTACGCCAAGGAATTCTTGGGATTTTAAGTGGAGAATATAACACAGTTTTAGTGGCAGGCGTGGAAAAAATGAAGCATGCGAGCACGAATGATGTCACCCAAGCGATTAACGCTGCAATGGATAATGATTCGAATGAAAAGCATGCAGGTTTAACATTCCCAGGCTTTTTTGGAGTTCTTGCGAATCGGTATTTTTATGAAACGGGAGCTTCTAAGGAGCACCTTGCGATGGTCGCACTGAAAAATCGTGAAAATGCGAGTAACAATCCACTAGCACAGTTCCAAAAGCAGACATCTATTGAGGAAATTATGCAAGCAAGAATGATTACCAATCCACTGGGTCTGTTTGATTGTTCACCAATGACAGACGGGGCAGCAGCGCTTGTTATTTCTAAGGATAAATCTGCGATTCATATTCGATCTACTGCCCAAGCATCAGGTCCAACGCAAATGCAGGATGCAGATGATTTACTTTCTATCCCAGCTATTCGAGAGTCTGGTCGTCTTGCCTATGAAAAGGCTGGGGTTGGACCAGAGGACATTGATGTAGTAGAAATTCATGACTGTTTTTCCATGACTGAAATTATCGCGACCGAAGAGCTTGGTTTTTTCCAAAAGGGTGAGGGTTGGAAGGCAGTAGAGCAGGGAAGGACGAAGCCTACAGGAGATAAGCCGGTTAATACAAGTGGGGGTCTTTTATCGAGAGGACATCCAATTGGTGCAACCGGTATAGCACAAATCTATCAGTTGGTTCAGCAGCTACGAGGGAATGCAGCGAACCAGGTTTCCAGTCCTCGTCTTGCACTTTCGCAAAATCTTGGTGGAACAGGCTCCTATTCTACCGTGCATATATTAGAGAGGGTGTGACGGATGTGAAAATCTTTTCTTGTAACGACTGCAGCTATGCAAGCATGACGAAAAAATATAGCTGTCCAAAATGCTTAAAGGGCAAATTAGAGGAGCAGGAGGTAGCGACAGAGGGAACTGTTTATAGTTTTACAGAGGTTCACGTGGCACCTACTGAGTTTGCAAGTCTTGCCCCATATTTTGTCGTACTAGTAGAGCTGGATGACTGTAACGCAAAGGTTACCACGAGACTCACGGAACCAGTTTCCATCGGAGATAGGGTTGATCTTGACCGAGTCGAGAATGGTGCTTATATCTATAAAAAAATCGGATGAATTTATTCCTGTGCTTTTGTTATATAGAAGCACAGGTTTTATTCTTCTAAAGAGGAAACTTTGATAGGAGATTATTTAATTGGAAGGGGTATGGAATTGAGACTAATACAAATATGTTCTCGCATTATTTCAACTTACATGCCGTTGTGGATTGTTTTTTGTGCATTGGTCGCTTTTCTTTTTCCTGCATTCTTTTTTCCCATTCAAGGCTTTACAGAGATAGGACTCGGGATCATCTTTTTGCTAATGGGACTGTCACTTTCCGCTGAGAAATTGTTTAAGATAATAAGAAAACCTAAAAACGTGTTAATAGGTGTTGCCTTAAAATGGAGCATCATGGTTACGGTCACAGTGGGGATTGCATTTCTTTTCTTTCGACATAGCGAGGAGCTGGCTACTGGTATCATATTAGCTGGAACAGTTCCGAGTGGCACCTCAGCGAACGTCTATACTTTTATAGCAGGCGGGGAAGCAGCGCTTAGTCTTACCATGGCTACACTTGATACGTTTATCTCTCCAATACTCACTCCTTATCTGGTTCAAAGTTTTGCTGGAAAGCTTATACATATAGCGTTTTGGCCGATGTTTTTTAATATTCTCTATGTAGTGTTTTTACCATTGATTTTAGGGCTACTAATTCAATGGAGATTCACAAAGCAAGTGGAAGCAATACGACCTCATACCCCTATATTATCTCAGATATCTCTATTTGTAATTGTGCTCTCAGTGGTATCAAGTGCACAGGAATCCTTGGCTAGTAATTTGTCCATTTTACCCATTCTTTTCTTGGCAGTTTTTTTACAGGTTTTTATTCCAATGGTGAGTGGGTATTTGATTGCTAGATGGCTCAAAATGGAACAACCAAATGCCATAGCTATTTTATTTCATACGGGAATTTGTAACAGTGCACTGGCGGCTACCTTGGCAATGGAACATATCAGCTCATTATCAGCAGTACCAGCTGTTGCAAATATGGTGATGAATTTAACATTAGGGGCAATAGCGGCTAATTTTTTCTCTCATCGAGTACGATTGCAAGAACAGGAAGAAAAAACACTCGGAACTAACTAACATTTCACTATGAATTTATTACTATTTTTTCATTTTTCTCTACATGAAAGTATTGAGCATACAATCCTTTTCGCTTTTTTAGTATACTAATAGAAAGGAGGTAAATGAATGAAGACTTTTAGTAAATTCCTTATCGTGTTTATCGCTTTGCTTATGCTGCCAATGGGGGCAAGTGCATCCATTTTCAAAGATGTGAATGAAAAGGCTTGGTACTATCCGTATTTGGTATCTAATCAAGAAAAGCAGATTATCACTGGATATGAGGATGGCACGTTTAGACCTCAAGAATCTATCACAAGGGCTCAGGCTGCTAAAATCATTAGTAGAATTATAGATGTACAAAGTGTTGGTGGGACGTTTAAACCGAAGTATAAAGATGTAAGTACGGACCATTCAGCTTACAATGAAATAGCTGCATTGACGAGAATCGGGATTTTTCAAGATGGAGATTACTTTCATCCGAACAATTCATTAACTAGAGCGCAACTCGCTAAAATAATTGTCATGATGTATGACTTTAAGGTAAATACAAATGAATCTGTACCATTTAAAGATGTCCCAAAAGATTATTGGGCAAAGCCATATATTGCTTTTCTAACAAAGACGGGGATTTCAACCGGTACAACTAAAACTACTTTTGAGCCCACTAAGCCAATAACAAGGGCCCAAGCATTAGTCTTATTAGATAAGAGTGCAAAATATAAAGAGGATCCTAGCGCTTTTAATGGCATATACGATCCTTTCACAAAGCAATATAAAGTTGTAAAACAAGCAAACCCAACCTTTGTGACAGAAACGATTCAGCTAGTGAATAAAGAACGAGAGAAAAAGGGACTTCCTAAGCTGAAGGAAGATAAGGAATTAAACCAAATAGCTTTCATCAAAGCGGATGATTTAATTCAAAATGAATATTTCGAACACTATTCACCTACTTATGGACAACCATGGGATATGGCTCAAGGCTTTGGCTATTCTTATCGTACGTTTGGGGAAAACATTGCTCACGGCTATAAATCATCTAGTTCCGTTGTGAATGCATGGATGAACTCAGAAGGACATAGAGCAAATATTCTTAGCAAAAAATATACAAACATTGGTGTAGGAATTGCGAAAGATTCCGATGGCCAATATTATTTTGTTCATATGTTTTCTAGTAAATAAAGATGGAGTCGGGACAAAACAAGTTAAAAGCATTTATGATTCTTCAATTTGATAAGAAGAATCATAAGTGCTTTCTTATTTTTTGAACCTCAGGTTCTCCGCTGCGTCGGACGGTTGGAGTGGAGGCCAACAGGATGTTAGTCAGGAAAACGTTGTCACACGATGTGACGTTCTTAGTTTTCCCTCCACAAGGTAAGCCAGCACCCATCGCTAACGCGCGTGGTTGTGCTGTCTTACCTACCACCCTGCTCCCGCAGGAGTCGCCGACGCTGCTACGAACCAATAGAGTTACTCCCTAAGAATAAAAAGATATGATTTGTTGGTTCGCATAAATTTTCATCGCTCAAATATTAGAGTGTTATAGCTTTGTTTCTACTTTCCTATTCAATAATCCTACTTCGTTAAGTTAAAGAGAGAGTTTTAACAATACTTGATCTATTTTTACATAGACTTCTTTTCTTCTCCCCGAACAATGTGTTTTTTATTGTTTTCTCCCCATCAACCGAACCCGTTAGAAGAAGCTCAATTTATAGGACGCTATTAAGATTGATGATCATTTAGCAGAATTCATAGTAGGGGATGGTTGTATATCATTCAGATGGAAAGAACAATTAAATGAATAGTAAAAAGCTGTCTCCAAAAGTCACATCACGTGCATTTTGGGACAGCTTTTTTTGTGTTTTATTGCCATGAAACCTAGTGTATGTCTAGCTCCAACGCTTTGCCAATCCCCATTTGCTTATCGGGGCAGAACAGGCGCTTACGCATTTCGTGTTAGTTTGCGTCTGTGAATTCAGAGCCAGCTGGTAATAAATGAAGCATATCTAGTCTCTCAAAGCCTTGTCTCATTTTAGTAGAATACCCTAGTTTATTCTTATCGAGGTATTTCACCTTTGATTCTATTAATTCCTTGATTACAGGGAGATGCTTTGGATTAATATCTTGCCATAGCTCATAAGAGTTGATCAAGTCTTCTACTGTTAAATGATTATAATCCCGACCCACAAATTCTTTTTCAGGAGAGATTTTGTACCAGATATCATGGTCTGGTCTAATCCATTTTTTCTTGTCCTTCTCAATTGCTGTTTGAATGCTAGTAGCTGTGTTTAGATACCTTGCATCTCCAAACTCTTGATATGCTTGAAGTAAAATGTTCATTCCACCAAGTACATGGTTCATAGAAGAGTGTGTTTTTACCTTTTGAGCCATTGGGAAGTAGTCGGAAATATAGTAGGACTGTGAATCTACTGAGATGATATTTCCTTGACTCTTTTGCTTTACTAGCAAGTCTGCATAATCCTTCAGGGCTTGATTGTAATCAGGCATGTTAAAATCTTTCCCGGCTCTGTATAAGAATAATGCAATTTGTTCATTAAATCTTGTATCGATAAACGGTGCAGTAATTCCATAGAGACTCTTTAAGTAGGTGCTTGTTACCTCTGTTTGCCAGAAGAGTTCATCTCCCTTAAAGATTTCTAAGTTTACAAAGGAGTTCATTAATAAGTTTTCAAAGTAACGCTGTGGATTTTCTTCGTGTCGTAATAATACTCGATCCTCTTTGACCATTAAGAGATTTCTCCCGAAGCCGTTAAAGGATAATGGCATTGGCTCAATAGTGGTTGCCATTTTATTATATGGCCCCTCAGGGGTATACCAATCATTACGTTTGCGATAGTTTATTGCAGATTCGTGCATCCAAGCGTCCATTGCTTCTCTTGTTTTAAATAAAAGGCCATCTGAGTGCATAAACCAGTAATCCACGATATCATTGCCAAGAGAGGAAAGAGGGATAACTGTCATCTGGGTTGTCCCCAGCAGAACATTTGAGAATGCATCAATCTCTGCTTGCAGATCTCTTGTAGTACTTACTGCTTTATTAGGATAGACAAGCTTCAGCTCTTTTGAACGATATAATCTACTAAACATCGTTTGATTTGGCTCAGCGTCTACTGAGGTATTTTCGACAATTCCTTTTGGATAAGTGGTAGGGTCATAGCCAAATGTATCGTCTTCATTCTTCTTAATAGGATAACGATCATAGCTGATTAGCTTAGAGCTCTCTACCTGGGAATCCTTTAAAATAAAATCAACATTTACTGCAGATTTTGAGGTATTCACTAGATTCGTAAAGACCATATAATCGTCGTTTGGAAAGACTCGCTTGGTAATTTTTATACTTGCGCCTGTATTCGAAATACGATAGGTATGAACAATGTCAGTAGCATAGCTATGCTTAACTGTTTTCTCTCCAAGGTAACGCATCTCATTTTGGGAACGTAGAAGAGTGTCGAAGTCCTCCGCTAAAGGTACAGAAACGATATTTTGAATTTCTCTGCTTACAGTCATATTGCCATTTTGTTCAGGATTATTAAAGGTTACGTTGTAAGTAGGCTCAATCATTCCTGTTGAAACCATTGCACGGTGTAGGAACACAACGAAGGTTGCACGGTTTACTCCAGTTTTCGGGTCAAAGGTTCCGTCTTCCTTACCAGTTGTGATTTTATGCTGAGCTAACAGCTTTACACCTTCACGATGTGATTCACTGATTTTCGCATCATCCTTGAAGGTGATAGTTTCTCCAGTGTCTTGCAGATCAAATGCTCTAGCGATAACGGAGGCCATTTGCTCTCTAGTTAGCGTGTCTCCAACTCCAAAGGTTTTGTCGGGCTTACCATTAAAGATTCCAGCCTTATATGTTGCCATAACCCCCTTTAGATGACTAGACTTGCTGCTTACATCCGTGAAAATTGGTTGGTAGGGGGCATCTTCTAGCTTTAGAGCGCTAGTTAGGAGATTAGCAGCTTGTCCACGTGAGACATCTACAGAAGGACGAAAATGGAGGTCTGGATAGCCATTGATAATCTGTAAATCTACTAATTTTGTTACTTCACTTTTTGCCCAGAAATTGTTATGTATGTCTAAAAACTTTTGATCAACATTCTCTGCGCGTGTATTCATAGGTTGGAATGTGACAAAAATCAATACGAAAACGAAAAGAATTACAGGTAACTTCAAATTTTTCAAAAATTATTCCTCCTTAACAATTATTACATTTTAATTTTATCAAAGTTCGACTATAAATTATATGGTCAATAACTGTGTAATAGACAAATTCTTATTCTTTTACCCCATTTTTTCACATTTAAACTTAGAAAAATAGAGGAGAAAGCGAGAATTGAGTAAAAATGTAGGATATTAATTACCAATAACTTTTGTTACTATCTAGGTATATTAGTAAGAAGGGAGAAGAATAGTGAAAGTATTTTTCAAACAGTTGGTCGTTGCAAGTCTTGTTCTTTTGGTCGCAGCCTCGTTTTCATTGAACGTGAGCGCAAATCAAACGTTTTCAGATGTTTCTGTTTCCGCTGATGGATATCAAGAAATTGAATACATATATAAGAAAGGTATAATCAAAGGTTACCAAGTAAATGGTAAAAGATTATACAAGCCAGGTGAAGTTTTAACTCGCTCTCAAGCGGCGAAAATGTTAGTGGAGGCAAGTAATCAAAAGCCTCTTATTGTAAGTAAATCACAATTTAGTGATGTGAAAGTTGGAACAGAGGCATCTGGTTATATTGAAAGAGCCGTTAAGTCGGGCTTCATGAAGGGAAAAGCAGATGGAACCTTTGGGATTAATAAACCTTTCTCACGCCAGGATATGAGTACTGCTCTAGTAAAAGCATTCAATTTGAGCTTAACCAAATATCAAAATCAAAAAATGCCATTCTCTGATATCAAAGAGAGTGCATCTATTGCAACCCATGTAAAAGCATTATATTATTATGGAATTTCTCATGGTGATGGAGGGAAATACCTTCCTTCTCAAGGTGTGACTAGAAAGCAATTTGCACAATTTGTCGCTCGTGGATTAGATGAAAGCTTCCGCGTGAATAAGGATGTAGGTGGAATTGCCGTTCCAGATAGTTCGCAAGCAATTGCTATTGCAGTGGTCACTGTTGAGAATGACACATTAAACGTACGATCAGAGCCTAGTATGGATGGACAAGTAGTTGGCAAGCTAAAGAACGGTGATGTAGTAAACGTTTATGAAAAGGTAGATGATTTGTGGCTTCAAATCGATTATAATGGTGAGCTACATTACATCAGTAGTGCCTATACAATGTTTTTAGATGGGTTTGGGCAAGTGATTGGAAATTCTACTGGAAAAGTGACAATCACTGCCGTAGATTTAAACGTACGTAGTAAGCCAACTGGAACAGCTCCAATACTCGGCACCTTCCCTAAGGGACAAGTTGTGGACATTTATGGAGAAAAGGATGGCTGGTACTTAGTAAAGGTTGACGGTATGCCAGGCTATATTAATGGAAAGTATGCAGAAAATCCAAATGATAAACCTGTAGATAGCCCTTCGACAAGCAGCTTAAAAGGGAAAGTAACCGTAGCTTCATTAAATGTTCGTAGCGGTCCTGGTTCTAGCTATTCCACTATTGGAAAGCTAACGAAAGGGAATATGGTTTCTGTAAAGAGTATCAACGGATTTTGGGCGAAAATTGAGTATGCTGGTGGTGTAGGCTATACACATAAGACTTATCTTAAACTATTAAACCAATCCGGAAGTGTTTTAAAGGATAGAATTATCCTCATCGATCCTGGGCATGGTGGGACAGATCCAGGAGCTACAAGAAAAGGCGTCATGGAAAAAACGATTGTGATGAATGTTGGAAAACTAGTAGAGCAAAAGTTAAAAAACCAAGGCGCTAAGGTTATTATGACGAGAAAAGGCGATACTTACCCGTCCTTACAGGATCGAGTAGCATTAGCAAAATCATCTTTTTCAGAGATTTACGTGAGTATTCACGTAAATGCTAGTACTAGCACGTCAGCTAAAGGTACGGAAACATACTATAATCTTTCTTCCAATGAAAATGGAGCAGAAAGTAAAGTGCTTGCAACGAAAATTAACAGTCAAATAGTCAAAAATGCATCAATGGCCGATCGTGGTGTAAGAGAAAATAGTTTCTATGTAAATAGAATGGTTGATATACCATCTGTGTTGGTGGAGCTAGGTTTCATATCAAATGAAGCAGATTTTAATAAACTCGTAAACAGTAAATATCAAGAAATCTATGCACAATCTATTTATAACGGAATAGTTCAATATTATTCCGCTCCTTAATAGGAAAGGGAGTCTGATAAGTGAATTTGAGACTAACCCTTTGTGAGCGACGGAAATGAAACGAACAAGGCAGAAACATACGACATAGCAGATAGCTGTCAAAGTAGAAAGAGGCATCCCCTAATGGGATGCCTCTTTCTTTATGAAATAAATCTAGAATACGCCATCTTTTTTGTGCCATCTTTTAAGGGATTTCCCAAAACTATGAAACTTTATGACGTTTACTGTTATCCAATTGAAATATAACTGTAATGTTTAACTAGCTTAATACATGTTAGTATAACAGGGTAGAAAGTTTAAGGAGAGATATAAGAGAATGTTTAAGAAAATCGCTCAAATATGTTTACTTAGTTCCTCAATCCTTTTGATTAATAATGCAGTGGTAGCAGAAGCAGCTACACCAAGTGAAATTAAAACTCAGGCATATACTTATTTAGGAGTGCCTTACTTATATGGTGGTACAACAACTAAAGGATTTGATTGCTCTGGTTATGTACAAAGAGTATTCAAAGATTTAGGAATCGATTTACCTAGAACGGCAGCGTCTCAATATCAAGTTGGGAAAAGCGTAGCAAAGAGTAATTTAGCAGTTGGAGATTTAGTATTTTTTAATACAACTGGAAAAGGAGTTTCTCACGTAGGAATTTATGTGGGTGGAAATCAGTTCATCAACTCGTCAACATCAAAGGGTGTTAGTGTAGCATCCATCAATGACCCATATTACTGGGGAAGTAAATATGTAGGTGCAAAACGAGTGTTAACAGAAGAAGTAAAATCGGCTTCCATCGACATGAGTATCTATGCAAGCAGAGCAGAAGTAGCTCAAAAGCTTACAAATTCACTTAATCTAAAAAGTAAATCTAGCTCTACTTATTACAAAGATGTAAAAGTATCCTCAAAATACCTTTCAGCAATCAACGCTGTAACAGAAGCAAATATCTTCGCCGGTGATCAAGGAAACTTCAACCCATCTAAACCAATCACAAGAGCTCAAATTGCAAAAGTATTAGTAGAAGCATATGATCTAAAACCAGGAAAAGGTTCTTGGAAATTTAAAGATGTAAAATCAGACCACTGGGCTTATGACTATGTCCAAATCTTAGCGCAAAATGGTATCACAATCGGTAAAACGGACGGTTCTTATGGTCTTAATGACTATGTAACATTTAAACATATTAATACATTCATAGAACGAGCAGAAAACCGTTAATACTATTAATCTTGTACCCGGTTATCAAATAAATAAACATAGAAAAAAGTCATTTCGCCATTTTTGGTGAGATGGCTTTTTTAGCTATTTTGATTACAGAAATATGGAAAATAACAAGGGGTGTTTGCTAGGTGGGAGATTAAATGGTAAGTGTAAAAATGGAAATAAATAAGGGGGATTTATAGGCTCTGATTATTTTCAGTGGCTGACGTTTACGACCGGTTCTGAAAGTGGAATTCAACTAGTTTAACCGTTTATAAAAAAAAGATTGAATAAAATCTCTAAGGTTTGTTTTATTTAACTAAATCAGATAATGCTTGTTAATAAATACATTTAAACAAACGGGACAGAATAGTTCAACAAGGATACAGATAATAATGTTAGAATATTCATGTAAAGGGGATGAGTATTTTGGGTTCAAGAATAATGCACTTGATTATTGGTAATAAAATTGCAGATTCTTTATTGATAGAAGATAAAACATCATTTTTGCTTGGAAGTATTGCTCCAGATGCGGTTTTTTCATATGAAGAAAAGAATTTATCACATTTCTTGATAGGTGAAGTCCAAGACTATTCAAGAAGCGTAGATTATAAAGGGTTTTTACGTAAATATAGTTCACGAGTAGAACATACAAATCATTATTTATTAGGGTACTATACTCATTTAATTGCTGATGATATATTTCTAAGAGGTTTTAACCTTTCTTGGTTAAGGAACAGAATGGATGCTGATGAAGGATTATATAAGTTGTATCATAATGACTTCCGATTACTAAATGGAAAATTATTAGAGTACTATGGTTTTACAGATGAACTTAAAAAACACCTTAGTTATTTCCCTACAATTCTAGATTTAGAAGAAGTTAAATCTAAAGATGTAGAAAAATTTGTTCCTTTTGCATTAGGAGATATGGAGTACGATAAGGAAGTTATAAATGAACAACTTAATGTATTTACATTCAATCAGATAATAGGTTATATAGAGACATCAGTTGACTTGGGATTACTGAATATCAAACCAACTCTTACATAATAAATCTTCAACTAACTGTGTGCTTTAGTAAAGATCAATGGGCTGCTTAGGGAACTCTTTTTCATATTGATCTAACGGGACAGGTTAGCTTGATAAATACTTGGAATATTTATGCTATAATTCGAATGATATTAATTAAATTTTTGAGAACTTAAGGGGAACCAGATGCTAAATTTACAAGAAATGCTGATGCTAGATATTTCATACTATGAAACCTTTTCCAAACGAATTGATACTAGCTGGGGAATGTTATTTTGTAATGAAAATCAACCAAATTATTATGATTCTAATCACGCCCATATTATTGATGAGTGTTTACAACCACAGTCAGTTATAGACGAGGTTATTGGTTACTATCAGTCTAAAAAGATCATACCAAGGTTTTATATTTATAATATAGAGAACCAGCAAAATCTCATTACTGAATTAAAAACAAGAAATTTTAGATATGAGGAACTTATTAGTCCTGTTCAATTATGGAATAACCGAGTCGTAGAAATTCAGAATAATAAGAGAGTTACTATTGAAAAAGTGACAAAAGAAAACTATCAGGTAGCTTTAGATATAGAATGTAGTATTAAAGAATTTGGGGGAAAAGAGACTATTGAGAAAGTTTATAAAGAACAATTCAATCATTCCTCCTTCACACACTATCTTCTTCGCTTGGATGGAGTAGCTTGTTCAACTGCTTGTATTTTGAAGATGGAGAGCAAGCTAGAATGGAAAGCGTAGCTACAATTGATGAATTCAGAGGTAAAGGATTAATTGGTGAAGTTATTCAGTTTATACAAAAAGAAGCAATAAATAGAGGCATAAAAAGGCTTTGGGTTTTTCCGATAAATGAATCAATAGAAAAAGTTTATCAAAAGTATGGATTTCAAACAGAAAAAAAGTTAACAATGGGACACGCATTTTTAAGTGGAAAAAGTATAACTGAAATCCGCGAATAATATATAAAGGTTTGGGAGCGTTACTGAAATAAGGAGTTTTAAAATAATCAATCTTTTTTATAAACAACAGTCCTTAAAAATAAAAGAAAGCTATCGTTTTGATTAATCTTTATTCAAAACGATGGCTTTTTATATACAGTAAAATCAAGAATTTAAAATGATTTTTAATCAAACTTTATTCTAAAGCTAGAAAAACTAAGAACGTCACATCGTGTGACAACGTTTTCCTGACTAACTTCCTGTTGGCCTCCACTCCAAGCGTCCGACGATGCGGAGAACCTAAGTCCACAAAAAAAGAAGTCACTTATAATTCTATTAGATAGAAATACCAGTGCTTCTCATTCAATTTGTCCCAGCCTCTTCCTACACCAGATATAAAAGTATTTTTTATAAATATAAAAAAGACTGAAAACATAGCTGTTTTCAGTCTTTCGCCCTGTTACTTGGTAATATTTAATTCTTTGATGTACTGATTAGAGATATATAGTGGGGTAGGGTCTACTAAGTCTGAGCCTACCTGTACCCATCCAGGAATGCTTGTATCATAAATGATTACTGGCATGTTGCTGTTGGTATATTTATAAGCTGCTGCCAGATTAGTAGATGGATCTCTACGTACATTTAAACCAGCAGTGGTCGTCATACCGATTCGATAAGCGTTTCTAGCATCCTTAAATCCTAGTGCTTTATCAATATTATAGAAGTGACCAGCTGCCTTTGCTCCCCAATAAGGGTCAGAAGCATACTTCACATTAAAACCTATGTTTTTATTACCAAACACGGCACCATTTGCATAAGGTGCATTTGGTGGGATGTAATTCTTATTCCAAAACTTTTGAATCAATTCTAAAACGTTTGCCTCTACAGAAGCGAAGTTTTTATTCGCTGGATTCGAGTCATAAACATATAAGCCAAACAGGTTATTATAGTTTTGAGCATGACTACTCAATCCATACTGACTTTCATGCTGAGCTAAAGCTAAAATCATTAACGCATTTATGTTGTGCTCAGCCTCTATCTTTTTAAGAATTTCTCCTAAGCCAAGCAACTTACTTTTCTTCGTTGCGTCCTTATAAACAAGAAGGTTTGCGTTATTTGGGTTAACCATATAGCTGCGCTCTAGTGCTGCAAGCTTCTCATTAATATAGCTATCTATTTCCTTAGCGGTATAGTTCGTTTTAGATCTTACCGGAAGGAATTGATAATAGTTATAGCTTTCTCCAACTTTCACGCTGTTGGTATTAATAAAGTTCACACCGTCCCAGCTATAATATTTTTTTCCGGGCACTAAGAATGTAGGAGCCACACCCATTACATAGCTAACACGTGTTTTCTTAGAATGGTTATAGATAGAATGACGTAGCTCCCCATTACTTACTTCATAGTAAGCTCTGTTTTCGCCTACCATCGTATAAGGTAATAGGTTTACATCGTTCTGTTTCACATAGCCTTCTCGGCCTGCGATTTTAATTTGCACCCAATCCTTATCACTACTAATATATTGAAGCTCAGTATCAGTAGTTGTATAGGTAGGGGAGGTAATTTTATCTGCATTATATATATTTGTAAAACCTTTTGTAACAGCGAGTCCAGAATTCATTTTAATGATCTTATCATTAAGAGTAATCACTTGATTACCACCAGACCATGCTTTTAACGCTTCTTCATAGGTATTATATTTCTTCCCTTTAATAATCTGTCCATTTACGACTGTATCCAACTGATAAGTTGTTGTTTCAACGGGCGGTGTTGTCGGATTTTCAGGAGTCGGCTCTTCGATTTCAGGCTTTAACAGATCAATTGCAGCTACTGTTCTATATAAGAATGCTGCAGCATGTGCGATGGTAGCATTTCTTTTTGGATAGAAGTAAACACCAGCCTTCTCATTACTTCCTCTGATAATATTCAAATTTACATTAGCAGAGACTGCTTTTGTAAAAGAAGGATCGATTTTAGCAGAGTCTTTAAAGGTAAGTTGAACTTCTTCTACTGGAAGTTGTAAGTATCTAAAAACTTTATAGAGCATCCCAGCCATTTGTTGACGAGTAATTTCTTTTTCTGGCTTAAATGTTCCGTCAGGATATCCGCCAAGTATTCCAGCTCCAGCTGCATTTTGAATCTCTATTGTTTGAGAAGTATTTGGCTTTAAATCTTTAAACTGATATTTCGTAGAAGCTGGTAATTCGAAAGCTCTTGCTATGTAAGAGGCAAATTCTCCACGAGTTACGGCTTTGTTTGGATTGTAGTTGCCTTTTGAGTCAGGTCTAATAACATTTTTATTAGCCCAATAGGATAATTCATGCCTCATCTGATGATTATCTATGTCACTGGCAAGTGCAGAGTTTAAAGATAATTGGCTAAAAATGACAAGAATAGCCAACAAAGTAATTATGCTTTTCTTCAACAATGTCTATTCCCTCCCTTTTTCGAACTATTTTTAGTTTAACAGAATGGTTAGGAGAAATTAAGGGTATATTGACTGGTTTAATTTGTTTGTCAATTTGTTATGAATTCTTTGCGTCAATAAGTAAAAATGATGTTATAATGGGTGAGTTATAAAGTTACGAACTAGAAAGGGTAATAAATCAATGTCACAAATAAATAAACATCTAATAAAGAAGGATTTATATACCTTCATCGGGGCATGTTTGTTCATGGCTGTCAGTCTACTATTGCCGACAAATATTGCTCTTGTACTGACATCGCTATTTTTTGTCGTATTCTCTTATTTGAAACCTTTTCAGGCGCTTCTATTTTTAATTCCCTATGTATCAATTAGACCAATACTAATTGAAATAAATCCGGGCTTGAAGCTAATAGGAGATTTAGTAATCTTTACAGCCTTCGCAAAGCTGGTTATATCAAGTAAGTTCAATTTGAAAAGCTTGCTTACGTTTAAATGGTTTGAATGGATCTATTTCACTTTTTTAATTTTCGGCTCAATTATAGGGCTTTTAAATGACGTAAGTATAAGCTCCGTAATATTTCAGTTAAGAACCTTCTTAATTATGTATTTAATCTATTACATCTTGTCACGTTCCTTGTTGCCAAATACTTGGCTCGTGAGATTAGCATGGGTTACTGTATTTACCTCGTGGCTTGTATCTCTTCATGGGATTGTCGAAAAGCTTTCTATGAGACAATGGCTATTGCCTGACGTGTGGAAGTATAAAACACTTTCTGCTACAAACATTGTGCGTATTTATGGACTACCTGGAAACCCAAACTCACTTGCACTAATACTGATGTTTGGAATTGCAGCAGTACTATTCTTGATGTATTTATATAAGTATAAATCGTATAAGATTTTCTTAACAACTAGTCTCGTACTCTTCTTAGGAGTATTCACGATGACCTATTCTCGTGGTACTTGGATTTCAGCAATTGTGTTAGCGGTTGTATTCATTCTTCTTTCAAAAGAGTGGAAGCTCATTAAGCAACTTGTCATTGCGGGAGTTGCTGCAATGATTTTAGTTTACTTCCCAGTGAACTGGGGACTAAGTTATTTTCAGAGTCTCGGCTTAGAGGCCCCGAAGGACAACGTAGGAAGTATTGGCGGTCGTATCGAAGAAACCTTTGCGAAGGAAAATCTCGAATTGATGACGCAAAGCGGACGTTTCTTCTATATTAAAAAAGGATTTGAGGTTCTGTCTGATTATCCATTAACAGGAGCCGGCTTCGGAACATTTGGTGGTGCAGCCACTTTATCCTATGGCTCGCCAATTTACGATAATTACGGTATCCGGTCCGATATTTATGGAGGCAAGAACTTCTATTCAGATAACCAATACATTCAGGTAATCGCAGAAACTGGTGTGGTTGGTGTCCTATTATTTGCAGGATTTTTACTTGGAATGCTAGGCTTGTTATGGAAAGAAAGACATACAATGCTTGGGAAGTTCATGATTGCTCTCTGGTTCTCAACCGGATTCTCCGGCCTGTACTATAATATTTGGGAGCTAAAAGGCTATACCGTCTTCTTCTTCCTTTTATTCGGAACGCTTGCAGCAATGCAAAATTGGTATCCAAAAATTGAATTCAAAGATAAATAATGAAAAGCCAGGTTCTCTCGTGAACCTGGCTTTTTCGTATGTAAAGTACTGAAGGGAGGGGGATAGGAGAGAGAGACTATTGTAGTGAGAGCTGACCGTACAGTCGAAAATTTCTGGTGAGACCACATTTATATGAGCATTGTAAGTAAATCAGTAGGTTTCACAAGTAACTACCCACGTTGTGCAAGTAAACAAACAGCAATAGCAAGTAATATTCCAATAATAGCAAGTGACCTCTGAGAAAGTGCAAGTATTTCCTTTTTACTTCCATTTCTGTGGAGGATGAGTGAATGTCGATGGTTACCACTTTATTCCATTTCGCCACTAAAAACACGATAAGCACACAAAAGTATAGATAAGCGCAACTAAAACAAAGAAAAGTGCAATGAAAACAGAAATATTTGCAACTAACCTAAGAACCTCTAACCCCAGAAAATCTCCCATCCTATAATGGATAGAAAGCCAAGTAAACTTTCCTGTAGGGGTCAAATCTTCCTTTTGCAACTAGAAACTTACTATATGTAAAAATTATCAATTTACAGACAAAACACATCAAATTACCTACTTTTCTCTAAAAAAACTCCCTTTTATTTCAAAATGTATCGATAGATTCATAGAAAAGTAAGGGTTATTTTGTTATGCTTAGGAAAAATGAGAGAAGGATGGTGTTTAGCTTCCATATGAATGAAGCGAATTGACATGCTAAAAAGAAAACTTCAAGTAATATCTGTGGCAATTGTTGCACTAATGATTTTGGTGATTCCTGTCGAAGCGATGGCTTTTCAGGTAACAAATAAGGATATGCCTTTGTCCTCGGGTGTACAGTATAAGAAATATACTTCTGGGAGCAATTCTGTCAATCATATAGCTGTTAATCTTCAAGATCCCTACACAGCATTAAAGATAGGATTACCTAAACCTATTAATAGTTTAGCAACGACTACTGCTATCGCGAATAGAGACTCGGTTGAGGGACACAGAGTAGTTGGGGCTATAAATGCAGGTTTCTTTGAAATGAGTTCTAGTGCAAATAACTACAAAATGCCGATGTATTTACTATCACATAATAATGAGATTTTTAATGGTGGAGTAATCTCTACTTCAGAGTCCTATTACGTTAGTTCACCTATTGCATTTGGAATAAAAGAGGATGGCTCAGCTGAAATTGAAAGCTTTGATTTTGATGTAAATCTTACATATAACAATCAAACCTATGAAGCTAGCGGTTTAAATAGAGAAAGACAATCAAATGAGGCAATAGTATTTACTCCTCAATACTATAAGGGCCGTACTGGATCAAATGAATATGGGATGGAAATTGTAGTTGTTACAGATGAACCAGTTACTAGCAATTATTTTGGTCAAACGCTTACTGGGAAAGTAACAGAGATACGCGATTATGGTGTAAAACAAACTACGCCTATCCCAAAAAACGGCTTTGTTCTTGCGGTAAATGGCTCCAAATGGATTAATATTTTCCGTAACGTAAAGGTAGGAGAAACACTTACTGTTGGATTTGATATTAATAAAATTTGGAAAAATTCTCAGTATATGCTGGGAAGTGGTCCAATGCTTGTAAGAGATGGTAAACGTTATATTACAATGAATACAAACAGTTCAAGGGCAAAAGCGATTGTCCCTAGAAGCGCGGTTGCTATCAGCAGTGATAAAAAGCAGGTTCATCTTGTTACGGTAGAAAAGATGTCCTTAACTCAGTTTGCTGATTATCTGGTGAAGCTAGGTGTCGATCGTGCCATTAACTTGGATGGTGGCGGCTCTACTACAATGGGTATCCGTGACTATGGAAGCAACACGGTTGTATTAGCAAACAGACCTTCAGGTGGCACGCAGAGAAAGGTTTCTACTATTTTAGAGGCAATTAGCACTGCGCCAACTGGAAAGCCGGCTATCATTAGCGCATCTCGAGATAAAATTGGAACATTGTTAGTAGGGGCTTCGGTTACAGTAGGCGTGAACTATGTGTTGGATGCACATTATAATCCGATTAAATTTAACCCTGCACAGGTAACACTTTCTTCTAACAACAATCTTGTGACAACAAGAGGGACGACTTATACTGCTGTATCTCCAGGAGAAGATCGAGTATATGTTAACTATGATACGGCAACTCAAAGCTTTCCGGTGAGTGTCGTAGCTGCACCTTCCACTTTATCAATTGGTTCAGCGAAAACAGTGAATACAGGAGGCTCGCTTTCATTCTCAGCTACTGCAAAGGATGCAGCGGGGAACAACTTAATTTATAATGCCAATCAGCTATCTTGGTCTGTTGAAGGCGATATCGGCCAAATTACTGCTAATGGTAAATTTACAGCGGGCAATAAGCCAGGTAAAGGGAAAGTAACTGCACAGCTTGGAACGAAAAAGGTTTCTGTTGCTGTGGAAGTACAGGTTCCTGCATCTGAGCTAAAATCTCCATTCACGGATATTAGTGACGAAAATGTATATGTAAAAGAAATTGTGTATTTAACGAGCAATAATTATATTAATGGTTATGAAGATGGAACCTTCAAGCCTTCGGAGAACCTGACAAGAGCACATGCGGCTGTTTTAATTAGCAGGGCATTGAACTTAGACTTAGAAAATGTGACCGACCCAGGTTTTGCAGATGTTCCAAAAACTCATCGTTATTATAAAGAGATTGCTGCAGTAGCAAATGCTCGTATTGTAGGTGGGAAGGAAAATAATCTGTATGACCCACAAGGAACATTAACAAGAGCTCAGATGGCTGCTATTCTTACAAATGCTTATAAGCTTACAGGTACTTCTGCAATAACATTCACGGATGTGAAGCCAGACTATTGGGCACACAAATCTATTTCTTCATTAACTTATAATAAAATCACGACTGGATATGAGGATGGTACATTTAAACCAAGTAAGCCAGTAACCAGAATGCACTTCAGCGTATTCTTATATCGTTCGATTCATCGATAAAAAACTGCGACTGATGCAAATTTATGGGAAGTACTTATGATTCTATCTAATAGAATTATAAGTACTTTTTTTATGGACATAGGATCTTCGCATCGTCGGACGCTTGGAGTGGAGGCCAACAGGATGTTGGTCAGGAAAACGTTGTCACACGATGTGACGTTCTTAGTTTTCCCTCCACAAGGTAAGCCAGCCCCCATCGCTAACGCGCGTGGTTGTGCTGTCTTACCTACCACCCTGCTCCCGCTGGAGTCGCCGACACTGCTCCGAACAGATGGTGATCCTACTAATGTTAAATTTTGATTAATAAATTCTAAAAAGACAGAGCATATCAAGAAAAGACATAGTTTTGTTCCGCCTCTTCTCTGATTAGTGATTTATAAGATCGAACAAAACAGAAGCATTATAACTATCTGCGTCATAAGAATTATAATTGCTTTCTTATTGGTTAGAGGCTAGGATCTCTGTTACGTTGGACGCTTTCTACAGGATGAGCGGTAAGCCATAGCCGATTGCTACGTGCTATGTCTTACCTGTCTCCCTCATCCTGGTTGAGTCGTCGACGCTGCTCCGACCAATAGTGATTCCACTAATTCTAACTTTTAATTATTAAATTACAAAAAGAAGGTTCATCACCAAAAGCTAGGATTTACCTATAAGAAAAAGTTGATTGAAGTGTCGGCTGGCGACTCCTAGGGGATAAGCGCGTGCGGAAAATCCAATTGTTTCGTAAGCATGCGAAACAATTTAGTTGGAGCCGCGCCCCCAGGAAAGCGTCCAGCCAGAACGGAAATCAACCACAAGTAATGGCGAATAACCATATTCGTTTCCTTGCTTTTGAGATGTTTATCAAAGGAAAGTGAACATTAGGTGAGTGTTCGATAATCTCAAACAAATTGCCTACTAGAAATAGAATGAAAACGACTGTGGTGGCTGAGGGAATGGCTACTTGGCGCTCCTCGCTTGCTTGTCGGGACAGAATAGGCGGATGCCCTTTTCTTATGTTATAATCAATAATCATGTATCAAAAAGGATGGAATTTATGAAAATAGGTATTGTAGGAAATTACGGAAACGACAACAATGGCGATGAAGCTATTTTATTAAGCATTATAGAGCAATTACTTCAGACTTTCCCCATTAAAAGTGAGGATATCACCGTATTTAGTAATAACCCCGCTCAAACTGCTGAAAGATACAACGTGCAAAGCTATCCGCTTTATTACAAAAACGGAAATGCCCCAAAGACATTTATCAAAACATATCAGACAAACAAAAAATATGTAGCTGGTTTTGATTTGCTTGTTATTGGTGGTGGCGGTATCCTAATGGACCTTTATAAAAGAGAGGCTCCGCTATACGGTTCTTACGCAATGATGGCGAAAAATGCTGGGACTAGCTATGTTGTATATGGCTGTGGAGCTGGCCCACTGAATACCTCACTAGGGAAATGGTTTATCCGATATATGTGTAAGCATGCAGACAGTGTGTCGGTTCGTGACCCGCAGTCGAAGGAGCTTTTACAGGCAATCGGAGTGAAAAAGCCGGTAGCTATTATTGGAGACCCAGCCTTCACGCTTCAAAGAGAAGGCAAGGTGCATGCAGAGACTCCTAAGAAAATTGGAGTAACGGCAGTTCCTTATTACAATACAAGTTATTGGCCAGAGGGTAATGATGAGAAGTATGACGCTTATATTTCTGGGATGGCCAAAAACTTAGACAATCTTTCTGCAGAGCAAGACGTAGAGATAACATTTTTTGCGACAAAATATCCACAAGATGCTGATGTCACAAAGGATATCTTGAAGAAGATGAATTCTAAGGAGAATGTAACGATTGTTGATCGAAATCTTCCTCCACAAGCTATTTTAGAAATGACGATGGAGCAGGATGTTGTGATAGGAACGAGATTACATTCTTTAATTCTAGCAACTGACACACAAACACCGATTATTGCTGTGGCATACCATAAAAAAGTAAATGACTTTATGCAATTAGCGAAGTTAGGGGAGTATTGCTTCTCTATGGATGCCATCGAACAGGATAGCAATCTGTTTGCCCAAGCATTTGGCAAAATGAAAAACGACTGGGCTGATACAGTGGAGAATACGAAAAAGATTTCCGCTCATCTTCATCAGGAAGCAATGGGTGGTACAGTTCAATTTCAAAAGGCTGTGAAAAAATAATGAAAAAGGTTTTTGTCATTAGCAATATGTACCCTACCCAGCAACACTTATCATACGGTATTTTTGTGAAAAATCAGGTAGAGGCACTTCAAAAAGCTGGAGTGCAAACACTAGTAGGGGTTAATACGAATCCAGCAACAGGTGCTAAAAATGTATTAAAAAAATATCTTAAATGGGCACTTCAAGTATTGAAAATAGGTGCTGCTAATAAAAGCTCTATTTCTATTACACATGCTCATTACGTGTTTCCTTCTGGTATGTTCTCTTTATTACTGAAAAAGCTCTGGAAGATTCCTTATGTAGTCACGGCTCATGGCGGAGATATTGAACGTATGGCGAAAAAAAACGAGCGAATTCGTAATTGGACAACGAAAATATTAGAGGAAAGTGCTCATATTATAGCGGTGGGACCAGTTTTGGCTGATCAAATTCATGAGGATTTTGGAATAGATCGCAATAAAATTACCGTCATGAGTATGGGAGTAAATAGAGAGGTTTTCAAGCCGGGAAACAAAGACGAGGCAAGAGCCTCTCTTGGCTTGAATCCGGATGAGTTTCTATTTTCCTTTGTCGGTAATGTGATTGAGCAAAAGGGAGTAGAGGAGCTATTAAAAGCCTTTGAGATGGTACAAGCTAAAACGGATAAAAATAGCAAGCTAGCAGTCATCGGCTCTAGAAGAGATACTGCCTTTATTGAAAGAATTCAGCCTCTTGTGAATGATAAGGTTCTATTTGTTGATCCAGTACCACAATCTCAGCTTGTTACTTGGTTCCAAGCGAGTGATGTGTTTGTTCTACCTTCCCATATAGAGGGCTTTGGGCTCGTGGCGTTAGAAGCACTTGCTACAGGAACACCTGTCATTGCTTCTAGAGTTGGTGGGCTTGTTTCGTTACTGGAAAATGGAGCAGGACATCTAGTAAATGCGAAAGAGGTAGAATCGCTTGCGAATGAAATGCTGACGGCCGTTCACTCTGCTGACTACTATAATAGAGAGAAAGCGGAGGAAGTGCTGCAGCTGCATGATGAGAAAAACATCATTACAAGATTGAAAGCTATCTATGAAACTGCGATAGAACAAGGAGTAAGATCATGAATAAGTTTGTCAAAATTATTGGTGCTGTCGCAGTCATTAATGTAGTTGCAAAGATGTTTGGGTTTTTCCGAGAAATGGTCATCGGGTATCAGTTTGGGACAACTGATACGGCAGATAGCATCATTTCGGCCTATATGATTCCAAACTTTTTATATTTAGTGGTAGGGGGAGCGTTTACTACCGCTTTTATTTCGGTATATAACCGTACAAAAACGAATCAAGGGGCGTTTGTGAAGCAAACCTTTACAACAATCAGCAGTGTTATCTTAGTATTAACTGCATTGATGTTGATATTCATTGACCCATTGCTTCACTTACTGTTTCCAAAGTTTGATGGCGATGAATATATTCTATTAAGAAATCTATCCTTTTGGATGATTCCTTCTACGGTTTTCTTAGTATTATCTTCATGGTATAGCGGGCTTTTAAATGTGAATGCTAAGTTCCATCTATCCAGTGTCGCTATTTTAATTTACAATGCTGCATTTGTGATCATTGCTTTATTTGGTTTTTACTGGATTGGGGCAATGAGCTATGGTGTAGGGGCACTCTTGAGTGCAGTGCTGATGATTTTCTTCTTAATTGTGGGCTATCGAAAGCTGAAAATAAATCCTGTCGGAATTTCTTTTGCACAAGATGAATCGACGAAGAAGTTTTGGATCATGGCACTCCCGATTATGCTTGGAGGAGCAACCATCCAATTTTATACGATCATTCAACGTATCTTCTCTGCGTTTTTAGAAGATGGGTATGTATCAGCGGTTAACTATGCAACCAAGCTTACGCAATTTCCACAGGCCATCTTAATGACGGCTGTGACAACAGTCATTTATCCACTGCTAAGTAAAAAGGTAGCGGAGAAAGATTATACATCGATTAAAGCGCTTTATACGAAGGGATTACGCTATTTAATCATCCTTTTAGTGCCGGTTACTGTTTATGCATTCTTTTATGCAGAAAATTTAGTGCAAATTATATTTGAATACAGCAACTTTACAGCTGAATCAACTGCCATTACTGCACCTGTTCTAAAAACATTTGTACTGACAATGTTTTTCTTGGCAGCTAACACATATGTGACCAGGTTCTATTATGCAGAAGGAAACTCTTATGTACCGGTAATCTTCAGTTTGATTAACGTATTCCTCATTAATATTGGATTTACTTACTTTTTCTTAGATTCTCTAGGAGTTCAAGCGATTGCTTGGGGAACGCTCATATCCTCCGCAACCAATTATATGATGCTTACTCTTTACGCAAAATATAAATTTGGATTAACTTTCTTCAATTCGGGTAATAAGGGAATTGGAAAGATAGCTATTGCTATTGTGCTCATAGGTATTGTTACTTATTTATCAAATAGGTATTTTATTTTCGACTATAAATGGTTAACATTTATAGTGGGATTAGTTATATTTACCATTACCTTTGCGGGAGCTTTTCTTTTATTAAAAATTGAAGAAGCTACTACCATTTTCATGAAACTAACTGGGCGACTTAAGCGTCCAATAAATTAAATTGAAAAAAATCTGGGTAATGAGCTATTTCCATGCTATAATACAGAGAGTTTGAACATAATAATAGACATTGTGAGGAGGAGAAGAATTGATGCTTGCCTTTACATTGGTTCTGGCATTTGTTGCATCCATCTTATTTACTCCACTTGTAAAAAGATTAGCGTTCCGCATTGGTGCAGTTGATAAGCCAAATCACCGAAAAGTTCATGCGCGCATTATGCCGAGACTTGGAGGACTAGCTATATTCCTGGCTTTTGTAGTAGCGTTCGCTGTATATCGACCTGACGGTGGACACGATAAGGCGTTACTCCTAGGTGCTTTAATCATAATTATTACAGGTGTTTTGGATGATATGTTTGAAATATCAGCAAAAGCGAAATTACTCGGCCAGCTTTTAGCAGCTGGAAGTGTTGTAATATATGGTGGATTACAAATTGAATTTATTAACTTGCCGTTTGGCGACTTTCAATTACAATTTGGTTACTTTGCAATTCCTTTGACGATCCTTTGGATTGTAGGAATTACCAATGCAATCAACTTAATTGATGGCTTAGACGGTCTTGCTGCAGGAGTATCTGCAATTGCTTTAGTTACATTGTCCGCAATGGCGGTAATTATGGGTAACCCATTCGTTGCAGTGATGGCAGCAATTCTTGCCGCTAGTACGTTAGGTTTCCTAGTATTTAACTTTTACCCAGCAAAAATCTTCATGGGTGACACTGGAGCATTATTCCTCGGATTTATGATCTCCGTATTGGCACTAGAAGGATTTAAAAACATAACAGTGATTGCGTTAATCATCCCTGTTATTATGCTTGGTGTTCCAATTTCTGATACATTCTTTGCAATCGTTAGAAGAATTCGTATGAAGCAGCCACTTGGCTCTCCAGACAAATCTCATTTACACCATTGCTTATTGAATGCAGGTTTTACTCATCGTCAATCCGTATTGATTATTTATGCAATTGCAGCGATGTTCGGCATCGCAGCATTGATCTTCTCCCAAGCAACAGTGTGGGGAGGAATTCTATTATTAGCTATCATTCTCTTAGCTATTGAATTATTCGTAGAAGTTGTTGGCTT
Source organism: Psychrobacillus sp. Z16_25 (assembly GCF_056856695.1). Lineage (NCBI taxonomy): Bacteria > Bacillati > Bacillota > Bacilli > Caryophanales > Bacillaceae > Psychrobacillus > Psychrobacillus sp. Z16_25. The sequence goes on along the minus strand of NZ_JBXEOV010000012.1, from coordinate 4,329 downwards.
GGCCGGCAAAAACTATCGACCTATTCTAAACTTAGTAAAGATTATTGGAAACCGATAATACGAAAGAAAGCCTTCTATTCTTGTACAAAGAATAGAAGGCTTTCTCTATGAATGAAAAATGCTCTAGGAGAATTATATCCTCCTAGAGCATTTTTTAGTTGATGGAATCATCCTCTACTGCAATACCTTCCAAAGTATTATGGGTATCGCTATCTGATACATTGTCTAACCCAGGAATGATACCAAGATGTGTCTTTAAGATATCCCTTGTTTCTTCCAGGCTTTCTTCTCTGAGCTTCCAATAGTAAACACCTGTGCTCATATCATCATAGCCTTCAAGAGTCAGTGTATCGATTTGAGGGGCCCCCCCCTTGATGTATTCAAAGAAGGATTTCATTTCATCGAATGTCATATCTGTCTTCATGTTGTTCCCTACTGCTTCAATCACTTCGCCATATTTCGTAAAGGAAGTAGCAGAGCTCGCTTTTTTCACGATAGCTGAAAGAATCATTTGCTGACGTTTCCCACGTTCTATGTCATTATCAAGCTTTCGAGTTCTAGCAAGTGCCAATGCCTCACGTCCGTCTAGTTCCTGTAAACCTGGCTCTAGAGCCACCGTATTTTGATCGTTTTCATCTTTTTCTAGAAGCTTATAAGGAACCTCGGCTTCGATTCCTCCAAGTGCATCTACCACTTCGATGAAGGCATTGAAGTTCATTTTTACATAATAGTCAACAGGTACTTCTAGTAAATCCTCTACTGTTTCAATGGTCGCCTTGGTGCCACCAAAAGAATGTGCATGGGTAATTTTATCGTTGTATCCAACCTCATCTATATAGACATAGGAGTCACGAGGAATGCTCACAAGCTTTACAGATTTTGATTGATTGTTTAAGGTAGCAAGAATCAATGCATCTGTACGTGTGCCTTTTTCTCCTTGGTCGCGCTTCTCGCTGTCATCGACCCCTATAAATAGGACAGATACATTGTCATTAATCGGCTCTACCTTCTCGGCACGAAACTCGGAAGTATCCCGACCTTCTACTTTTTCATAAGCCTGGTCAGCCGCGGTTTCTGCTTTTTTGGTCAAATAAGCCGCATAGGTCGACAAAGAAATTAGCAAAGATGCAACAATGATTAAAGAAATCTGTAAAGCTAGCCGCTTTTTCGATCCCTTTTTCTTTACCTTTTTATATGATTTTCTATTCATGTTTTAATCTCCTTAGGGACATTGTTAGGTAAACTGACGTTTTTCAACAAATTAAGTTTCAAAAACATTACAATACCCTTTATTATACATTGGAAAAGAGATTAGGTAAATTTAATTTATTTCTTCTTCTAAATACTCTTTTTCGACAAGCTCTATCATTGCTTGTCCATTTGTCATTTCAGTGACCCAATCTGAAAAGCTGTCCTGTTCTTCTTGCTTCGTATATACGTATAACTCGACTAATTCTGCATAGGCAATGTCTTTGAGTAGATAGGTGGATTGTCTAACTTCATTCTCGACCTTCCCTAGCCAGGTATAGTCAATCGATATTTTCATTAAACAATGTACTTGTCTTTCTACAACTTTCGCCGCATCAATCCCTTCTGTCGTTGCTTTTCCGTAAGCTCGAATGAGTCCCCCGCCTCCAAGCTTAATTCCTCCAAAATATCGAGTCACTACTACAACTGTGTTTTTTAATTCCCGTTTTTTTAGGACTTCAAGCATCGGAACTCCTGCTGTACCAGAAGGTTCCCCGTCATCATTTGCTTTTTGTATGTGATCATTCTCTCCGATCATATAAGCAGAACAATTATGAGTTGCATCTTTATGCTTTTGCTTGATGGTGTTAATAAAATCTTGTGCTTCCTCTTCTGTTTCCGCCCGCTCTACATAAGCGATAAAACGGGACTTTTGAATAATGATTTCCTTCTCTCCATAGCCTTTCACAGTTCGGTAATTGTTTTTCATGATAAATATCCCTCCAGATTTGTTTGAAATATAGTTGTAAAGTAATTTTAATTTATTTTTAGTAAATTAGTGCTATAATAGATTTGTCAGAAAGAATGAATGAAGTCTCATTTGCAACCAAAAAAGGGGAAAACATATGACGAATAAGCACTTTGCAGTCCAATCGTTAGATGTTATTTTCGATCGGATGGTCGAAGTAATGGATCATTCGAAAAAGGATATTTTCATTATAAGCGAACAAAGCCGCCAAAGCTTTGAGGAAATGAAGGTGGAGTTAGAAATAATTCGGGGAAACATCGAATTAGTGATTGTGGAAGGGGACACATTAGAGGCAAAATCTAGGCTTGCTCGTAATAGACTAGCAGAGGTGTCAAAGAATTTCGATTCTTATGACGAGCCCCAGGTCCGACTTGCATATGAAACAGCTAATGAACTTCAAATTAATCTACTAATTAAACGAAATGAAGAAAAACAACTTAGGCACAGAAGAGATGAACTCGAAAGAAGACTACAAGGCTTACTTGAAATGATTGAACGAGCGGATCAGCTTGTCACACAAGTAAATATCGTCATGAATTATTTAACTTCCGATTTAAAGGAAGTAGGAGTGGCGCTTGAGAATGCAAAAATCAAGCAAGACTTTACATTAAAGATAATTGAAGCTCAAGAGGAAGAAAGAAAGAGACTTTCACGTGAGATACATGATGGACCTGCACAAATGCTTGCTAATGTGTTACTTAGAACAGATTTAATAAACCTTACATATCAGCAGCGTGGCGGTGAACAAGCAATGGAGGAAATTACGGAGCTGAAAATGATGGTCCGTAATGCCTTATCCGAGGTTCGACGAATCATTTATGATCTTCGCCCTATGGCTCTAGACGATTTAGGCTTGATTCCGACTCTTCGAAAGTATATCTCTACAATGGAAGAATATAATCCGAACCACAAAATATATTTCCAAACCTTCGGAGAGGAACAGCGACTTCAGCCGAATTTTGAAGTAGCAATTTTTCGTTTAATCCAAGAATGTCTAACCAATGGTGTCAAGCATGGTGCATTCACGGAGGCATGGGTGAAGCTCGAATGGGCCAAACACAAAATGAATATTATTGTGAAAGACAATGGTATTGGCTTCGATCCAAAGGTCGTAAAAGAAAAGTCCTTTGGATTGATTGGTATGCAAGAGAGAGTGGATTTACTTGAAGGGACAATGAAAATTGTTTCATCGCCAGGCAATGGCACGACAATTTTGTTTAGCATCCCGCTAAATGAGGAATAGTAACTACAGCCGTTTTTAATAGGAGGAAATGACCAATGACAAAAATAATCATTATAGATGACCACCAACTTTTCCGTGAAGGAGTTAAGAGAATCCTAGACTTTGAAGATACTTTTGAAGTAGTAGCGGAAGGTAGCGACGGTGATGACGTGCTACGCCTTTACGAACAACATTTCCCAGACGTAATACTAATGGACATCAACATGCCAACTAAAAATGGGGTAGATGCTACACAAGAGCTAATGGAAAAATACCCAGAAGCAAAAGTAATCATGCTCTCCATCCACGACGATGAGTCTTATGTCTCTCACGCACTAAAAACAGGTGCACTAGGATACATGCTGAAAGAAATGGACGCAGTAGCAATCGTCTCTGCTATCAAAGTAGTAGCAAAAGGCGGATCTTACTTACATCCAAAAGTAACTCGTAATCTAGTACAAGAATTCCGTCGTTTAAGCGAACGTGAAAATAAAGGCAATTTCCATCAAACCGAAATTCGCCGCCCATTCCACTTATTAACGAAGCGCGAATGCGAGGTTCTACAATTACTGACAGATGGACAAAGTAACCGCACCATCGGAGAAACTCTATTTATCTCTGAAAAAACAGTCAAAAACCACGTATCCAGCATCCTACAAAAGATGAACGTCAACGACCGCACCCAAGCAGTCGTAACCGGCATCAAAAATGGCTGGGTCGAAGTGCGATAATAGATGATTGGACCCCCTCACTGTGTGAGGGGGTTTTTGGTTGGTTTAGGCAGTAGGTTATCTAGCAGGAGTGGGAGGTTATAGCTGGAAAGATAAGAACACTTTGATCTATTGCTCGGTATGGAGGGGCTACTGCTCGGAAATGAGCCGCTAGTACGCGATACTAGTAGTCTATTGCTCGAAAACCAAGCGCTATCGCGCGGAAGATAAAGACACTTCGGGTTACCGGTAAAGCGGGTTTACTGCTCGGAAATGAGCTGCTACTGCGCGATACTAGTAGGTCTATTGCTCGAAAACCAAGCACTTTCGCGCGGAAGACAAAGACACTTCGGGTTACCGCTCGGTAAAGAGGGTCTACTGCTCGAAAATGAGCCGCTACT
>NZ_JBXEOV010000011.1:0-122228 GCF_056856695.1 Psychrobacillus sp. Z16_25 | reverse complement strand
CGAACACGGAAGTTAAGCTCTTCAGCGCCGATGGTAGTTGGGGGTCTCCCCCTGTGAGAGTAGGACGTCGCTAGGCACTAAGTCGTCACCGATTTAATCGGTGGCGGCTTTGTTTTTTTCTAAAATAAAACTTATATGACTCGGCAATTACTTTAAAGACTGTAAATTTGCTTAATCATTTATTCTAAATAAAATATCTATTTCCAGTAAAGAGAACTCTTTTATAAAGGGTTCTCTTTTTTATTATCCGAAATATTGTTACTACTAGGTGTTCAACTAGAACACTTGTAGTATACCTCTATTTAGTCTTATAATTACATAATACATTCCATATTTAGGAATCTAGAGGAGGCTCGCTAATGATTTATGTAATTAGGCATGGTCAAACTGACTTAAATAAAGAGAGAAGAATGCAAGGTAGAATGGGTTTGCCTTTAAATGAACATGGATTAAAACAAGCATTCGCATTAAAAAATGAACTCGAAGGTATAAGCTTTGATTACATATTTTCTTCTCCTCAAGAGAGAGCTATCCAAACTGCCGAAATTGTATCTGGAGATAAACCTAACATTGATGAAAGGCTTGATGTATATGATCTAGGCGAAGCTGATCGAGTACTTATAAGCGATATAAAAATGTCAGGTATCCTTCCAGATAAGGAGATATATGCGGGTGTTGAAGAGCCAAGTAGTTTTATTCGAAGAGTCTTTGAGTTTATGAAGGAATTAGAAAATAATTTTCAAAATCAAGAGGTCCATATTCTGATATCTGGACATAGGTGTACAACCGGGTGTATTGGGGCATATTTCGAAGGAGTACCTACTGACGGAAACATTTTAAAATTCTCATCCGAAACTGGATCTTATAAAACGTATCATTTTACATCTAAAGAAGGGGCTTCCAAATGAAGTACTTTCTTTTTTATCCTTATTTTCTTTTGGTAGATAAATTTAATTACTCTAGTATTCGCTTATAAAACTAATTAGGTTAATCCAGAAATAATTCACCAAGTATCAAGTTCATTTAGGATAGGGTACCCCGATTTTAATTAGGAACCGCTTTCGCATAATCTTTAGAATTCAAAAGTGCTACAATCAGGGTCATTTTTGCTACAATCAAGCTCATTTTTACTACAATCCCTCCTCACACTATCTCTAGAATCTCAACTGCTATAATCAGCGTCACTCTTACTTCAATCCCCTCAACTAATCCCACTTCCTTACAACCACACTTTTTCCCTTCAGCGATATGATTGATTCCATTCATATCGGGTATACATTTACTATCGATTTAATAACCTATCCATTGATGATCAACAGGATTATACAACTAAAAGTAAGGAGCTGGTACTATGCTAGAAAATGCATTTCTCATGGTAGCAATTATATTTGCTATTAACATCGTGTATGTAACACTTTCCACTACTAGGATGATTCTTACCTTAAAAGGGTATCGATATGTTGCGGCATTCATGAGTATAATAGAAACAACTGTTTATATAGTTGGGCTTGGTCTGGTATTAGATAATTTAGGCTCGATTCAAAATCTAATTGCCTATGCACTTGGATTCGGGACTGGTATTATTGTTGGTTCCAAGCTTGAAGAGAAGCTTTCCCTTGGGTATATTATGGTTAACGCCATCTCCCAGCAAAGTGATGTAAATAACCTGTCTAAGGTATTGCGTCATGAAGGTTATGGTGTGACCGATTGGACCGCCAATGGACTAGAAGGACATCGACAAGCGTTACAGATTCTGACACCAAGGAAGCATGAGCTAAAGCTATATAATCGATTAAAAGAGCTAGACCCTGGAATTTTTATCATTGCATACGAGCCTAAGACAATTCATGGTGGATTCTGGGAGAAGCGAGTCAGAAAGGGTAAATTATTTTCATGAAGAAAGAGACGAAATGGTTTGAAGTACAGGAAGATGAAAGTATCGCCACCTGTATGGAAAGAATGGCTGGGTTAGGCTATCAGGTAATGGGAAGAAAGGAAGAGCCCATATTTACGGAGATTGACGGAAAGCCTGTACCAACTAGACAATTAATCCTGTTAAAAGGAATAAAAGAAGTAGATAAGTAATAATATCATTTAAAACACGAACAATTTATTTGTTCGAAAAAAATATCGTTCGTTTTTTTGCGTTGACGTTACATAGTTAACTTGTTAAAATGAAGCTAGTACTAAACAATATCCCCATATATGCTAAAGAATGGGCTTTAGCGTCTCTACCAAGTCACCGTAAATGACAGGACTATGAGGGAAAGCAACTTTTGGATAATGCTAATAGGACGTGTTTTGATATGAGTAATACATGCACTTCCTATTAAGTAAGCTATTCCTTGAGTAAATTGCTTTTCTTCCGTAGAGAGCAGTTTATTCGGGGAATTTTTTTGTTTAAAGGAGCGGAAGATATGGAGAACAAGAAAATTGGTGTCATTATGGGGAGTGCCAGTGACTGGGATACAATGAAATATAGCTGTGAAATATTAGATGAATTACATATTCCGTATGAAAAACAGGTGGTATCTGCGCATCGTACACCAGATTTAATGTTCTCTTATGCAGAGCAGGCTAGAAGTAGAGGTATACAGGTGATTATAGCTGGAGCTGGAGGAGCTGCCCACTTGCCCGGGATGATTGCAGCGAAAACAACTATACCTGTCATCGGGGTTCCTGTTCAATCAAAGGCATTGAATGGGTTAGATTCTCTCTTGTCTATTGTACAAATGCCAGGAGGAGTACCAGTAGCTACAGTAGCAATAGGAAAAGCAGGTGCAACAAATGCTGGCCTTTTGGCTGCTCAAATATTATCAATTGAAGATGAGGGAATTGCAAATCGTCTCGAGAAAAGAAGGAAAGAAATAGAGAAACAGGTATTAGAAAGCAGTGGTGAATTGCAATGAGTAAAGTTATTTATCCAGGTCAAACAATCGGTATAATTGGTGGGGGACAGCTAGGTAGAATGATGGCACTTGCAGCTAAGGAAGCTGGGTTTAAGATAGCTGTATTAGAGCCGACAATGCTTTCACCTTGTGGGCAGGTAGCAGACATTCAAATTGTTGCTCCCTATGATGATGAGGCGGCGCTAGAAGAACTTGCAGAGGTTAGTGACGTAATTACATATGAATTTGAAAATATAGATTATGCAGGGTTAAAGAGACTAACGGAGATTGCCTATGTCCCACAGGGCGCAGAGCTTGTGAGAATCACGCAGGATCGCATCTTAGAAAAGCGGGAGATTCAAGCAGCAGGTGTACCGGTCGCAAAGTTCGTTGAAGCACAAAGCTATGAAGAATTAGAGCTTCAAATGGAGCAGATAGGATATCCATGTGTAGTAAAAACGACTAGAGGCGGCTATGACGGTAAGGGACAACAAATTATTCGTACAAGGGAAGAGATACTATTAGCTAAGCCATTATTTAAACATTCTCCCTGTATCATAGAAGCGTTTGTTCCTTTCACAAAAGAAATATCGGTCATTGTGCAAAGAAATGCAGACGGCCAGTCATATTGCTTGCCCATTGGGGAAAACATACATGTAAATCATATTTTGCATGAAACGATTGTACCTGCTAGAATAAGCAAGTCTTTGGAAAACAAAGCGGTTAAGGCTGCTAAACAAATTGCGGTTCATTTAAACCTTGTTGGTACACTTGCAGTAGAGATGTTCGTACTAAATGACCAGAATATTGTAATCAATGAATTGGCTCCTAGGCCTCATAACTCAGGTCACTATTCTATCGAGGCTTGCAATATTTCTCAATTTCACCAGCATATAAGAGCAATCTGTGGTTGGCCCCTAAGAGAGCCAAAGCTTTGGTCAAATGCTGTGATGGTCAATATTCTAGGACAGCATGTAGCACCCGTAATAAATTCTATTAGCAAGTATCCAGATTGGTCTGTGCATCTATATGGAAAAGCAGAGGCCAAGGAAAACCGTAAAATGGGCCATGTCACGATGTTAACCAAAGGGATAGAAAAAACCTTAGAAGAAATAGAAAGATCAAATATCTGGTCTTAAGATGGAGGAATAAAACATGATTGAACGCTATACACGCCCAGAAATGGGAGCAATTTGGACAGAACAAAACAAATACAATGCTTGGCTAGAGGTAGAGATTCTAGCATGTGAGGCTTGGGCAGAAATTGGAGATATACCGAAGGAAGATGTATTGGCACTTCGTAAAAATGCCTCCTTCTCCGTTGATCGTATTTTAGAAATTGAACAGGAAACAAGACATGATGTAGTAGCATTTACTCGTGCGGTATCCGAAACACTAGGAGAAGAGCGTAAATGGGTACATTATGGACTGACCTCTACAGACGTAGTAGATACAGCACTTTCTTATTTAATTAAGCAAGCGAACGTTATTCTTCGTAAGGATTTACACAACTTCATCGAAATTCTAGAGAACAAAGCGAAGGAGCATAAATATACGGTCATGATGGGGCGTACCCATGGTGTGCATGCAGAGCCTACCACCTTTGGTTTGAAGCTAGCGCTTTGGACAGAGGAAATGAAGCGTAATCTGGAACGCTTTGAAGCAGCTGCTAAAACGATTGAAACAGGAAAAATGTCTGGAGCAGTAGGAACCTATGCAAACATTGATCCTTTCGTAGAGAAATATGTATGTGAAAAGCTTGGGCTTGCAGCGTCACCAATTTCTACACAAACGTTACAGCGTGATCGTCATGCGCAATATATGAGCACATTAGCTTTAATTGCTACCTCCATCGAGAAATTTGCAACAGAGATTCGTGGACTTCAAAAATCAGAAACTCGTGAAGTCGAGGAGTTCTTTGCGAAAGGACAGAAGGGATCCTCTGCAATGCCTCATAAGCGTAACCCAATTGGATCTGAGAACATGGCGGGTCTTGCTCGTTTGATCCGTGGATATATGATGACGAGTTATGAAAATGTTTCCCTTTGGCATGAAAGAGATATCTCTCATTCATCCGCAGAGCGTGTAATCTTACCAGATGCAACGATTGTATTGAACTACATGTTAAATCGTTTCGGGAACATCGTGAAAAACCTAACTGTGTTCCCAGAGAATATGAAACGCAACATGGATTCTACGCTAGGCTTGATTTATTCACAGCGTGTCTTGCTGGCTCTAATCGATAAAGGACTTGCACGTGAAGAAGCGTATGATACAGTGCAACCGCTTGCGATGAAGGCTTGGGAAACACAAACTGCTTTCCGTAACTTTGTTGAAAGTGAAGAGAAGATTACTTCTTTATTAACAAAAGAAGAGCTTGATGATTGCTTTGATTATAACTATCACATTCAGCATGTGGACATGATTTTTGAACGCTTAGGATTGAACTAAATATTTCTTTGAATTGTGGCAGTCTAACTGGCTGCCCTATTCAAAGGTCTATCTGATTTGGGGGAATTCATTGTGGAAAAAGGTCGTCTATTATACGAGGGCAAGGCAAAGCAATTATTCGAAACAGCGGATGAGAACCTATTATTTGTTTCCTATAAGGATAGCGCAACAGCGTTCAATGGAGAGAAAAAAGAAGAGGTAGATGGTAAGGGAATTTTAAATAATAAAATTACTACGATTCTTTTTGAACAATTAAAGAAGCAAGGCATCAACTCTCATTTTGTGAAGCAATTATCAGAGAACGAGCAGCTGGTCCGCAAGGTGGACATTATTCCTTTAGAGGTTGTCGTTCGCAATATAGCAGCTGGCAGTCTATCAAAGAGATTAGGTTTGGAGGAAGGAACTCCGTTAAAGCATCCAATTGTGGAATTCTACTATAAGGATGATAAATTGGGAGATCCACTGCTGACAAATGCTCATCTTGCACTATTAGATATTGCCTCTCCTAAGGAATTAGCGACCTTAGAAGCAATGGGCCTAGAAATCAATCAAGTACTTCAACCAATCTTTCAAGAGATTGGTGTCACATTAGTAGATTTTAAACTGGAGTTTGGAAAAACGGCAGAGGGAGATATCATTCTTGCAGATGAAATTTCTCCTGATACTTGTCGATTATGGGATAGCGAGACAAACAAGAAGCTAGATAAAGACGTATTTCGCCGCAATTTAGGTAGCCTGACAGAAGTTTATGAAATCATACTTGCCCGCCTAGGAGGACTTACTCAATGAAAAAAGTAAAAGTTTATGTGACTCTTCGTGAGAGTGTACTTGACCCACAAGGATCCGCTGTGATGGGAGCTCTTCATTCCATGAATTACAACGAAGTGAAGGATGTTCGTATCGGAAAATATTTAGAGCTTCAGGTAGAGGAAGAATCTCGTGACTTAGATATAGTAGTAAGAGAAATGTGTGAAAAGCTTTTAGCCAATACGGTTATTGAAGACTACCGTTATGAGGTGGAGGAGGTTACCTTCCAATGAAGTTTGCGGTAATCGTTTTTCCAGGCTCTAACTGTGATTTAGATATGTATCATGCGATCAAGGATGAGCTTGGAGAAGAAGTGGAGTATGTATGGCATGATGAGAAGGACTTAAGCGACTATGATGCAATTTTACTCCCGGGCGGGTTCTCTTATGGTGATTATTTACGTTGTGGGGCTATTTCAAGGTTTTCAAATGTAATGTCGGAGGTAGTGAAGGCTGCAGAAGCAGGGATTCCGATTCTAGGTGTTTGTAATGGGTTTCAGGTTTTAACTGAGGCAGGTCTGCTGCCAGGGGCATTGCTGCGAAACAAGAATCTAAAGTTTATGTGTCGTACAGTTAGTCTGAAAGTAGAAAACAATGAAACGATCTTCACTGCTGGCTATGAAAAGGAGCAAGTAATCCAAATTCCAATAGCTCACGGAGAAGGAAATTACTACTGTGATGAAGAAACATTAGCGTCTTTGAAGGCAAACAATCAAATTGTATTTACTTATGCGGATAACCCGAATGGTAGTGTGGAAAATATCGCAGGTATTGTGAATGAAAGAGGAAATGTCCTTGGTATGATGCCTCACCCGGAGCGAGCGGTAAACGAATTGATGGGTGGAAATGATGGCTTAGCGTTATTTCAATCAATCGTCAAACAGTGGAGGGAATCTCATGTCAATCTTGCTTGAACCGAATCCGGAGCAAATAAAGGAACAAAAACTATATGCTCAAATGGGGATGTCTGATGAAGAATTTGAACTGGTAGAAAAAATTCTAGGCAGACTTCCAAATTACACGGAAACAGGATTGTTTTCTGTGATGTGGTCCGAGCATTGCTCCTATAAAAATTCAAAGCCTGTTTTACGTAAGTTTCCAACAAAGGGTCCTCAGGTTCTACAAGGTCCTGGTGAAGGAGCAGGAATTGTTGATATTGGAGATGGTCAAGCGGTTGTTTTTAAAATGGAATCTCATAACCATCCCTCTGCTATCGAACCTTACCAAGGAGCAGCTACTGGAGTAGGAGGAATTATCCGAGATGTATTTTCCATGGGTGCTCGTCCTATTGCATTGTTGAACTCTCTGCGTTTTGGAGAGCTGAAAACTCCTAGAGTAAAGTATTTGTTTGAAGAGGTTGTCGCGGGAATTGCTGGCTATGGGAACTGTATAGGTATTCCTACGGTGGGTGGAGAAATTCAGTTTGATGACTGCTATGAAGGCAATCCATTGGTCAATGCTATGTGTGTTGGGTTGATCAATCATGAGGATATCCAAAGAGGCATAGCAGCCGGTGAAGGGAATATCGTCATGTATGCTGGCGCGAAAACTGGTCGTGATGGAATTCATGGAGCAACATTTGCTTCTGAGGAATTAAATGAAGACTCCGAGCAAAAGCGTCCTGCTGTCCAAGTTGGAGACCCTTTTATGGAAAAGCTTTTATTAGAAGCCTGCCTAGAAGTAATTAAATCAGATGCTATTATTGGTATCCAGGATATGGGTGCTGCTGGTCTTACTTCCTCTTCAGCAGAAATGGCCTCAAAGGCTGGTTATGGAGTAGAGATGAATCTGGATCTGGTTCCACAGCGTGAAACTGGGATGACGCCATATGAAATGATGCTCTCTGAATCTCAGGAGCGTATGCTAATCGTCGTTAAAAAGGGACGTGAAGTTGAAATAGTCGAAATCTTTGAAAAGTACGGACTTGACTGTGTTGCAGTAGGGAAAGTAACAAACGATAAAATGCTTCGACTTCTTCATAAAGGAGATATTGTGGCAGAGGTACCAGCTGATGCCCTTGCTGAAGAGGCACCTGTTTACAACAAGCCAACGAAGGTACCAGCTTACTTTGAAGAATTCCAAGCGATGGAGAATGAAGAGCCTAAGGTCTCTAATTATAAAGAAGCATTACTTCAGCTTCTTCAGCAGCCGACCATTGCATCAAAGGAATGGGTTTACGATCAATATGACTATCAAGTAAGAACTAGTACGGTAGTAACTCCAGGCTCTGATGCCGCAGTAGTACGTGTACGAGGTACAAATAAAGGCTTGGCTATGACAACAGACTGTAATTCTCGTTATATCTATTTAGACCCAGTAACTGGAGGAAAGATAGCAGTTGCTGAGGCAGCTCGTAACGTTGTCTGCTCTGGTGCGAAACCATTAGCGATAACCGATTGCTTAAACTTTGGGAACCCTGAGAATCCAGAAATCTTTTGGCAGTTAGATCAATCTGCAGAAGGAATTTCCGCAGCTTGTCTTGCTTTGGAGTCACCAGTAATCGGAGGAAATGTTTCCTTATACAATGAGCGAAGTGGCAGTGCCGTGTATCCAACTCCAACGATAGGGATGGTTGGACTTGTGGAGGATCTTGCTCATGTTACGACTCAAGTAGTTAAACAGCCTGGAGACGTTATCTACTTGGTTGGGGAAACGAAAACAGAATTTGGTGGCTCAGAGCTACAAAAGCTTCTGGAGAAAAGAATTTACGGAAAAGCTCCTTCCATCGATTTAGAGGTAGAGGCAGCTCGTCAACAAGCTATATTAAAAGCGATTCAAGCAGGAATCGTCCAGTCTGCTCATGACGTAGCAGAAGGTGGACTTGCTGTTGCCCTTGCCGAGAAAACGTTCGGGGCAAAAGGGCTTGGATTAGAAGTGACACTAGAGGGATCAGTAGTTACAGCTTTATTTAGTGAATCTCAATCTCGATTCTTACTAACGGTGAAGCCGGAAGAGGCTATATTATTTGAAGAAATGGTGACGGATGCGGTGAAAATTGGAAGTGTCACTAATACGAGCGAGCTTGTTATTTCTACAACGGACGGGGCTGAATGGATACGTGGTTCTGTAGAAGAATTCCATGCTGCTTGGAAGGGAGCAATACCATGCTTACTGAAATCAGAGGCTTAAATGAGGAATGTGGCGTTTTCGGTATTTGGGGACACCCCCAGCCTGGTGCCATGAGCTATTATGCATTACACGCTTTACAGCATAGAGGGCAAGAGGGTGCTGGTATTGTCGTGACAGATGGAAAGTACCTTCGTGCAGTAAAAGGAGAAGGGCTGGTCAATGATGTATTTTCTAATGGGAAGCTAGAGTTATTGGACGGCCATGCAGCTATTGCACATGTTCGTTATGCAACAGCAGGTGGTTCTGGTATAGAAAACGTACAGCCACTATTATTCAATTCAACTACCGGAAGCTTGGCGATTGCTCATAATGGCAATATCGTGAATGCTACACGCTTAAAGCGAAACTTAGAGCAACAGGGCAGTATTTTTCAAACGACCTCCGATACAGAGGTGTTAGCTCATTTATTAAAAAAGAGCAGACTGCCATCCTTTGAGGAACGTGCGAAGCAGGCACTTCGATTAATTGAAGGAGCATTTGCTTTCTTGATTCTCACAGAGGACGGCATGCTCGTTGCACAGGATCCACAAGGGATGAGACCGTTGTCGCTTGGCAAGCTGGGTGCTGCTTGGGTAGTAGCTTCTGAAACAAGCGCCTTCGATTTAATTGGTGCAGAGCTGATTCGCTCCATTGAACCTGGTGAACTACTAATTATCAATGATGAAGGTTGTCGCTCAGAGCGATATGTTGAGAAAAGGGATCGTGCAATTTGTACGATGGAATATGTCTATTTCTCACGACCAGATTCCGATATCGATGGAATCAATATTCATATGGCTAGAAAGCGTCTGGGAAAACAGCTTGCTAAGGAAATCCACATAGAAGCAGATGTCGTTACTGGAGTACCGGATTCCAGTATCTCAGCAGCCATTGGTTTCTCGGAGGCGACTGGCATTCCGTATGAATTAGGGTTAATTAAAAACCGCTATGTTGGTAGAACATTTATACAGCCTTCTCAGGATTTGCGTGAGAGAGGGGTAAAAATGAAGCTATCGCCAGTTCGTCAGGTAGTAAAAGGGAAGCGAGTGGTAATGGTCGATGACTCGATTGTTCGTGGTACTACTTCCAAACGTATAGTGAACATGCTGAAGGAAGCTGGAGCGAAGGAAGTTCATGTAGTCATAAGCTCATCGCCTCTTAAAAACCCTTGCTTCTATGGTATCGACATTAGTACAGACTCTGAGTTAATCGCAGCAAACCATAATATTGAGGAAATGTGCGAGTTAATAGGAGCAGACTCTCTTTCCTTTCTTTCTGTAGAAGGAATGGTGGAGGCAATCGGAAGACCACAGGGAGAACGAAACTGTGGACATTGCTTGGCATGCTTCACGGGAGAGTATCCGACAGATATATTTCCAGATACAAAATTACCGCATGAAAAAGAGCTTGTTCGATAGGAGGAAGTACGGTGTCAAAGGCATATGAAAAGGCTGGAGTTAACATCGAGGCTGGCTATGAAGCAGTAGAAAGAATGAAAGTGCATGTCGAACGTACGGCAAGAAAAGGAATCATGGGGGCTTTCGGAGGCTTCGGAGGAATGTTTGATTTGTCCTCATTGAATTTTAAAGAACCTGTGTTGATTTCTGGGACAGACGGGGTTGGAACAAAGCTGAAGCTGGCCTTTATGACGGATAAGCATGATACGATAGGCATTGATTGTGTAGCGATGTGTGTGAACGATATTGTTGCCCAAGGAGCAGAGCCTTTATTCTTCTTAGACTATGTGGCAGTTGGGAAGGCTGTCCCTGCACGTATTGAACAAATCGTCAAAGGAGTTGCTGATGGCTGTGTACAATCGGGTGCTGCTTTGATTGGTGGAGAAACAGCTGAAATGCCAGGTCTTTATGAGGAAGATGAGTATGATTTAGCTGGTTTTGCAGTTGGCGCTTGTGAAAAATCAAATATCGTAACAGGTGACCGTATTCAAAAAGGAGATGTCTTGATAGGCCTAGCCTCTAGTGGCATTCACTCCAACGGTTATTCATTGGTTCGCAAAATAGTATTTGAAGAAAATGGCTTAGAAGTAAATTCCATAGTGGATGGATATGAAACATTAGGGGAAATTGGTCAAGCTTTATTAACCCCAACCAAGATCTATGCAAAGCCTGTCATGGCCATGCACCAGGAGCTAGATATACATGGGATGGCACATATCACCGGCGGAGGATTATATGAAAACCTACCTCGTATGATGCCGGACGGCTTAGCGGTAGAAATAGAGCTAGGATCATGGGATGTACTGCCGATTTTTCATTTCTTAAAGGATAAGGGACAGCTGGCGGATAAAGACTTATATAATGTTTTTAATATGGGAATTGGCTTTGTAGTCGCTTTACCAGAAAAAGATGTAGAACGTGCATTAGCAATAGCAGAAGCTCGTGGAGAAAAAGCCTATGAAATCGGTCGAGTGGTAGCTGGTAAGGGTGTATTGTTTAACGGCTCTCATGATGGGAGCTTAGTGAAATGAGTCAGGGACCAAGGTTTGCGGTGTTTGCCTCTGGGAGTGGCAGTAACTTTCAAGCAATAATAGAGGCCATGAATAAGGGAGAGCTAAGTGGGGAGCTAGTACTAGTAGTTTCTGATAAACCAGATGCCTATGTACTGGAACGGGCAAAAACGACTGGAGTAGAAGCGATAGCGATATCTCCGTCCTCCTTTCCTTCCAAGGAAGCATATGAGCAAGGTATCTTAGAACAGCTTCTCGAAAGGGACATTGAGTGGATTGTGCTCGCAGGGTACATGCGATTAATAGGGGAGGTTTTATTAACCACCTATGAAAATCGCATCGTCAATATCCATCCATCCTTGCTACCGGCTTTCCCTGGGAAGGATGCAATTGACCAAGCGCTGAAGCATGGAGTAAAGGTCACTGGGGTTACCGTTCATTTAGTGGATAGCGGGATGGATACAGGACCTATCTTAGCCCAGCAAGCTGTTGAGGTTGTGTTGGATAATAAAGAAGCAACAGAGAAAAGAATTCATGCGGTGGAGCATGAACTGTACGCAAAGACATTACAACATTTGTGGGGTCGTTAGAAAGAGAACATTCATGAGGGACTATGAGGACAAGTGTGTCTTATCTTTTCCCTTTTTTCATTCTTGACCATGTATATGTATTTTGTGTATTTCTAAATTAAAGGAGGAAACAATGGTGTCTAAACGTGCATTGGTTAGTGTGTCAGATAAATCAGGGATTCTTGAGTTTGCAAAAGAGCTGGAGACGCTTGGTTACGAAATATTATCTACAGGCGGGACTGCTTCTTATCTAGAACAGAATGGAGTAGCAATCACACCTGTTGACCAGGTAACAAATTTTCCAGAGATTTTGGATGGTCGAGTAAAAACATTACACCCAATGATTCATGGGGGCTTACTTGCCAAGCATGGTGATCCGTCTCACCAGCAACAGCTTACGGAACATAGCATCACTCCGATTCAACTTGTTTGTGTAAATTTATATCCTTTCCGTGAAACTATTTCAAAGCCAGGAGTTACCGTAGAGGATGCAATCGAAAATATAGATATTGGTGGACCTTCTATGCTTCGCTCAGCTGCTAAAAATCATCAATACGTGACAGTTCTTACGGATAGTAAGGATTACGAGGAAGTTATTGCTCAACTAAAGGAAACAGGGGAAACAACCTTTGAAACTCGACGTAGACTAGCAGCAAAGGTTTTTAGACATACAGCCTCTTATGATGCACTCATAGCAGATTATATGAACAATTTGACTGGGGAAGACTTCCCGGAGCTTTTAACACTTACATATGAACGCAAGCAAGCACTACGCTATGGAGAAAACCCACATCAGCAGGCGGCATTCTACCAAAAGCCACTTGGCTCTGATTTTTCAATTGCCTCTGCTAAGCAGTTGCATGGGAAGGAGCTCTCCTATAACAATATTCAAGATGCAAACGCCGCTATTCAAATGGTGAAGGAATTTGAGTTACCTGCAGCCGTTGCGGTGAAGCATATGAACCCATGTGGCGTAGGAACAGGAAATTCCATCTCTGCTGCTTTCCAAAAGGCATACGAAGCTGACTCTACTTCTATTTTCGGAGGCATTGTGGCACTAAATAGAGAGGTGGATGCTTCAACAGCGAAGCAATTAGCTGGCATCTTTTTAGAAATCATTATTGCTCCTTCCTTCTCAGACGAAGCAATTGCCATGCTTACTGCAAAGAAAAATATTCGTTTATTGACTATCTCTTACGAACAGTCCAAAAAGGATAAATGGAATACTGTTTCTGTGGAAGGTGGCCTGCTTATTCAATCTCCTGATAGTTATGGATTGCAGGAAGCTGAGCTTAAAGTGGTAACAGACCGTGAACCGACAGAGGAAGAGTGGAAAGCAATGACACTGGGATGGAATGTTGTAAAACACGTGAAATCTAATGCCATTGTGGTAGCGACAGAGGATATGACAATTGGCATTGGTGCGGGTCAGATGAACCGAGTTGGCTCTGCAAAGATTGCACTGGAGCAAGCTGGAGAGAAAGCAAAGGGAGCGGCACTAGCTTCAGATGCATTTTTCCCAATGAATGATACCGTAGAAGCAGCTGCAAAGGCAGGTATTACGGCAATTATTCAAACTGGTGGCTCTGTGAAGGATCAAGATTCTATCAACAAAGCAAATGAATATGGAATTGCAATGGTATTTACTGGGGTACGTCATTTTAAACACTAAGGGGGCAAATGTATGAAAGTGCTTGTAGTTGGTAGTGGTGGTCGTGAGCATGCGATTGCTAGGCAATTTAAACATGCTCCTTCTGTAACGGATGTCTATGTTGCCCCAGGAAATATAGGGATGAGGGATGTTGCAAATCTTGTGCCGATCGATGCATTGGCTTTTACAGAGCTAGCAGCCTTTGTGAAGGAGCATGCAATTGATATAACCTTTGTTGGTCCCGAGCAGCCGCTAGCGGAGGGCATTGTGGATTATTTTCAATCTCAGGGATTGACTATCTTTGGCCCAACAAAGGCTGCAGCACAAATTGAAGGCAGTAAATCCTTTGCGAAGGAACTAATGAAAAAATACGGTATACCAACAGCCTCGTACGAAACCTTTACAGAGGTGGCAGCAGCCAAAGCATACATCGAACAGATGGGAGCACCAATAGTAATCAAGGCAGATGGATTAGCTGCTGGAAAGGGAGTAGTTGTTGCCACGACCAAAGAAGAGGCTTTCCATGCGGTGGACGAGATGATTGGTAATCAGCTATTTGGAGAATCCTCCTCTCGAGTGGTAATCGAAGAATTCTTAGACGGGGAAGAATTCTCTTATATGTCTTTTGTACATCAAGGACAGATTTATCCAATGGTTATCGCACAAGATCACAAGCGCGCATACGACGGGGATTTAGGACCGAATACTGGGGGGATGGGAGCTTACTCCCCAGTGCCTCAAATTTCAGATGAAGTGGTGAAAGAAGCTTACGAAACGATTGTAGTCCCTACTGTCCGAGCTATGGAGGAAGAAGGAATTCCATTCACCGGAATATTGTACGCAGGGCTGATTCTAACTTCCGAGGGTCCTAAGGTTATTGAATTTAATGCTCGCTTTGGGGATCCTGAAACGCAAGTAGTATTGCCGCGTATGACAAGTGATTTTGGAGAGTTTATGAAAGCTCTCATGAACGGTGATCCCTTTCAACTTGAGTGGTCAGAGGAAGCAATGCTGGGAGTTGTAATTGCTGCAGAAGGCTATCCGCTGAACCTTAAGAAGGGAGCAGCCCTCCCAGATTTAAGCGGGCTAGACGAGCTAGACATTTTCCATGCAGGGACACAGCTCCAAGGTGAGCAATATATTGCCGAAGGGGGGCGTGTCATTCTAGTTGCCGTAAAAAGCAAAACTCTACTAGAAGCGCAGCAACAAGTTTATAAAGGCTTGGCTACATTAAAATGGGATGGCCTTTTCTATCGTAAAGATATTGGCTGGCGAACGTTTCAATAATAGATTTAAAAAAGGCATCAGCGGTGATGCCTTTTTATATGGATACATAGCTATTTCAAGCGGACCTAGGCTATGCCCTTCCACCAATTTGAATGAGAGTAAGATCTGGCTAACCGAGAATAAATATGGGCCGAACGAGAGTAAACCGGCTATTTGAGAGTAAATCCCGTCCGAACGAGAGTAAGTTCCCGTCGAACGAGAGTAAAGGAAAGCCAACCGAGAGTAATTCCACAACCGATTCAAAGCGGACCTAGGCCATGCCCTTTCACCAATTTAACCGAGAGTAAAGTTGGGCTATCCGAGAATAAAACCCAGCCGACCGAGAGTAAACCGGCTATTTGAGAGTAAATGCCGTCTATCCGAGAGAGAATCCCGGCCGAACGAGAGTAACGGAAAGACAACCGAGAGTAACACCACAACCTGTTTCAAGGGGACCTAAGCCATGCCCTTGCACCAATTTAACCGAGAGTAAAGTTGGGTCATCCGAGAATAAAACCCAGCCTAAAGAGAGTAAACCGGCTATTTGAGAGTAAATGCCGTCTATCCGAGAGAGAATCCCGGCCGAACGAGAGTAACTATCCACCGAACGAGAGTAACGGAAAGCCAACCGAGAGTAACGCCAAAACCAAATTCAAACCTAGGCCGATATACTTCGGAATGAGCACGTTGCTACCCATATAATCATGTATAATAAATTTAGCGAATATTCTATAAGAGGTGAAAAGTATCGTGCTGGTTACAGACTTAGTTGAGCTAGAAGAATCCGGAGTAGACGGCAATGGTTGTTACTGCCTTCGCAGTAAAGCAAAATCTGTTGGATACCAAAACAAAAATAATTGGGTAAAAAGAATGTTTCAGGATGGCCTTAAATATGTAAAACTAATGGAAGATGGAAAACCTCTAGGTTTCATAGAATACATCCCTATTGAGCATTCCACCAGAGTGGTATTTGGAGAGAATTATATAGTTATCCATTGTCTTTGGGTGCAAGTAACAGGAAAAGGACATGCATCCAGACTGATTCAAAAATGTATTCAGGATGCAAAGGAACAAAAGAAGAATGGAATCGTTGTGGTGACAAATTCTACTACCTCTTGGACACCGAGTAAGGAAATCTTCCTGAAAAATGGGTTTCATCAAATAGACCATGCTCCTGGTGATTTTGAGCTGCTAGTATATAAGTTTGGGGAGTCTGAAGATCCCTACTTTCCGACGGATTGGAAAGAGAGATTGCGTCGCTTTGAGAAATTGACGATTTTAAGGACACCGCAGTGCCCATTTTTAGACATAGCAACTGACAATGTCTTAGAAGGGGCTAAAAAACTAGGGATAGCAGCGAGAATCATAGAGATAGAAGATAGAGAGGAATTGCTTAAGCTGTCTCCTACACCGTATGGAGTTTACGGAGTGATTTTTAAGAATAATCTCCTGACCTACCATAGATTAACGGTTCACTCTGCCATGAAAAAGTTAAAGTGGCTGCTGTAAACCTTCACGCTTTCCGTACAGGATAGTACTATCTAACAATTTTACAAATTTGTACATCTTTTGTCTGATATCTTATCAGAATTTACTAAAAATACAATTCAGTGCTTTGCTTTGCTAAAGTACTATGCTACTATTATTTTTATGAATAATAGTAGAAAGGAGTAGAGGCCATATGCATTACCCGCTTTGGAAAATCGAAGAGATTCGAGACCAGCTTGAAGTTATCAATAAATCAAAAGCTCCGGATATCCTCATTAAAAATGCTACATACCTGCATAGCCATTTAAAAAAATGGATAAATGGAAACATATGGATTAAAAAGGATCGTATTGTATATGCAGGCTTAGAAATGCCACTTATAACCGAGCAGACAGAAGTATATGATGCGGCAGGACAAAAGGTTGTACCTGGCTATATCGATCCTCATGTACACCCCTTTCAATTGTATAATCCACAAACTTTTTCTGACTATGCAGCTCAGTTAGGCACGACGACGTTTATTGCTGATAATTTATTTTTATTCTTAATGCTTGAAAACAAGAAAGCGTTTTCAATTATGGATCAGCTTCAACGGTTACCCTTTTCTTTTTACTGGTGGGCTCGCTTTGATTCCCAAACAGAGCTGGAGAACGAGGAACAGCTTTTTAACTCCAAGACAGTTGGAGACTGGATTGAGCGTCCTGATGTGATAATGGGGGGAGAACTGACAGGGTGGCCAAGGCTTCTTTCTGGTGATGACCAGATGCTTTATTGGATGCAACAGGCTAAGAGAAATGGCATGAAAATTGAAGGGCATTTTCCAGGTGCATCTGAAAAAACATTGGCAAAGATGAGATTACTTGGAGCTGATGGTGACCATGAATCGATGACAATCGAGGAAGTAGAAAGAAGAATTTTGCATGGATATGCTGTGACTCTTCGCCACTCTTCTATCAGACCAGATTTACCTAATCTATTGAAAGATATTTTAGAGAAGGATTTACGCATCTTCGATCATGTCATGATGACAACGGATGGTTCTACTCCTTCCTTCCATCAAGATGGCTTGATGGATAAGTGTATCCAAGTTGCATTAGATGCAGGGGTATCTCCAATAGATGCTTATTTGATGGCTTCCTTCAATCCTGCGAAGTATTATAATATATCTAATTTACACGGGGTAATAGCGACTGGTCGATTTGCTAATCTAAATTTCTTGGAAGATGAAAACAATCCTGTTCCAGTTAGTGTGTTGTCTAAAGGAGTTTGGGTAAGGAAGGACGGTAAGAAGCTGAAGTGCTTTGATGAAATAGATTGGTCACATATCCCAAGCTTAAATTTAGACTTTAGCCTAACAGAGGACGATTTTCAGTTTTCTATGCCGTTTGGAATTGAGATGGTGAATGACGTGATTACCAAACCATATTCCATAAACGTAGATACAACGGACAATGAATTATCTACTAATCATGATGAAAGCTTCCTGCTTTTAATAGATAGAAATGGGAAGTGGAAGGTTTCTACATTGATTAAGGGCTTTGCGACCTCCCTTCAAGGCTTTGCATCCTCTTATTCTAATACTGGTGATATATTGCTCATCGGAAAAAATAAGAAGTGTATGCTACATGCATTTGAAAAGATGAAAGAAATGCAAGGTGGAATTGTCATTGTGGAGAACGAACATGTTGTTTGCTCTATTAATCTGCCAATCGGGGGAAGCTTATCGGACAAGTCTATGGAAGATCTCATGCAACAAGAGCTAATATTAAAGAGAGAATTAGCTGCAAGAGGCTTTAAGCATGGAGATGCAATTTATACGCTGCTATTTTTACAATCGACGCACTTGCCATATGTCCGTATTACACAAAGAGGAATATTTGATGTAATGAAGAAACAAGTATTGTTTCCAGCAGTAATGAGGTAGGAGGAAAACCTGTGTTAAAAAAATGGGGAATTGTGTTTGCTGTGAGTCTGCTTTTAGTAGGCTGTTCAAAAGATAAAATAGAAGAAGAAGCTGTGGAAGATGAGTTGGAAGAAGAAATAATAGAAGAGATAGAGGAAGAGAAGCCAGTTGTTTTGCCATACACTGCTCCATTCACTGGGGAAGGCTCAGAGGTTAAATTAACCCAGCGTCCAATTTTAGTGACCATTAATAACCATCCATTGGCTCGTCCTCAATCAGGATTGGAAGAAGCAGATATCATTTATGAGATGCTGGCAGAAGGGAATGTCACTAGATTTCTAGCCCTTTACCAAAGTGAGCTTCCTGCAGAGATTGGTCCTGTAAGGAGTGCTAGAGATTATTTTATTAATATTGCAAAAGGTCTAGATGCCTTTTATGTAGCACATGGGTATAGTCCTGATGCAAAAAGCATGTTAGAGTCTCGTGTAGTTGATCATATAAATGGAATGCAATATGATGGTATTCTATTTAAGCGGTCCTCTGAACGAAAAGCTCCACATAATTCCTATATTACAGGGGAGGATGTACTGGCTGGTGCAGAAAAAGTAGGAGCTTCTATGGAAATCGATAAGATTCCTTCTCTTTCCTTCTATGAATCGCCAGAGGGAGCGAAAATTGGCACTCCTGCTTCTAGTGTGACCATTCGCTATGGTTCTGGTACAAGCTTTGAAAATGAATATATCTATCAAGAAAATGAAGGAATATACCAACGAAAGTCTAATGGTGTTGTAACGGCTGATAAGGATTCTGAAACGCCATTAAAAATATCGAATGTCATTTTTATGGAAATGCCTCATCGGGTAATTGATAATGCAGGAAGACAAGATGTTACCTTAACAGGGGAAGGAAAGGCTTATCTTTTCCAAGCAGGTATTATGAAGGAAATTGAGTGGAAAAATATCGATGGTGTATTAATACCGATGGAAAATGGCGTACCAGCTAAGCTGGTACAGGGGCAAACGTGGATTAGCTTCGTTCCAACCAGTCCTGGCCTTTCCACCATGGTTAAGTATTTGCCATAGAAAGGGATGAAAGAAATGCAGATTGATAAAATAAAGGGGCCTCAAACAGACCAGCTATTTAAAGCAATACTACAACTGAAGGATATAGATGAATGCTACAGATTCTTTGATGATCTCTGTACAATTAGCGAGATTCAATCATTAGCACAACGGTTAGAAGTTGCACACTTGCTTCGTTTGAAAAAAACTTATGAGTCTATAAAAAAAGAAACAGGAGCAAGTACCGCTACCATTTCTCGTGTTAGAAGAGCATTCGACTACGGAAACGAAGGCTATGATGAAATGTTAAGTCGTCTTTATCCAGAAGAGCAAACCTTCCTGTCTAATAAGGAAGAGGAAAGAAAATAATAGCAACTTACTGAACAGCCATGTCTGTTCAGTTTTTTTGTTATAATAAAGTGATATTACAATACTAGACGTAGGTGAAAAAATGGACTATAAAGAATGGCGACATATATTTAAGCTTGACCCAGCAAAGGATATATCTGCGGATGACTTAGAGAAGGTATGTGAATCAGGTACCGATGCCATTATAATTGGTGGCTCTGACGGAGTAACATTAGACAATGTCATTGAGCTACTTATGAGAATTAGACGATATGCAGTGCCGGTTGCACTGGAGGTTTCTACAATAGAGAGTCTTACACCAGGTTTTGATTACTATTTTATTCCAAGTGTATTGAACAGCAATGATACAAAATGGGTGAAGGATCTGCATCATCAGGCGATGAAAGAATACGGCGAGCTGATGAACTGGGAGGAAATTATTCCAGAGGGTTATTGCATATTAAATCCTGCATGTAAAGCAGCGGCTTTAACAAGTGCTCAGCCTGTAAATGCTGTGGAAGACATTGTTGCGTATGCCCAAATGGTAGAGCATATGTTCAAATTTCCTATTTTTTATATGGAGTATAGCGGGAAATATGGGGACGTGGAAGCAGTGAAGGAAGTAAGGAAGCACCTGCAGCATACGAAGCTGTTTTATGGCGGAGGAATCTGTACAGAGGCCCAGGCAAAAGAGATGGCAAAGTATGCAGATACGATTGTTGTAGGAAATCATGTTTATGATAACCTAACAGAGGCACTAAGAACAGTGCAAGCAGTAAAAGGAAAATTGAGTTAGAAGCCATAGAGAGTTATAATGTTAAGAACAAATGTTCTGCAAAAGGAAGTGTTCGTATGGAGATAATTACCAAAAACCTCTTGCAAGGGATGAATCCGGAGCAAGAAAAGGCAATAAAGACAACAGATGGACCATTATTGATTATGGCTGGAGCAGGCTCTGGTAAAACAAGAGTCCTTACTCATCGGATTGCTTATTTGCTTGTTGAAAAGGAAGTTTATCCGTCTAAAATTTTAGCGATAACTTTTACTAACAAGGCTGCACGAGAGATGAGGGAGCGTATAGATAAAATCTTAGGTCCTGGCACGGGTGAAAGTATGTGGGTGTCTACCTTCCACTCTATGTGTGTTCGGATATTAAGAAGAGATATCGACCGCCTTGGTTTTTCTCGCAGCTTTTCTATTTTAGATACTTCAGATCAGCTAACGGTGATAAAAAATATATTAAAAGAACAAAATATAGACCCAAAACGCTATGATCCACGTTCTATGCTAAATGCTATCAGCAGCGCGAAGAACATTTGTATAGACGAGGAAACATATGAAGCCCAAATGAATGAGCATAATCCTTTTGAAAAGACTGTGGCTCAAGTATACAAGGCTTACCAAAAGCGTTTGCGTAAAAATCAATCGTTGGATTTCGACGATTTAATTATGACCACTCTTACTTTGTTTAAGCGTGTCCCAGATGTTTTAGAATACTATCAAAATCGTTTTCAGTACATTCATGTGGATGAGTATCAGGATACGAATAAGGCGCAGTATGAGCTAGTTCAACTATTGGCACAAAAGTTTAAAAACATTTGTGTAGTGGGTGATTCTGACCAATCGATCTATCGATGGCGTGGAGCAGACATTCAAAACATCCTTTCTTTTGAAAAGGACTATCCAGAGGCTGAAGTCATCATGCTAGAGCAAAATTACCGTTCCTCTCAGCGGATACTTCAAGCAGCAAATGATGTCATTTCAAACAACCAAAGTAGATACCCAAAGGTTCTGCGGACTGAAAATATGGAAGGCGAAAAGGTTGAGTTATTTAGAGCGACAGACGAGCAGCAAGAGGCTCAATTTGTAGTTCAAAAAATACAGGAACTAATGGAATTAGAGAATAGAACATTAAATGATTTTGCCATTCTCTATCGCACGAATGCCCAATCGCGTGTGATGGAGGAGGTATTGGTAAAATCTAATATGGCCTATACGATTGTAGGAGGCACGAAGTTCTATGATCGAAAGGAAATTAAGGATTTATTAGCATATCTTCGTTTAATCGCTAACAACGACGATGATCTTTCGCTATCCAGAATTATTAATGAACCTAAGAGAAATATCGGTGCTACATCCTTTGAGCGAATGGCAGTATATGCCTTGGAGCAGGATCGCTCTATATTAGATGCATTGAATGAAGTTGATTTTATGGGCTTGCCTCCAAGGGCTGTTAAATCAGTGGTAGAATTTCATTCTCTTATTAGAAATCTCACACAGATGCAGGAGTTTCTATCTGTAACAGAGATTGTGGAACAGGTGCTGGATAAAACGGGATATCGTGCAATGCTAAAAAATGAGAATACAATTGAAGCGGAAAGTCGATTAGAGAACATTGAGGAGTTTTTATCCGTTACCAAGGCCTTTGAAGAGAAGAGCGAGGATAAATCGCTTGTTGCCTTTTTAACCGACTTGGCTTTAATTTCGGACATCGATAAGCTTGATGAAGACCAGGATGTATCGCAAGGAAACATTATCCTAATGACGATGCATGCTGCTAAGGGTCTAGAATTCCCAGTAGTTTTTATTATCGGAATGGAGGAAAACATTTTCCCGCATTCACGCTCCATTGGAGACAACGAGGAAATGGAAGAGGAAAGACGACTTGCTTACGTGGGAATCACGAGAGCCGAGGAAAGATTATTCCTTACATGCGCACAAGCTCGTACTATCTTCGGGCGAGGAAGCTATAACAGTCCTTCTCGTTTTATAGGTGAGATTTCCGATGACATTATAGAAGTGGTTGGCTGGACAAGAGACTTCCGCAAAAACAAAACGAGAGAGGTCGAATCAGTTTCACCTACTACCTTAAGACGTGCAGTCTCTAGACCTGCTTATCAAACAACTGGTGGCGAGAAGATGGGCTGGAAGGTTGGAGACAAGGCGAAGCACAAGACTTGGGGAGAAGGTATGGTTGTTAGCGTTCGTGGGGAAGGTGAGAATACAGAAGTAGATATCGCTTTTCCGAGCCCTACTGGAATTAAGCGCCTGCTTGCTAAATTTGCACCAATTGAAAAAGTATAATCTTACTTAGCGGAGGAAAGCCCAATGGAGATGAATAAAATAGAACGTGTGAAGGAGCTTCACAAAATACTTCATGAATATGGATATGCTTATTACGTATTAGATGCACCTATCGTGCCTGATGCGGTGTATGACCAATATCTGCAAGAGCTTATTGCTTTAGAAAAGGAAAATCCTGATTTAATTTTCCCAGATTCTCCTACCCAGCGAGTAGGCTTGACCGTAAGTGAGGGTTTTAAAAAAGTAACCCACGCATATCCAATGCTAAGCCTAGCAAATGCCTTTGATGAGGAAGACCTCCGTGACTTTGATAAGCGAATTCACAATATAATTGGTAGGACTCCTACTTATATTTGTGAGCTGAAAATAGATGGCTTGGCTGTTTCTCTTCTTTATGAAAATGGACAGCTTATAAGAGGGGCAACTCGTGGAGATGGAACTACAGGAGAAGATATTACTAGTAATATTAAAACCATTCGAGCTGTTCCTTTACGATTGAAAGATGAGGTCACCATTGAGGCTAGAGGAGAGGCCTACATGCCAAAATCCTCTTTCCTCAAGCTCAATGAGGCTCGTGCAGAACGGGGAGAAGAGCTTTTTGCCAATCCTCGAAATGCAGCTGCTGGTTCCTTAAGACAGCTAGATCCAAAGATTGCTGCAAGCCGGAATCTTTCTGTCTTTATATACGGACGTGGTGGCAATGGAGAAGAGCTAGGCTTAGAAACACACCTAGAGGCTCTAGAATTTATGAAGACGTTAGGTCTACCAACTAATAAAGAAACGAGAAAATGTGAAACAATCGAAGAAGTTTTAGCGTTTATTGAAGAGTGGACTGAAAAGAGAAATGATATCCCGTATGAAATTGATGGTATCGTTATAAAGGTTAATAACTATGCGGAGCAGGAGGAGCTCGGCTTCACAGCGAAGAGCCCACGTTTTGCAATTGCCTATAAGTTTCCGGCTGAAGAAGTTGTCACAACTATATTAGGAGTAGATTTGACAGTAGGTAGAACTGGTGTGGTTACTCCTACTGCACTACTTGAGCCTGCGCAGGTGGCAGGAACTACCGTTCAGCGTGCATCCTTGCATAACGAGGATTACATTAAAGAAAAAGATATCCGGATAGGAGATCGTGTGGTTATTCGAAAGGCTGGCGATATAATTCCAGAGGTTGTGGAGGTTATCACTCAAGAACGTAAGGGCCATGAAGAGCCGTACATTATGCCGACACATTGTCCAGTCTGTGACAGTGAACTTGTCCGCATTGAGGAGGAAGTTGCATTACGCTGTGTGAATCCTCAATGTCCTGCTCAAATAACAGAGGGTATTTACCACTTTGCTTCACGTAATGCAATGAATATTGAAGGTCTGGGTGGAAAGGTCGTAGAGCAATTATATAGAGCGGAGCTTGTGAAGGATGTTTCTGATTTATATAAACTGACGGTAGAAGATCTTATTCAATTAGAGCGAATGGGTACAAAATCTGCAACAAATCTTGTTACGGCAATTCAAGGATCAAAAGAAAACTCGATGGAGCGAGTATTGTTTGGTCTTGGGATTAGACACATTGGAGAAAAGGCAGCGAAAATTCTTGCTGAAAAGTTTCATAGCTTCGATGCTTTGATGGCTGCTAATCGGGAAGAAATTACGGCAATCCATGAAATCGGAGAGAAGATGGCAGATTCTTTAGTGACTTATTTTGAGCAGGAGGAGGTTCGGGAGTTAATAGAACGTCTAAAAGCTGCAGGGTTACCATTAAGATACACAGGAAAAATTATTGATGTATCCGCATTAGAAAATAGCCCATTCGCCGGTAAGACAGTAGTGCTAACTGGAAAGCTGACTCAGCTGACACGAAACGAGGCAAAGGAAAAAATAGAATCATTAGGTGGCAATGTAGCGGGAAGTGTAAGTAAAAAGACAGATTTAGTAATTGCAGGAGAAGACGCTGGTTCAAAGCTTGAGAAAGCCACTAGCCTTGGAATTGAAATCTGGGATGAACAAAAGCTGCTTGACCACTTAGAGGAATAAAAGGAGTTTTTGACATGGTCAAAAAATTTATGGGGATGACATCCCTAGCAACTCTGCTATTCGTAACAGGTTGTACACCTTCTACGGATGAAGGGACAGAGGTACTTCAAACGGAGGAAGAGTCTAGAAAATCAGTCATCATCTCTGATGTGCAAATAGACGATAACTATTACAAAACACTTTTGCCATATGAAGAAAGTGCAAGTAGAGGTTTGGTAGTTTCCAATATGGCAACAAAATATGACATGAAGGAAGTTGAGACCGGCTTACTACGTCTTTCTCAAAACCAGTTTTCTCCAGATAATTACTTCTTTCAAGAGGGTCAATATTTATCAAAGGAGACCATTTCATCTTGGCTAGCAAGAAGTAACCAGACAAAGGACGGTTTAAATCCAGATGATATGGGGCTAACAGGAGAAGAAAAAGCAAAAAAAGCACCTGTATATGTTACCCATATAGTGGAGCAAAACTATTTAGAAAGAGTAGATGATACCGTTCGCCTTGCAGGAATATCTATCGGTGTTTCTTTAAATTCTATTTATTACTATACAAAGGAAGACTACGGTGCAACCTATGAGGAAAAGCTTTCAAATGAACAAATAAAAGAAAATGGCCAGAAGATCGCTAATGAGATTGTAAGCAGAATGAGAGCGATGGAAGGATTAGAGGATATTCCAATCGTTGTAGGGCTCTTCAAACAAAATAGTCGAAATGCAATTGTTCCGGGTACTTATTTTTCTTACGGAGTAGCTACCGGCTCAGGAATCTCCGAGTGGGAAGAGATAGATGAAGAATATGTGCTGTTCCCCACTTCAGATGCGGAAGAAAAATATCGTGATATCAATACAATGTTTAAGCACTTTAAGCAAGACATTGACGAATATTTTTCTAACTACACAAGTGTCATTGGTACGGGATTCTTTAAGGACCAAGGTCTTCAGGAGCTTGCGATTAACATCCCGATACAGTTTTACGGAACCTCAGAAGTAATTAGCTTTACACAATATGTAGCAGGCTTGATCCCAGCTCATTTTAAAAAAGAAATGAATGTAGAAGTTCAAATCAATTCCTTGGATGGAGCAGAAGCACTCCTTATTAAAAAGTCAGGAGAAGAAGAGCCTTTCGTTCATATCTACACCCAGTAGACATGAACAAGGGCGCTCTGTTCAATTAGTGCGAAAAATGATATGATATTTCTTATGTTTATCGAATTCGGAGGTGTAAAAAATGGCAAATATCTCAAAAGAGGAAGTTAAGCACGTAGCACACTTGGCAAGACTAGCAATTACAGAAGAAGAGGCAGAAATGTTTGCGGAGCAGCTGGCGGCGATTACAAAGTTTGCGGATGAATTAAACGAGCTTGACACTACTGACGTTCCACCTACAACTCATGTATTGCCACTAGTGAATGTTCTTCGTGAAGACACACCAGTACCAGGATTAGACAGAGAAAAAATGATGTTAAATGTAAAAGACCAAGAGAATGGTCACGTTAAGGTTCCGAAAATTATTGAATAAATGAGTAAGGAGGGTAACTGATGTCATTATTTAAACACTCAGCAAAAGAGCTTCAAGACTTAATTCAAAAGAAGGAAGTCTCCATTGAAGAGCTTACAGCTGAATCCTTTCAACGCATAGAAAAGCTTGATGGAGATGTACAAGCGTTTTTAGCGTTAAACGAAAATGCAATCGCACAAGCAAAAGAAATGGATCAAGTTCCATTAGAAGAGAGAGGTCCACTATTTGGTCTACCGATTGGTATTAAAGACAATCTAGTGACTGAAGGAATCGAAACAACTTGTGCTAGTAAAATCCTAGAAGGATTCAAACCGATTTATGATGCAACTGTTGTACATAAAGTGAAAGAAGCAGGGCTTATCAATATTGGGAAAATCAATATGGACGAGTTTGCAATGGGCTCATCCAATGAAAACTCTGCATTTAAAGCAACACGTAACCCATGGAATATCAATCATGTACCTGGAGGTTCTTCAGGTGGCTCGGCTGCTGCGGTAGCAGCTGGAGAAGTACCATTCTCCTTAGGCTCGGATACAGGTGGCTCCATTCGTCAGCCAGCTTCCTTCTGTGGAGTAGTGGGGATGAAGCCAACCTATGGCCGTGTTTCTCGCTATGGCTTGGTAGCTTTTGCGTCCTCATTAGACCAAGTTGGGCCAATTACTCGTAACGTAGAAGACAATGCATTATTATTAGAGGCTATTTCTGGCCTGGACCCTTATGATACTACCTCTGCTAATGTAGAAGTACCTAACTTCACAAAAGCATTAACTGGAGATATCAAAGGCTTACGCATTGCTGTTCCAAAAGAATATTTAGGAGAAGGAGTAGGAGAAGCTTCTAAGCAAGCAGTGCTTGATGCTTTAAAGGTATTAGAATCCCTTGGTGCAGTTTGGGAAGAGGTATCCCTACCTCATTCTAAATATGCTCTAGCGACTTATTACCTCCTTTCTTCATCAGAGGCTTCCTCTAACCTTGCACGCTTTGATGGTATCCGTTATGGCTTCCGTGCGGAAAATGTGGAAAACTTGATGGAGCTATATAAGCAAACACGTTCGCAAGGCTTTGGAAATGAAGTGAAACGCCGTATAATGCTTGGAACATATTCTTTAAGTGCAGGCTCATATGATGCTTACTATAAAAAAGCGCAACAAGTACGTACGCTAATTAAACAAGATTTTGATAATGTCCTTGAAAAATACGATGTCATTATCGGACCTACTACACCAACACCAGCATTTAAAATTGGAGAGAATATTAAGGATCCATTAACGATGTATGCAAACGATATCCTGACTATCCCTGTGAACCTTGCAGGTGTACCTGGTATCTCTATTCCTTGCGGATTCTCTAATGGTTTACCATTAGGTCTTCAAATAATCGGTAATTACTTTGATGAGGCTACTATCTATCGAGTTGCGCATGCCTACGAGCAAGCGACTAGCTTCCATAAACAAACTCCTCAAATTTGGGAGGGAATCAAACGATGAATTTTGAAACAATTATTGGTTTAGAGGTTCACGTCGAGCTGAAAACAGAATCCAAAATGTTTTCTCCATCACCAGCTCATTTTGGTGCGGAGCCAAATACAAATACTCATGTAATCGACCTTGGTTACCCAGGTGTTCTGCCAGTTGTAAATAAAACAGCTGTAGAATGGGGAATGAGAGCAGCACTTGCATTAAATATGGACATTGCGCCAATTACGAAATTTGACCGTAAAAACTACTTCTATCCAGACAATCCGAAAGCATATCAAATCTCTCAGTTTGATAAACCAATTGGAGAAAATGGTTGGATTGAAATTGAAGTAGACGGCAAAAAGAAACGAATTGGTATTACACGCCTTCACTTAGAGGAGGATGCTGGTAAACTTTCTCATGCTGGCGACGGTTATTCATTGGTAGACTTCAACCGTCAAGGGACTCCACTTATTGAGATCGTTTCAGAGCCAGATATTCGTACACCTGAGGAAGCTTATGCTTACTTAGAAAAACTGAAATCCATTATCCAATACACAGGTGTATCTGATTGTAAAATGGAAGAGGGTTCATTACGCTGTGACGCAAATATTTCCCTACGTCCTTACGGTCAAGAAAAATTCGGTACTAAAACAGAATTGAAAAACCTTAATTCCTTTAACTATGTTCGCCGTGGATTAGAGCATGAACAAGTACGCCAAGCAGAGGTATTGCTTGCTGGCGGTGTTATTCCACAAGAAACTCGTCGTTTTGATGAGTCTACTGGTAAAACAGTTCTTATGCGTGTCAAAGAGGGTGCGGATGATTACCGCTACTTCCCGGAGCCAGACCTAGTACAAATTGTTATTGATGATGCGTGGAGAGAAAGAGTACGCGCTGAAATTCCTGAGCTGCCAGATGCTCGTAAGAAACGATACATCGAAGAGCTAGGATTGCCTGCTTACGATGCAATGGTCTTAACACTGACAAAAGAAATGTCTGATTTCTTTGAGGAAACAATTGCGTTAGGTGCAGATGTGAAATTAAGCTCTAACTGGTTAATGGGTGAGGTATCAGCCTACTTAAATGCGGAGCAAAAGGAATTAAAGGACATCCAGCTCACTCCAGAAAATCTTGCAGGCATGATCAAGCTAATCACAGATGGTACCATCTCCTCTAAGATTGCGAAAAAAGTATTTAAAGAGCTTGCAGATAATGGTGGAAACGCAGAGGAAGTAGTAAAAGCGAAAGGCCTTGTTCAAATTTCTGACGAAGGTGCACTTCGCGAAATCGTTATTTCTACATTGGATGCTAACCCACAGTCCATCGAGGATTTCAAAAACGGTAAAGACCGTGCAATTGGCTTCCTAGTGGGTCAAATCATGAAAGCAACCAAAGGACAAGCGAATCCACCGCTTGTAAACAAGCTGCTTCAAGAAGAAATCGTAAAAAGATAATAGGGTGAGACCATTCGTCTGAGGACGAATGGTCTTTTTTATGATGGAGGAGATGTCCAAGTCCACTTGGGATTATTGAGGCGTTACTCTCGGATGGCGGGAAGATACTCTCGGATAGTAGAGGTTTACTCTCGTTCAAACGGACGATACTCTCGCATAGACCACTTTTACTCTTGTTCAGGAAGTTTACTCTCGTTCGGTCAGAATTTATTCTCGGATGGGAGTACTTTACTCTCGGTTAGAAAGGTGGGGGCATGTCCAGTGACCACTTGGGATTGATGGTGGCGTTACTCTCGGATAGACTCTTTTACTCTCTTTGAGGCGGACGACACTCTCGGATAGACTTCTTTTATTCTCGTTCAGGTTGTTTACTCTCGTTCGCTTAGAATATATCCCAATAGGGGTATGTTACTCTCAGATGGTTGGATATAAACATTTTTGCATAGTTTAAAATACTTTGATAGATATACTTATAAAGAGCGACATAAGTGCTAGGTAAAAAATCGTGCTCCAATAAGCAGGTGACACTCCGCTTGTAGATAGGTGTAAACCCTAATGAGTAGTTTAAATTAGCTATTTTTTACAATAAATATAGATTGAATATAAAGAAAATTCAATCAAGTTATTGACATTAAAATTCTTATAGATTATATTTTCCATACGGAATAATTTTATTCCAAAAATTTAAAGCTATTACAAAACCAGGTTTTATAATATAAAACGCAGATTTGTAAACTTAGCGTGATTTTATTAAAATTTTTAATGGAATCTTAGTTTTAAAAAAGAAAGCGATTTCATATTATAATGAAACCGCTTACAAATTAATTTTAATAATCAGCTCTAATTCTATAAGCCGTTAAGTAATTTGTTAGAAATCAGCATATAATCGGGCATAATTGGAAGAGTCCAGTTTGGAGACACCAGGATGGATCTGTAGCGGAATGGTAATTATAACCTATCAAAAGTCTGAATATTCTATATTGATATTCTATTAGAGGTGGTGACGTGGATGAAGTAAGCCCAGTTCAAAACTAGAGCAGGACACCTTGAAAGGTCTCTATTGAGCCAATTTTTTTTTGAAGAATATAAAAATGGCATTTTATATTATAAAACAAAGGGGAGTTACAAATGAAAAAAATATGGTTTTTAGGCACAGTATTACTTACAGCTCTTTTACTAATGGCTTGTGGTAACTCAGATTCAGAAACAAAAGCAGATGCTAAAGGCGAAGCAAAGACTTTAAAAATTAGTTTAGGATTAAATGACAAAACACCACTTTATCAGAGTTCGGTTAAATTTAAAGAATTGGTAGAGGAAAGAACGGATTCTTTAAAGGTAGAGGTTTATCATTCTGGGACCATTGCCGATGATCGTTCTGCAATTGAAATGCTACAATTTGGGACATTAGATATTACAATCCCATCAACAGCACCTTTTACAACATTTGTGCCAGAGTATGGAGTATTCGATTTACCCTTCTTATTAACCGATACAGATGTTGTGGATTCTGTATTACAAGGGGATTTCGGAAAAGAATTAGCAGAAAAAGCATCTTCCCAACAAGTATTACAGTTGGCATGGTGGGAAAATGGCTTCCGTCAACTAACCAACAGTAAGAAAGCTATTAAATCAATGGAGGATATGAAAGGTTTAAAAATTCGTACAATGGAAAATGAGATACATTTAGCCGCTTGGAAGGAAATGGGTGCTAACCCTATGCCAATGGCGTTCACAGAGTTGTTTACCGCTATGCAACAAAAAACGATTGATGGACAAGAAAATCCATATCCTACGATTCTATTAGAAAAATATCCAGAAGTACAAAAATATTTAACAGAGACT
This sequence comes from Psychrobacillus sp. Z16_25, assembly GCF_056856695.1. Taxonomy (NCBI): domain Bacteria; kingdom Bacillati; phylum Bacillota; class Bacilli; order Caryophanales; family Bacillaceae; genus Psychrobacillus; species Psychrobacillus sp. Z16_25. The sequence continues at coordinate 90,833 of NZ_JBXEOV010000011.1, read as the reverse complement.
AATCATATCTATTCCCCATTTATTTTCTTAATCAGCCAAAAAACTTGGGATAATTTAACAGAAGAAGAACAGAAAATTATTGAAGAGGCTGCTTTAGAAGCTGGTGAGCATAATAGAGAATTATCACGTAAAACAGCAACGGAAGCATTAGAAGAGTTAAAAGGACAGATGGAATATACGAAATTAAGCGACACTGAAATCGAAAAATTAAAAGAAACTGTACAACCAGTTATTGAAAAATTTAAATCAAAAATTGGAGAAGAATTTGTTCAAAAATATATCGATGCAATAGAAAGTGCAAAGTAGTTTTCAAAAATGAAAGCTAGTACAAGTTTGCTAGCTTTCATTCACTTAAAATTTGTCTTTATACATAAAGAGAAAGAAGGGAAATAATGACGGTTATTAAATGGCTAGATGAAAATGTTGAACGCCTGTTATTACTTATCTTGCTGATAACTATGAGTGTTGTGACTATACTGCAAGTATTTATGAGGTATGTTCTAGAAAACTCTCTATCTTGGTCTGAGGAACTTGCTCGTTTTTCTTTTATATGGCTGGTATATATCGGAATCAGCTATGGAGTTAAAAAAGCAAGGCATATCCGAGTAGAAGCCTTGTTGGTAGTTTTAAAACCAAGAGGAAAATATGTTATTAATTTAATTGCTAATTTGCTATTTTTATTTTTTGCAGTATTCGCTGTATATTACGGCTTTACAATCTTTGAGGCTATTCATCAAAGTGGGCAAAGAGCTCCTTCTTTAGGTATACCGATGTCGATCATGTATCTAGGAATGCCGATAGGAATGCTATTAACCAGCATACGGCTTATACAAAGAATAGTCCTAGAAACGAAAGCTTTCAGAGAAGGTTATGAGCTTGTCGATACTGATATTCCAAAAATATAGGGGTGATATGAATGGGAGTAATACTGTTTATTTCTTTTGCAATTCTATTAGTTTTAACTGTTCCTATTGGAATAGCCTTAGGTTTATCTTCCATAGTTGCATTATTGGCAAGTGGAACTATTCCACTTGAATTTATTATGAAGGAAATGACAACCTCAACAAATTCGTTTCCTTTACTTGCGATTCCATTCTTTATATTAGCTGGAGAAATAATGGGGAAAGGTGGTATATCTACTCGGCTTATTGCTGTTGCTGAATCTTTAGTTGGATCAGTGACGGGGGGATTAGCTCTTACTGCTATTGTTACATGTATGTTTTTTGCCGCAATATCCGGTTCTGGGCCAGCTACTGTTGCAGCAGTAGGGGGAATTATGATTCCAGCGATGGTGAAAAAAGGTTATGATATTAAATTTTCTACAGCAGTTGTTGCTTCTGCAGGTTCAATAGGTGTAATCATACCTCCCTCTATACCGATGGTTATGTATGGGGTCTCTGGTAGTGTATCGATAGGAGATATGTTTATTGCTGGTATTATACCTGGAATCCTGGTGGGAATTGGTCTTATGATTTACGCATATTATTACTCCAAAAAAGCTGGATATAAAGGTTCAACTGAGAAAGTTTCTTTTAAGAATATTATTAGACAAATTTGGAGAGCGAAATGGTCGTTACTTATTCCGGTAATCATACTTGGAGGTATATACGGTGGTATTTTTACACCTACTGAGGCAGCTGCGATTGCAGTATTTGTAGGGTTTATAATTGGAGCTTTTGTCTATCGAGAATTAAAGTTTAAAGATATTACTGGAGTATTTATAGATTCAGCATTAATGACTGCTACCATTTTGATAATAGTAGGAAGTGCTACTGCTTTTGGAAAATTGTTAGCAATGGAACAAATCCCAAATAAAATAGCTGAAGCAATGCTATCTGTTTCTTCAAACCAGACGGTTATCATTTTGCTAATTATCTTGTTGCTGTTAATAGTTGGATGTTTCATGGATACAATTGCAGCAATTATTATATTAACGCCAATTCTACTGCCAATAGCAGTTCAAGTAGGGTATGATCCAATTCACTTTGGAATAATTATGATTGTTGCTCTAGCTATAGGGTTTATCACTCCTCCAGTGGGTGTAAATCTATTTGTTGGGGCTAGTATTTCCGGACTCTCCCTAGAAGCTCTATCGAAGAAAATAGTTCCATTCATACTAGTGATGACTCTCGTCTTATTAATCATCACGTTTATACCTTATTTATCGTTAGCATTCTTGAATTAAAAAGGGGGAATAGAAAATGCTTTTTCCGTATATTAATAGTCGGATTAATCCTTATAAGACAAATGTTCAAGGCAAAGCGAATGAGCCGATTACAGTTGCAGGGTTACTAGACAATGCTAAAAAGATTTTAGGTCCTTTCTATGAAGGAGGAGCTCCTGATTGGGCATTGGATGAAATAGTCAATCGTCTAGAAAATGATGCTCCCAGAATTGCCATAATTGGTGGTTCGGCTGACCATCCTGCTCACATTATGGATTATATGACTTCGTCCAGAGCAGCTATAAGAATATGGCAAAATGGCGGGGTTCCGTTTTATTTTTCTACTCCTGTAATGTGTGATGGGACAGCTCAATCCAATCAAGGGATGAGTTACTCTCTTCAAAGTAGAAATGCCGTAGCACAAATGATAGTCAATCAATTAGAAGCTCATAGTTATCATGGTGCATTTGTTATTCAAGGATGTGATAAGCAACCACTGGGTGTTGTAAGTGGTTTAGCTCACCTCGATAGACTAAGAAAATTTAGAGGAGATCCTTCTTTTTTTGCTACATTCGCTCCAGCCCATGTCTTAAAAGGAGGAACAATTCCAGAGGATGTAGTAGTTGCATTAAATGAGGTTTATAATAGAGCAGCTTCGATGGGTCATCAAGACATAGGTGATGATCTTAAGGATACGATGAGTTATATTTTGCAATGTTCCTCTAATACCTCGTTCCAAGGAGTTTTTGAAAGAGCGGTAGAAAAAAAGGTAATTACTGAAACGGAGCATAAATATTTTGAAAAGCGTTTAGCTGCAGCAACATGTGACAGCCAGGGTGGAGTTTGTGCCTTTAATGGTACTGGTAACAGCTCAAGACATTTAGTAGCAGGTTTAGGATTAGTACATCCTGATTTAGAGTTATTAGTGGAACCACCTAATCAAAAGCAGATAAATAACGCTATTGATGCAATGGCTACCATGATGAACAAGGAAGAGTTTGGAGTTGCGAGCCTAGTAGAAGCAAATATTAAAAATGCTGTGAGGATACATAGCGCATCTGGTGGATCCACTAACCTCATGATGCATATGGTTGCTGCTATGATTTATGCAGGTTTTAACTTTACATTATTTGATGTAGAAAAAATCTTAAAATCTCAACCTATTCCAGACTTATTTAATTACTCTTTAACAGAGGGAAGAGATATTTTTGCTTTAGCTATGCAGTGCTGTAGTGGTTCAAGTAGAGGGATGGAGACACTATTTTACGAGTTGCTTAACAATGGCATTAATATGAATCAAGATGCATTAACAGTAACAGGAACAACATGGAGAGAAAGACTGAAATATAGTGATAGTTTACCTGCTAGTAATGTAGAGGATAATCCTGTGATTCTAAATAATCCTAGAAGACCCTTTAGCGGTGTCGATGTTTTAAGAGGTAACTTTTTTGAAAGTGCTGTGGTGAAAATTAGTGGTATGCCAACTCCTCAGCTAGATCAATTTGATGACAAGATGGCTTTTGTCCTTTATTTTGATAATGAAGACGAAGCAAATAATTCTCTATTAGATTCAAATTATATTAATAGAATCAAAGAACAGGGATTATTCGAACATTCAAAAATATTGAGCCTAGTAAAATACAATGCTCCCGAAGAATATGATAGCTTGCTAGATAATTCTTATAATGAATTATTCGATTATATTACGAAAAAAGGTATTTTAAAAATTGCTGTTGTAATTGCAGGTCAAGGTCCAGAATCTTTTGGTATGCCAGAAATGTTCACCCCTATGCAGCATATAAACGCAAATAGAACGTTAAAAAGAATATGTACGATTATAAGCGACGGAAGGTATTCAGGTGTTACGTATGGTGCTGCTATAGGGCACATGACTCCTGAGGCATACAAGGGGGGGGGGATTGGCTACTTAAAAACTGGCGACATTCTTCATTTAGAATTACGAAAGAAAGAAATAAATTTGGTGAAATCTCTGAAAGAAGAAGTTGAATATGAAGAAGATATCTTGAAGGATTCCAGCCGTGAAACCTTATTTCTAGAACGAAATGGAAAAATGAAGATGAGACAAAAGCTGGTTGCAGCAGTAAATAGGATGGTTGGTCATACGGATGCCTCTAAAGGAGTAGTTCCTATTCAAGTTTATGAGGAAGCCGATCTAGAATATCATCATTAATTTTTCTACTTAAAAAGGAAGGTAAGAACTATGCCAATAATACAAGCGGTTGCTAGGGCTTTAGAAATACTAGAGATTTTTGATGAAGTAAATAAAGAGGTCTCTATCAAAGAAATTAGCATGAAACTAGATTTAAACAAGAGTACCGTTCACTCTCTTTTGAAAACACTGAAGCAATATGGTTATATTACACAAAATGAAGAAACAAGCGAATATTCCTTAGGCTGGAAGTTGTATGAAAGAGGAAATCTACTAGTAAATCAGATTGATATAAGAAGTATTGCTTCTCGACATCTTGAAAAACTGAATGAACTAACCGGAGAGACTGTCCATTTAGTTACAAGAATGGGGAAAGAGGCAGTTTATATTGATAAAATAAGCGGGCGCAATACGTTAGTGATTTATTCGAGAATCGGTAAGCGTGTTCCTTTGCACTCAAGTGCGGTTGGAAAAGTATTAACCGCTTACCTTCCTCTTTCTAAGTTAGAACAATTAATGAATCAATACGATTTTGAAAAGAGAACGAGAAATACAATTACAAACTATAATGACTATCTAATGGAATTGGAGATTGTACGAGAACAGGGTTATTCCATGGATGTAGAGGAGAATGAAAGTGGGATAATCTGTGTAGCCATGCCGGTGTTTGACTATTCTGGGGAAGTGATCGCTGCCATAAGTGTTTCTACACCTAAAGCGAATTTTTCTAAAACAAAGAAAAAAGATAACCTGCAATATTTAACGGATTGCGTCTCGGCAGTATCTAAGGAATTAGGATATCAGAAATGGGAGGAACGTGTCTAATGCGATTTATTCGTTATATTAATGAAAACGAGGATGTAGTTTCAGCAATAGTAACATCTAATTCAGAAGTTTATAAAATACCATTTAATAATTATGTGGAGTTTTATTATAGTTTGAAAAATCTCAATATCTCGTTAGAAGATTATATAAAGAATGAAGGATTGGTAGCTTTAAAGGGCTCGAATTTTGAAGATCTGAAACTAACAGTACCAATAGAATCGGAAGAAGTTTGGGCTTCTGGAGTTACTTATTTGAAAAGTAAAGATGCTCGAAATTATGAGGCTACCCAAGGGAAGTTTGACGAGGAGACCTTCTACGATAAAGTATACGATGCAGAGAGACCGGAAATATTTCTAAAATCAACTGCTAGAAGACTTGTTGGTCCTGATGACGAAGTATATATAAGAAGAGATTCTAATTGGCAAATTCCAGAGCCTGAGTTGGCGTTAATCATAGGTGAGAACAGTGAGATAATTGGATATACATTGGGAAATGATATGAGTTGTCGTGATATTGAAGGCGAAAATCCTTTATATTTACCACAAGCAAAGATATGGAAGAATTCATGCTCTCTTGGACCTGCAATATTAATCCCGGAGTTCATTGAAGATCCGTATTCTCTAGATATAAACTGTAGAATTTACAGAGAACAAGAATTGCTTTTTGAAGGTTCCGCTTTTGTTAATCAACTAAAGCGGAAATTAGACGATTTAGTACGTTATTTAACATATGATAATGATATATTACCTGGTACTGCACTTATGACTGGAACATGTATTGTCCCACCAAATGAGTTTACTCTTAAAGTTGGAGATCGAATTGAAATTTTCAGTAACAAAATCGGAACGTTACGTAATACGGTGAGCCAGAACTAAAGGAGGATCATTAAATGACAGAATACTCAAATTATATTAATGGAGAGTGGAGAAAGAGTAGCAGTGGAAAAAAGATAGAAAGTATTAATCCAGCTACACGAAAGGTTGTTGGTTATGTTCAATCTTCTACTGCTGAGGAGCTAAATGAAGCTATCAATTCTGCACATAATGCGAAAAAACAGTGGGAAAGCTTAGGTCAATTTCAACGCGGGCAAATCTTGTATAAGGTTGCTGCAAAACTAGAAGAAAACTTAGAGGATATTGCCAAGACGTTGACAGAGGAAATGGGCAAAACCTTTCCTGAAGCTATGGGTGAAACCCAAAGAGGTATCGCAATTCTAAAATATTACGGAGCTGAAGGAAGCCGAAAAGAGGGCGATCTAATTCCAGCTTCTGATAACAAAGCGCTCATGTTCACCAAGAGAATCCCTTTAGGGGTTGTAGGTGTTATTACGCCATGGAACTTTCCAGTTGCAATACCTATTTGGAAGATTGCTCCAGCACTAGTTTATGGTAATACAGTTGTCTTTAAACCGGCATCTGAGGCGGCTGTAACTGCTGCTAAGGTAATCCGGTGTTTTGCAGATGCAGGCTTACCTGCTGGGGTATTAAACTTTATCACTGGAAGTGGGTCATCCATAGGTAATGAGCTAATAAATAGCTCTAGAATTAACGGAATTACTTTCACCGGCTCTAGTAACACAGGGAAATTGGTTGCTGAAGCAGCTGCAAAAAATCTTGTCAAAGTTCAACTAGAAATGGGAGGAAAAAATCCTGTCATCGTTCTTAAGGACGCAGACATTAACAATGCAGTAGAAGCAGTACTAAGTGGAGCTTTTAAATCTACAGGCCAAAAGTGTACAGCTACTAGTAGGGTATTTATAGAGGAAGACATCTACGAAAGTTTTAAAGACCGCTTACTCAGTGAATCAGCAAAAATTACAATTGGTCCTGGTGTAGACAGTAATAGCTGGATGGGGCCATGTGCTAGTGAAAGTCAATATAATACTGTTCTTGATTATATTGATATAGGGAAAAAAGAAGGAGCCGAATTAATATTTGGGGGGCAATCACTTCAATCCGAAGCCCTGCCAGGATATTATGTAGAGCCAACTATTTTTGACAATGTAAAACCTAGCATGAGAATTGCTCAAGAGGAAATCTTCGGACCTGTGATTGCCTTGATTAAAGTGAAATCTAGTAACGAAGCCATTGAGTTAGCGAATGATGTGGAATATGGATTAAGTGCCTCTATATTTACGAAAGACATAGGTGCGGCAATGGACTTTATTGATGGAATAGAAGCAGGATTAGTCCGTATAAATGCTGAAAGCGCAGGAGTAGAATTTCAAGCACCTTTTGGTGGCATGAAGTCCTCTAGTACCGGTAGTAGAGAACAAGGAGAAGCAGCAAAAGAATTTTACACTAGTACTAAAACAGTATTTATTAAACGCGGTTAGGAGTTACATATATGGACGGAATAATTCCACCGATAGTCACTTTATTTAATGAGAATGGTGATATTGATAGCGATTTAAATAAAAAGATGGTTGATCATATTATTGAAAGTGGAGTACATGGAATTCTTCTACTAGGTAGCTCTGGGGAGTTTCCTTTTCTATCATTTGATGAAAAGAAGGCATATATTGCTGAGATGATTTCATACATCAATAACAGAGTACCGGTTATGTGTGGTGTAGGTGGGACGGTTTTACAAGAGATTATAGATTTGGCCAATTATGCAACCAGGTTAGGTGCTAAAGGAGTCATGGTGGTAAACCAATACTATTGGAATATGACGAATGAACAAATGGTTAAATTTTATAGTGAAATATCTAATCATGTTTCCAACGATATTTATTTGTATAATATTCCCCAATTAACAGGGCAGGAAATTCCTGTTGAGGTAATTGCTGAACTAGTAGAAAATTGTCCAAACATAAAAGGGATTAAAGAAACGGTGCCAACAATTGGCCGCATAAGGACTGTGATTGAGCAAATCACAAAAAAGCATCCTGGATTTAAAGTGTACTCTGCTTTCGATGAGCACATGCTTGATACTCAGCTTCTTGGTGCTGCTGGTAGTATCAATGGAACATCGGTATTTCTACCTGAGTTGTCTGTTCAATTGTATAATGCCATTCAAGATAAGGAACTATCTAAAATTCAAGCTATTCATCTAAAAATCTCTAAACTAATGGATATGTACACTTGGCATCCTAGTTTCTTTTTGACTATGAAGGAAGCTGTTCACCTGCGCTGGTTTCCGAATAGAAAAGTGGGTTATCGTCAACCATTCTTTAATTCTAATGATTTAATAAGAAATAAAATGAAAGATTTACTGCAAAATATTTTGGAATCTGAGGAGATAAGATGAACAAATCACAAAAACTATTAGAGAAACTAGGTTATCCCGTAAATGATTACGCAGAATTACCAACATCGGAAAAGCGTTTTTCAGACGGTGCACAATATCGAATAGAACTTCCAAGTGTGGAGGGACCTCTAGCTTTAAAAGAGACACTAAAAGCAATCGATGAATATGGACTTACTATTCATCGAATCTCTCAGGGGAGTGGGATCATGCTACAAACGGATGAAGAAATAAAAGAAATGTGTAAGCTAACTGCTGAGCGAGGGATGGAATTAAGCTTGTTCGTAGGGCCGCGTGGTACTTGGGATATTAGTGCTGGGCCATTGACAACAGCAGGAAAGTCTCAAGCGTTAAGACATGAAGGTGTAAATCAATTGGTATATGCGATGGAAGATTTAATTCGAGGAGCAGATTTGGGGCTAAAAGGTGCATTAATAGCGGATGAAGGTTTGCTATATATGACGAAAAAGATGAAAGAAGAAGGCCTACTACCGAGTGATTTTGTCGTAAAGGTATCTGTTCAAATGGGAGCTTGTAATCCTGTCTCTGTAAAGATTATGGAGGAATTAGGAGCTGATACATATAATGTTCCTTCATCTTTGACGTTGCAAAAACTTGCAGCAATAAGACAAGCTATAGATATTCCTATCGATATTTACATTGAAGTACCTGATAATTTCGGAGGTTTCTTACGCTATTATGAAATACCTGAGATTATTCGAGTGCTCTCTCCGGTTTATATTAAGTTTGGGTTACGTAACCACCTAGATGTATATCCATCGGGGACACAATGGGAATCTACTAACTTGGCTTTGGTTCGAGAAAGAGTGCGTCGTGCATCTATAGGAGTTGAAATGATTAAGCGATATTACCCAGAAGCCAAGAGTTCTGAACTTGGTGCATCAGGTTTAGGGATTGCTGAACTTAGTTAGGAGGAGTGACTGTTGAAATGGAAAGTAGTAATTACAGATTATGAACTTAACCAATTGAACTTTGAAGAAGCTGTATTCGCTGAAAGTGGTTTAGATATTGAGACTATTAAAGCCCAATGTCGGACTGAGGAAGAGGTTATGGAAGCAACAAGGGAAGCAGATGCCATTATCAACCAATATGCCCCTCTTTCCGAAAAGGTGCTAAGAAACCTTAAGAATTGTAAAGTTATCTCTAGATATGGAGTTGGCGTTGACACTATTGATTTGAAGGTTGCAAGGGAACTAGGTATTACAGTGTGCAATGTTCCTGATTACGGAATAGAAGAGGTTTCTAACCATACTGTAGCCTTACTTTTGTCATGGACACGTAAAATTGTCGAGTTAAATAACGCAGTTAAAAATGGCGTTTGGGATTTTAGTGTTGGTACACCAATCTACAGGTTTCAAAATCAAGTACTTGGGATATTGGGCTTCGGAAAAATTCCTAAAAAGGTAGTAGAAAAAGTTTTACCATTGGGTTTTAAAGAAATTCTAGTTTATGATCCATTTATTTCTGCAGAAGAGATGCAAACCTACGGAGTTAGAAAAATGGAGTTAAAGGATATTCTTCAGAATGCTGACATAATATCCATTCACGTTCCTTTGACTGAAAATACCAAACATCTAATTAATTTCGAAGTGCTGGAACAATTAAAAAGTGGAGTGTTTATAATTAACACTGCTCGTGGTCCGATTATACAAACGGAAGCTTTAGTCCATGGAATTAGATCTGGTAAAATAGCGGGAGCTGCTTTAGATGTGATAGAGATAGAACCAATCCCCTTGGACAGTGAGTTGATAACCTTACCTAATCTATATATAACTCCTCATAGTGCTTTTTATTCAGAAGAAGCAGTAGTAGAGCTAAGAACAAAAGCAACTCAAAATGTAGTAGAGGTTCTGAAAGGAATAAAGCCAACATATCAAGTCCAGTAAAGGAAAAACTTTTCGTACTACTAATTTCTAAAGAAAACTAATAGAATTAAATACTAATAGAAATGCAAGTGAGCACTTATAATTATATTTATAAGTGCTTATTATTTTTGTATTACTTTTATGTATAGTTTTCAAGAGTAATGGACACCTATTAGTTTCATCAACTTATTTGAATAACATTTTGAAAGAAAGTATACTTGATAAAAAGGGGGTAGTCAGATTGCAAACAGAACATGCGTATTTTGAAACTGCAAAACCATTGGATCGTTACATGGAGGACATGACTACGAAGAAAGAAGAGTCATTTGCGGTGTACAATAATTTTGATGTGCCGGCTGATGATGAATTTATTGAGATATTAAAAGTGAAGTCACCACATATACTTGTCATAACAGAAGACTGGTGTGGAGATGCCATGATGAATAATGCTATCTTACGTAAGATTGCTGAAGCTGCCGATATCGAGGTTCGGACAGTGCTTCGTGATGAAAATCTTGAGCTGATGGATCGTTATTTGACAAATGGTGGACGCTCAATCCCTATGTATCTATTACTAGACAAGGATGGAGAAGTACTTGCTAAATGGGGACCAAGAGCGGATAGTGTGCAGAGCTTTGTAATGGAAGGAAGAGCATCACTCCCAGCAAAAGAGGATGCAGCCTTTGAGGAAGCTCAAAAGAAATTTTACGATAATTTAATGCTTGAGTTTGTAAAGAATAAAGAATTCCACTTGGCTGTTTATGAAAGTATCCGTAACAGCTGGATGCAGGTTCTACAAAAATAAGAGTCGGCTATCGTCGACTTTTTTGGAATGTTGGAAACCTTCTAGGTGGTTTTACGGTCTTATTAATAGAATGAAATTGTAAAGAAGAAAGGAAATCAGTATGAAGCGTGCGAGGATTATCTACAATCCGACCTCTGGAAGAGAGCTTTTTAAGAAACATTTGCCAGAAGTGTTGGAGGAATTAGAGATTGCAGGTTACGAAACTTCTTGTCATGCAACAATTGGAGAAGGCGATGCAATAAAAGCGGCTGAAAAAGCAGTTGAAAATGGCTTTGATATTATCATCGCAGCTGGCGGAGATGGCACCTTGAACGAAGTGGTTGCTGGGGTAAGTAAGTTTGAAAAAAGACCAAAGATTGGTCTGATTCCTATGGGGACTACAAACGATTTTGCCAGAGCGGTACATATTCCCCGAGATATTGAGGCTGCGGTGGATATAATCATTAAGGGAGACTCTATACCTGTAGATGTCGGTTTAGTAAACGATCGATACTTTATTAACATCGCAGGTGGAGGAAGAATTACGGAGCTTACGTATGAGGTACCAAGTAAGCTTAAAACGATGTTAGGTCAACTTGCATATTACCTAAAAGGAATTGAGATGCTTCCTTCGATTAAAGCCTCTAAGGTACGTATTGAGTATGATGGAGAAGTATTTGAAGATGAGGCAATGATGTTCTTAGTAGGACTCACTAACTCAGTTGGTGGCTTTGAAAAGCTTGCGCCAAATTCAAGTATTAATGATGGGAAGTTTTCTTTATTAATATTGAAAAAGGTTAATGTAGCGGAATTCATTCGATTGGCTACGCTTGCACTTCGAGGAGAGCATTTAGCGGATCCACATGTGATCTATAAAAAAGCAAGCCATATAAAAGTGACGGCAGAAGAAAAAGTCTTGCTTAACTTAGATGGCGAATATGGTGGAGAAATCCCTGCAACTTTTCAAAATCTACATCGACATATTGAGGTTTTTGTTCCAATCAATGATATCCGAGAACAAGATAGACCTTAATCATATTAGCATTTACGATTTTATTGCTAAAAGTCGTAGGTGCTTTTTCTTTTATGCTAGTAAGGTATTACCATGTAAATTAATCATGCTTCAGAATAATAGCTTAACGGAAAAAATATTACCATTTCGTTACAAATTTTTATTTCAATATACAAAATATCTGTTTTATGAGACAATATTTTTGTAACAATTTATGATTTTATGTCAAAAACTTGGAGTGGTCGAATGTTTATAATTATTCGAGTCATTAACGGAACTACCGAGACATTGAAGAATTCAAACAGCCACGAGATGAAGATTTTTGATAACCCATACTCGGCACAGGTGTTTGCAAATCGTTTGAATCAAAACATAGTGCCTACTATGCAGTGGAAGGTTTTAGAGAAGAAAAAACTTAAACAATTTATCCAAGCAGAATAGTCTGCTTGATTTTTTTTGCCTAAAAATCAACTTTCCCCCCCAATTGCCCTATTTTTGATATAATGAATCTCATCATAAGAGAACGGAGAAATTACGTGAATACACCAGTAAAAAAGAATGATCGACTAACAGTTAGAATAGAGGATTTGACACATGACGGTTCTGGCGTGGCAAAAGTAGACGGCTACCCACTATTTATTCATGGTGGCTTGCCGGAAGAAACGGCAGAAATACACGTTCTGAAGACATTAAAAAATTATGGCTTTGCCAAATTAATAAACATTATCGACCCATCTCCCAATCGTGTAGATGCTCCTTGTCCCGTCTTTTACGAATGTGGGGGCTGTCAGCTTCAACACCTATCCTATGAAGGGCAGCTGAAGTACAAGGAAAACATGGTTCGCAATGTCATGCAGCGTCTAGGCAAAATTACAGCTCCAGTACTACCTGTTAAGGGGATGGACAAGCCTTGGGAATACCGAAACAAATCACAGATTCCTTTTGGCATGAGAGACGGAGAAGTGATTGCAGGGTTTTACCAGGCTAAATCACATAAGATTGCCGACACACCAACCTGCCTAATTCAAACTGATGAGGCAGATCAGCTGATGCGAGCAATAAAAGCAAAGGCATTGGAGCTAGATTTAATCCCATATAATGAAGAAACCAAAAAAGGACAGCTTCGCCATCTGATGGTCCGTAAAGGAAGAGCTACGGGCGAAGTAATGGTAGTGCTTATCACTAAGCATCCTCGTCTCTCAAAGAAAGACGAAATCATTCAGCTGATTCGTGAAATCGAGCCCAAGGTGACTTCTATTATGCATAATATTAACCCGAAGAATACGAATGTCATCTTCGGAGATGAGACAAAACTTGTTTGGGGCAAGCCTACCATTGAGGATAAAATCGGAGATGTTCGCTTTGAAATCTCAGCACGTTCCTTTTATCAGGTGAATCCTGAGCAAACCGAGGTGCTGTATAAACAGGCGCTTGACTATGCGCAGCTCACTGGAGATGAAACAGTAATCGACGCATACTGTGGAATTGGCACAATCTCTTTATTCCTTGCACAAAAAGCGAAGCAGGTATTAGGAGTAGAAATCGTACCTCAAGCGATAGAGGATGCAAAACGTAACGCTGAGCTTAACGGCTTTACAAACACTTACTTTGAGGCAGGTCCAGCCGAAGAGGTCATCCCTCGTTGGTACAAGGAAGGAAAGCAGGCAGACGTTTTAGTAGTAGATCCACCACGCAAAGGCTGTGACGAAGCGTTGCTCACAACAATTATTGAGCAGCGGCCAAAACGGGTAGTTTACGTGTCCTGTAATCCAGCAACTCTAGCACGTGATTTACGTATCCTAGAGGATGGCGGATATGAAACGAAGGAAATACAGCCAGTGGACATGTTTCCTCAAAGCACGCACTGCGAAGCGGTAGCGAAACTCTTTTTAAAAGTGTAAAGCCAGAATAAAGTTGTGGTAGAAAGAATAAAGTCATGACGAATTGAAAATAAAGATGTGCAAAAGGCATGAAACCAATTCAGAGCCAGGCAAGAAATAGGAAGGATGGGAACCAAGTTCCCATCCTTTTTCGTGTAATAAAAGAGAAAAAGGAAGGAAGAAAAGCGAGAAAAAACGAGAGGGAGAAAGGCTTGAGGAAAAGCAAGACGGGTTCAAATGAACCCGAAAAAAGAAGGGGGAAAGGGAGGGGGAAGGCAAGAGAAGAGCAGGACTTTATTATGAATAATAATAATGTGATGGCGGAAAAAAGAGAGAAAAAAATCGAGAAAATGACCGATTTGTGCAGGACTTTATTATAATTGGGAACGAAAGAATGCGGGTTCAAGAAGGATTTTTTAGCAGTACATTATTATGCTTGTACAAAAAGCAGAGGCTTAATATTTTGAGTAACCATTTCTTACCTTTAAATAAAACAAAAAATATGATTATTAAATACAAAACTATCATTTGTCCTTACAGGATGAATGGTGGTTTTTTGTTTACTGGAATGAAGTGAGCTAATGTAAAGCTCGGAAATATAGCCATGAATTACTACCAAAAAAATAGGAGATTCCCCTCGAAAGTTATAAAAAAACTGCTATGATAATAGAGTTTGATTTTAATGAGAGAGGAGATCTGTAGTTGAAAAATACAAGAAAAGTAGTGATATTTCTTATAATTTTGTTACTTACCACAAATTTCAACTTGGTGGTATCAGGTGCATCAAACATTAACCCCTTACCATTTGAAGATGCAAAGCTAGGTAGAAATAGTAACGCTTATTTATCTACATATTCAAATATCTCTACCCAAATGAAAAAAGACTTTATTCATAAAATTTCTACTCCTGCAATAGATGCAAGTGAAAAATGGGGAATACCTGCTAGTGCAATTATGGGCATGGCAATTCTGGAGAGTGGTTATGGAACAACAAGAATCGCTATACATGCGAATAATTTTTTCGGGATAAAAGTATGGGGTTATAACCCGAAAAACGCTTGGCAACTGAAAGGGCAACCAGATGAAGATTATGAGCCTGTACCTATTTTGGTGGATTATGGATATGACCGAAAAATATTTGACGAAAGTAAAAGAAGAGATAACTGGTATCGAAAGTTCAATTCTCATAAAGAAGCGATTGATTATTTAGCAGGAAACTTACTATTAAACCAAAGATATAGTTTCGCAAAAACAAACTATCAAGAAAGACTTAAAAAAGGCTGGAGCTTGGATAAAGCAGCGAAAGAATATCTATACGATATTGCCGAAGCCGGATACAATCATTTGGGTGGTGAATACTATCGAAATAAAGTAGGCAAGGTAATAGACGAATGGAATTTAACGCAATATGATAATAAAAAATTCCGAGATGTAGTAGGACATTGGGCAGAAAAAGAAATAATGTTTTTAGCAGAAAAGGGTTGGATTTCTGGCTACCCTGATGGAACATTTAAGCCGAATAAGCCAGTAACAAGAGCCCATGCTGCTAAAATTATCAGTAATTATTTAGGGCTTACTCCAACAAATGAAAAAATTTCATTTAGTGATGTCAATGGCGATCATTGGGCTGTAGATGTAATTCATTTAGTTGCTCAACATAAAATAATGAATGGAACTGGCGATGATCGTTTCGCTCCTAATGCCAATTTAACAAGAGCACAAATAGCACAAATACTTTATAACGCAGGTTTGTATGGCTCTTCTATAAATACACAAATGAATTCATTTATAGATGTAGGTCACAATCATTGGGCATACATAGCAATTGAAACAATGAAACAAGAAGGAATTTTAAATGGCTACTCTGATGGACGATTTGGTCCTAATAATTCCACATCAAGAGCACATATAGCAGCCATTATCTATCGATTACATGAAAAAGGGTTAAGTAAATAAAGTGAAACTTTGCCTTGGTGGGGGGGCTTTCCTCCCCCCACCAAGCATTAGTTGAACCAATCGGGCTTTTAGGGACAGTTGATCTCCCACTTAGCTGTCTCAGTTCTTTTGCCATCTTGAAGTGGGAGTCTTACTGTCCCTTAATGCGGGATAAAAGTATGGTAGTTTAAGAGGCACTTAATGGTGTCTCTATTTTTATGGTAAAAATTAATACTAATTATTATTGAAAATATAATATTTTTAAAAGATTATAGGATATTTCAATTCGTTATTCATTCTTTTCGCTTTACTTTTTATAGCAAAAAAATTTAGTATTTTAACTTCGTTATAATTATATATCCACGTAATTTTATTTATTTTCTATAAATTAACGAACGTTTTATATATATTTTTGTTAAATGTACGTATGTTATTGACAGTGTTAAATCTCGATGTTAATATGACTTTGTAAAAATTAAATACTATTCTCGTATAATGTTGGGGATATGGCCCGAAAGTTTCTACCAAGCTACCATAAATAGCTTGACTACGAGGTTGAGTATATAATCGAGAGAAAACTAATCTTTTTTCGTTATTTACCTTCCTAAAGTCAAGCACCGGTATAACTCGGTGCTTTTTTTAATTTTTACAGAGGATATAAACGAGATTTTATTGGAGGTATAGGTTATGAAAAAACTTAAAAAAATAGCGGTGGTTTTGATCATTGCTTTACTGACTGCTGTAATGGCAGCATGCGGAAATAAGGAAAACGCTGCAGATTCCGAAGCAAGTGGAGATGGGCTAAAAATTGCTATAGTTACAAGTCCTTCTGGCGTTGATGATGGCAACTTTAATGAAGATAACTATAACGGTATTTTGAGCTTTATTGAAAATAACCCAACAGCAACAGTGAAAGCTATCAGAGAAGAAACTGGAGATCCTACTGCAGCTGTTCAAGCTGTTGCAGATATCGTGGCAGATTATGATGTTATCGTGACACCTGGTTTCCAATTTGCCGGAATCTCCAGCATAGCTGTAGAGAATCCAGATAAAGTATTTATCCTGAATGACTCTGACCCAACACCCGTTGGCGATCAAAAAACATTCGATAATGTATACGCAATGAACTTTGCTGAACAAGAAAGCGGCTTTTTTGCAGGAATGGCTGCAGCGCTTGAAACAAAATCCAATAAGGTAGCGGTTGTAAATGGAATTGCTTATCCTTCCAATGTAAACTATCAATTCGGATTTGAATCTGGTGTAAATTATGTGAATAACGTTTATGGAAAAAATGTAGAAGTAGTTGAGTTATCAGGTTATGCAGGGACTGATGTAACAGGTGAAAATGTCGGAGGTAACTATGCAGGATCTTTTGCAGATGAAGCGACTGGCAAAGTAATTGGTAATGCGTTGATCAAACAAGGTGTAGACCGAATCTTTGTAGCTGCAGGTGGTACTGGCAATGGTGTATTCACAGCTGTTAAGGAAGCGAAAGGTGACGTAAAGGTAATTGGCGTTGATGTCGATCAATTTGATGACGGCGTAAACGGTTCTGAAAATATCGTGTTAACGTCCGCGGTAAAATTTATGAGCATGAATATTGAAAAGGCACTGAATAGCGTTGTTGACGGTAGCTTCAAAGGAGGAAACGTAGTCCTTTATGCTGATACAGATTCTACTGGTTTCATAAAAGAGGAGGGCCGTCACCAGTTATCAGAGGATACACTTACTAAAATGAATGAAGCTTACGAATTGGTGAAAGCTGGCACAATCGTACCAGCGTCTAACTTTAATGGTCATAAACCAGAAAAGTTCCCAGGGTTGTAACTTTCCATAATAATAAAACGAACAATTAGAAGTTTATTGCTCCTGAATTAATATCAGGAGCGGTAAGCTTCTAAATTTTTCCTTGCATATTAGCGGTGATAAAGGAGGAGAAAAATGTCTGATTATATTGTAGAAATGAAACATATAACCAAACGATTCCCTGGAATTGTTGCGAATGATGATGTATCCATCGGTATAAAAAAAGGAGAAGTTTTTGCTCTGCTTGGAGAAAATGGGGCAGGTAAGTCGACTTTGATGAGTATGCTTGGCGGCATGTATGAACCGGATGAAGGAGAGATATATATCCGGGGAGAAAAAGTGATTATTAGTTCACCTAACCATGCGGCGAAGCTAAACATAGGAATGGTTCATCAGCATTTTAAATTAGTCCCAGATTATACGATTACAGAAAATATTATTTTAGGTGTTGAACCAATGAAAAAATTTGCGGGTATCTTCCCATATGTAGATATCCGAAATGCCAATCGTAAAATTGAAGAATTGTCTAAAAAGTTTGCTTTGGAAGTTGATCCTAAAAAAAAGATAACGGATTTAACTGTCTCTATGCAGCAACGGGTTGAAATTTTAAAGGTGCTTTATAAGGAAGCAGAAATCCTCATATTTGATGAACCAACTGCAGTTCTAACTCCTCAAGAAATTGAGTTCTTGCTCAACGTTATTCAAGGCTTAAGGGATGCTGGCAAAACAATTATTCTAATTACACATAAGCTTGAAGAAATCAAGAAAGTGGCTGACCGATGCGCAGTATTGAACAAGGGCAGATTAGTTGATGTGCTAGATGTCAAGCAAACATCAATTCATCATATGGCTCGTTTGATGGTGGGCAGAGAGGTAAGCTTTGAAGCGGAAAAAGCTCCTGCTCAGTTTAAAGAGGAAGTATTAAAGGTAGAGCATCTGACTGTTAAAAATGAAGATGGGTTTGAAGTGGTAAAAGACGTATCCTTTACCATACGCGGTGGTGAAATATTTGCCATTGCCGGAGTTGCAGATAATGGTCAAGTGGAAATAGCGGATGCCATAGCTGGATTAAAGAAGGTGAGTAGCGGAAGCATAATTCTTGGTGGCAAGGACATTACGAATGAAACCATCAGAAATAGAACAGAGGATGGAATCTCCTATATACCTGAAGATAGACAAAGTTATGGTCTGTTTTTGGATTTTGATTTATCAACCAATCTGGCTTTAAAGCAGTATTATAAGAATCCTTTTTCTGTTAAAGGTATCTTGAATAAAGAAGAATTTGAGCAATTTGGCTCTCAATTGATAGATAAATATGATATTAGAAGTGGACAAGGTATCAAGACCCAAGTCCGTTCCATGAGTGGAGGCAATCAGCAAAAAGCAATCATTGCTCGTGAAATTGAGCTGCAATCCCCTCTCATGATTTTCGTTCAGCCGACACGAGGTGTGGACATTGGTGCGATTGAAAACATTCACAAAATGATAATTCAGGAACGAGACCGTGGAAAAGCGATTTTACTTATTTCATTGGAGTTGGATGAAATTATGAATGTAGCGGATACCATAGGCGTTATTTACAATGGTCAACTTCAAAAGATTGCTAGTAGAGAATCATTAACGACGAATGAAGTCGGTGAATATATGATGGGGGCAAAGCATGAGTAAAGATAAAAAGAAAAAAAGTTTAAAATATAGTCTTATTCGGCCAATAAGCAATGAGAAATGGCAACATATTTCCATTCCGTTAATCGCCATACTCCTAAGCTTTATTGCTGCAGCTATTGTTATACTTTTGATCGGCAAAAATCCTTTGCAAGCATTTTACAATTTGCTTCAAGGTTCAGGAATCTTGCCTAAGCCTTCTTACGCTGGCTATAAGAGTATGATTACTGACTTTCTGAGCTTATTAAATGCCATGACACCTCTTGTGTTTGCAAGTTTGGCAGTTGCTGTTGCTTATAGAGCAGGTCTCTTCAATATTGGGGTCTCCGGTCAAATGCTCGTCTCTGGTTTTTTGGCTACCATACTTGTTGGCTACAGTGGTTTAGATGCCTACATTGCAAAGCCTCTTGTATTAGTAATCGGGGTAATTGCTGGGGGACTGATGGGAGGACTAGTAGGATGGCTTAAATATAGATTTAATATCAATGAAGTCGTATCTACTATTATGTTGAATTATACGGCCCAATATGTCATTAGCTTTTTTATTCAGATGTATTATATCGACCCTGTCTCCAGACAATCTCAATATATATCAGAAGCAGCTAGATTGACTCTAGTGAATGTCGAGGTAGGAAATTTAAAAATGGACATTCCATTAGGCTTTATTCTAGCAATCCTTACAGCTATTTTAATAAAGTTTGTGATGGACAAAACGGTGGTTGGCTTTGAATTGAAGGCGGTAGGTTCCAACCGAAAAGCTGCAAAATACGCAGGAATCAATGTGGGAAGAAATACAATCTTAGCCATGGTCATTTCAGGAGGACTGGCAGGTCTTGCAGGTGTAACTTATTATCTTGGTTATTATTCTTCCATACAGCCAAAAGTGTTATCAAGTATCGGTTTTGATTCGATTGCTGTATCACTGCTAGGAAATTCTCATCCGATTGGCGTTATTTTTTCATCCTTTTTAGTATCTATCATTGATCAGGGAAGCACATACATGAGTTCACAGGCTGGAATCAGACAAGAAATATCTTCTGTGATTGTTGGATTGATCTTATTGTTCAGTGCATGTGGTGTGTATATGAAATATAAAGTTAGCCAATTGAAGGAAAAAGAAGTGGGGCGAAAGGAGAGTGAAGCATGATGGATACAATAATTATTGATGGTTTATCCTTTGCTCTTCCTCTTTTTATCATTGCAATAGGCGGTATATATAGTGAAAAGAGCGGGATTACTAATCTGGCGTTGGAAGGATTTCAAGGTTTTGGGGCATTCACTGGGGCACTGGCAGCTGTTTTAATAGCAAATTCTTTCGGCATGGATGTTCAAAATCTTTTTTATGTGGCATTACTATTTGCTATGCTTGGCGGGATGGCTTTTTCCGTTATTCATGCCGTTCTAAGTATTAAGTTTAAAGCAGATCAAGTAATCAGTGGTGTTGTGATAAATATTTTAGCGATGGCACTTACGACATTCTTAACGACACAGATTAATATGCTTGTCTTTGGAGCTGCTTCCGACAAATTTCAGCTAGGTGTATCGGAACGTTTCACGATTGAAGGGTTAGCCAATATACCGATAATAGGGGCTATTTTTACAAATGTATATCCATTTGAAGTAATTATCGTAGTGATTGCCATATTTGCCTGGTATCTTTTATATAAAACAAAGTATGGTATGCGCTTAAGAGCTTGTGGCGAAAACCCCCATTCTGTTGATGCCGCAGGTGTAGACGTATCGAAAATAAGGTTTTCGGCAGTTTTAGTATCTGGCCTATTATCAGGTCTGGGTGGTATATGTTTTGCCTATTCTATTTCGGCAAACTTTTCTTCAAGTATCTATATGGGATATGGATTCTTGGCAATTGCTGCATTAATTTTTGGTAATTGGAGGATTCTCCCTACTTTAGCGGCATGCCTTTTATTTGGATTTGCCAAATCAGGAGGAGCTTTTGTAGCTCAGTCAATGGCATTGCCAAGTAGTTTCACCGATCTATTCATGATTCTGCCTTATGTATTGACGTTACTGTTATTAATCTTCTTCTCTAAATCAAACCGTGCTCCAAGGGCATTAGGTGAAATTTATGATAAAGGAAAGAGGTAAATAGGAGTACTAGGCGGCATTTCCAAATAAGATGTAACGACAAAGAACGAATTTCCTATAGGGGAATTCGTTCTTTTCTCTATGACAGTACTTAAGTGAATAAAAGAATAAGGAATAGCAACTCTTATTGCTCTTGGATAAGAACCACTTTGTCATAGCCACATTCTTTACAAACCATGAGGTGTGGGCATATTTGATCTATAGCAGTATTGGGATAACCGTCCCCCATTTTGTTTGTTTCTTCATCATTATAATGACCATATGGATCTAAATAGTCAGACACTTTACCCCCGTCGTCTAAGAGTATATGACACTCTGGACAATCGATTTCCATTGTTTTTAGTGCATTACATAATGGACAAATAGCCATAAACACACCTCTTTTACATAGTAGCTTGCTCGAATATTTATAGAATATGCACTTATTGAATCTAAAGAGTTTGGATGATTTATGCCTGTATAAAAGAAAATAAATGAAACAAACTATCTAGAATTATATATACGATTAAATGAGGTGAACCAATATTTGCACAGGATTAAGTATTCAATCTCAAGAGGGTAAATGGTTTTTTGGAAGAAATATGGATTTAGCCTATTTTTTCAATCAAGCAGTGATGATAATACCAAGGAACTATAAACTTCAAGATAGAGTGTCTGGTAACAGCGTAACAAATAAGCGGGCTATCATTGGGATGGGGACGGTGATAGATAATCATCCCGTTCTAGCCGATGCTATGAATGAAGCTGGTTTAGCTGCTGCGGGATTAAATTTTGAAGGCTATGCGTATTTTGAGAAAGAACCCGTTGAAGGAAAGAATAATATTGCGCCATACGACTTTATCCAATGGGTATTATCAAATCATGAAACAGTGGAAGAAGTGAAACGTGCAATCGAGCAGCTAGAGCTGGTGGATCGTCCAATCAATGAAGACACACCAGTTCCAATGCTTCACTGGATTGTAGTAGATAAGACTGGGCAGTGCATTGTAGTAGAAAAGACAAAGGATGGATTAATTGTGCATGACAATCACCTGGGAGTTCTAACGAACAACCCTAGCTTTGACTGGCATGTAATAAACCTAAATGAATATCTACATGTAACCCCGGTATCTCCAAAAGAAGCAAAATGGGGTGATCAAAAACTAAAGGCGTTAGGCGTCGGAGCAGGAACATTAGGTATACCTGGGGACTTTGCTTCCGTTTCTAGATTTGTGCGAATTGCTTTTATTCGCTCGCATATGCCAAAAGTTGAAGGAGACGAGCAAGCACTCACCCAATTTTTCCACATGCTTGACTATGTGAAAATGGTCAAAGGTGGAGTCCTCACGGATGAAGGAGAAGAGGATTCAACGACCTATTCCTCTTGTATGGATCAAGAAAAAGGTATTTATTATTACAGAACATATGAAAATAATCGCATCAGTGCGATAAATATGCACAAAGAACAGCTTGATGGGGGAGAACTTAAAATGTTTCAATACCTTACTAGCCAAGATATCAATCATCAGAACTAATAGATGTAATGAAAATCCGCCTTAGTTGGATAACCCTAACTAAGACGGATTTATTAATGATAATAGCAATTCTTTTTTGAACTGCTTAATGAGTTAAATTATAGGCAATAAACTGCTGGATATAATTACTCATATTTTCATTATCTGAATCCTCATCCTGCTCTTTTAGAAGATTAATCTCTTTATTTAAAGTAGCCATTCTAACATCTAACGCAGCAGCTTGCTCTGCTACTTCCTTTAATCCTTGTCTAATATTTGGTGGTACCGTCTTGTTATATTTATAGAAAATCTTATGCTCAAGACTAGCCCAAAAATCCATAGCAATTGTGCGCATTTGAACTTCAACAAATACTTCACGTACACAATCTGTTAAATAAACAGGTATTTTAAAAATGAAATGCAGGCTTCGATACCCATTTTCTTTTGGATGTTTAATATAATCCTTTGTCTCGATTACCTTAATATCATGTTGATTGCACAATATATCTGCTATCCGATAAATATCCTCCTCGAACGAACAAATAATACGAATCCCAGCTATGTCACGAATTTTGTCTTCAATTTCTTGCATAGACCATGCTAACTGTTTCCGTTCAATTTTCTGTGCAATACTTCTAGGGGTTTTCAGTCGAGTTGCTATATGCTCTATTGGGCAATAATCATGAATTAATTGAAACTCTTCTAGCAGTATAGAGATTTTCGTTTTAATTTCTTCTAATGCAAACTTATAGCCTAGCATCATTTTAGCAATGTCTTTTCTCCCTGGATTTAGGATTCGCTCCATATGTCTACCTCCGAAAATACAACAAACCACATACAATCAGATGTTTGAATATCATCAGTCGCAAATGCTATTTCTCCCAGAATTATTATAACACTCTAAAACTGAATACTTATGTAATTGAAAAGTCCGCCTTTCCAGAATATTTAGTTGAGACAGGCTGCAGAAACCGGTGCAAGATAAAGTATGTAGAGGATGGTATAATATGGTTGTAATGTTAGATGGTGTTTCTAGCAAAGCAGGTTGCAACATCTTATTTTAACCGCATACAGAGAAGGGGATATAACATGAAGAAAATACTCATGATCATACTGATAATAGTACCACTGCATATGATATATTCAGCAGAGAAAGCTGACGCTCAAACAAAAACAAACTTCTACTATGAAATCTTTATAGGTCCAACCGGGTCAAAAGAAGTGGCAATTAATGGTGCAGATTATAAAAGAGATTTAATCATTCCTGAAACAATTGATGGTTTTCCTGTGACTGAAATATCCAGTGGTGCGTTTTATATCGATACTGAATGGTTTGATTATGACAGACCAGATGCTTATGAAAGAATCGTTTCCACTGTAAAACTCCCGTCTACTCTTCGCCATATTGGGGAACAAGCGTTTTTAGGAAATAGTATCAAGTCCGTTACATTACCCGAAAAATTAGAGTCTATTGGTGATGAAGCATTTGCAGAAAACCTGCTAGAAGAGCTTGTGATACCGGAGAGTGTGACTGCAATAGGTGAAGATATTGCGAGAGGGTACGGGAAAGAAGTTGTAGTCAAATACCCTGCACATCTCGACCGGACACCAGACGATCAAGACGGGGACTTTACTTTTAAAGTGATTGAGAGAAATGGTGTAAGAGAAGCGCAAATTACAGGTTATGAACCTGCTGAACCAACAAAGGTTTTAATAATTCCAAGTGTATTAAAAGGGTTGCCAGTAACAGCAATTGGTCCTTATGCATTTGCAAAAACGGAAAAAGAAGCTCAGGAGCGATTTACGGAGGTGCATTTCCCAGACAGTATTCGCTCAATCGGACCGTATGCATTTTCCTACGCTTTTGTAAAAGCTAGTGCACCGCTTCAGCTTCCTAGTAATCTAGAATACATTAGCAATAATGCGTTTCGCTATAACGGAGCAGCATTTGCCAACTATGCATTAGAGCTACCAGGAAAGCTGAAGAAAATTGATCACAAGGCATTTTTAGGAACACAAATGAAAAGTGTAACGATTCCTAATTCTGTGACTCAATTAGGCTATGAAGTGTTTTCGAGGTCGGAGCTAAAGAGACTCACACTAGGAAGTGGACTGCGCAGTATTCCAGCAAGAGCATTTTCGTCTAACCAATTAACGGAAATTGAGCTACCAGCACAGCTACTTTCAATAGAATTTGGATCATTTGAAAATAACAAATTAAAGAAGCTAATAATCCCAGCGAATATGCAGCAGATAAGGGACAATGCATTTAAAAATAACCAGCTGCAGAGCGTCACATTTCTGGGCAAAGATATACAGCTGTACCCTGGCTCCTTTAGCAACAATAAAATCTCCAAGCTTGTTTTACCTAAGTCTATTAAGAACATCCCAAACTGGGCGTTTGAACAAAATAATCTTACCAATGTTCAATTGCCAAACTCTATTACAAGAATTGGAGAAATGGCGTTTTATGGTAATCAGTTAACAGCTGTTAAGCTTCCTACAACTTTACAAACCGTGGAGTCTGGAGCATTTGCTATGAATAAAATAAGTAGCATCACGTTTCCTAAAAACTTGAAGACCATTGAGTCTGCAGCATTTGCGGATAATGAGTTGACAAAGTTAACCTTCCCAAAAACAGTACAGGAAATTGGCTCAGCTGCTTTTGCAGGTAATAAACTAACCTCTGTTTCGTTAAGATTTGGCTTAAAAAGCATTGGAAGAAATGCATTTGCAGATAACCGATTAGCAAGCATTATGATTCCGAACAGTGTGACGAATATCGAAGCAGAAGCGTTTAATAAAAATAGATTAACAAAGGTTCAGATGTCAAATAAGGTGACGGTTATAAAGCCTGGAACATTTGCGAATAATCGCTTAAAGACATTTACTGTCCCGTCGAACATCACCAAAATCGAAGAAGGTGCATTTTTTAATAATAAGCTTTCGTCATTTGTGATTCCTGCATCCGTCAGAAGCGTACCGTTTGATGCATTCCTTGTAAATCCTTTAAAAACGATTACCCTAAAAGGAAAAAATACAAAAATCATCAAATCAACGTCTATTAAGAACCTTGTATATGACTATCACCGCGGCATTAAACAAAATACATTAGTCAATTTGTATACAACTAAAAACTATTCAAAGGCATGGACAAATTGGAATAAGGTTGAAAAACAACCACGCACGCTTTATGTGAAGTGGAAATAAATAAAAAGAATGGGCGGGTTAGAAAGTGTGTGCTTTCTGACCTGCCCGTTTTATGGAAAACATATGTATAGCAGATAAGTTCGAGATACGAGAGGAGTTTTCAGGAGAACTAGAAGGATGTTGCTGGAGTTCTTATTTATCCTGCTGCTTTTAACCAAGCTTTGCGGATTGCAAAATATCTTCGAACTGCTTCATCCTCATCGATTATTCCACGTTCAAATTGAAGTAAGTCACTCTTTAATTCAATTTCTATATGTTCCAGTTTAATTTTCATTTGTGGCAAGTTAATGCGTTGATTAAAATAGGGCAGGTTATCTAGCAACATGTCTGCAAGCTCAGAAAAAATTAAAAGCAATGCCCAAATTTCTTTATGACCATGATATTTCAACCAAGATGCAATGGCAGAGACGGAAACAAGGGAAACAATGATCTTTAACCACACGGTAATTCTTAATGCTTTTTTAGCTTTTTTATCCGTTTCATGGATTAATGCCTTCATTTCTTCATCTGTTTCCGTGTACATTTTAATAATATCTATATTTGTAATGTCGCCCATTAAAGTCACCTCTGGTATATGTTCTACACATCAAATGTTTTTATACATATAATATAGTGGTGATAATATGAATATAGAGTTGATAGCAGTTGTTCTTGCAGTGGTTGCTTATGCCTTTTCGGAAATCGGAATTGACAATGACCTTCTCGTTATTATTTTGGTTGCAGTTTTACTCTTTGATTTAATTGATCTTGAAGAAACGCTCGAAGGAGAAGAAGGTTAACATGTCAAACTCGAAATCCATTCCTTGCTATACAAAAATTTATAAGTATAGTTTCGGGAATGCGGTGGCAGCTTGTCTTTTGGTTCAATCCTCATAAGCCAATACTAGTGAGGATGGAGAATGTTGAATGAGTGCAAACATCATTTAATATTCTTGCGATAGGGCTGAATAAATGGGAAATCCTTTATGATGGGTTTCCCATTTATTTATTTTAGATAAACCCGCACGTAGGAGATTATCCATCTATAATTAGTTGACGAGAAACATGTGTGAAGATAAATTAAAAAAGCTAGGTTATACTATGAGATGACATTATTTTATCTACTTAATATCCGGAACTTATTGTTTGGATGTTTCTAATAAATGAAACATGGAATTAATTGTTGAGAAGAGAGGACTTGAATAAAAGATGAAAGAAAATTTTTGGGCAGATTTGCCGAAGCCGTTTTTTGTGCTTGCACCAATGGAGGATGTTACAGATGTTGTATTTAGGCATGTTGTAGCAAAAGCGGGTAAACCGGATGTGTTTTTCACAGAGTTTACAAACACAGAGAGCTACTGTCATCCAGAAGGTCAAAAAAGCGTGCGAGGTCGTTTAATTTTCACAGAGGACGAACAACCGATTGTTGCACATATATGGGGGGACAAGCCTGAGTATTTCCGCCAAATGAGTATTGGTATGGCCGAGATGGGCTTTAAAGGAATCGATCTTAATATGGGTTGCCCAGTACCTAATGTAGCATCGAGAGGGAAAGGGAGCGGTCTCATCCTTCGTCCTGATGTAGCTGCTGAAATCATCCAAGCAGCCAAAGCAGGGGGATTGCCAGTAAGTGTAAAGACAAGACTTGGTTATTCGGAAATTGAAGAGTGGAAGGAATGGCTAGCCCATATTTTAAGACAAGATATCGCAAACCTTTCGATTCATTTACGTACAAGAAAAGAAATGAGCCAGGTAGACGCACATTGGGAGTTAATCCCGGAAATTAAAGAATTACGTGATCAAATTGCACCGCAAACATTGCTAACGATCAATGGAGATATTCCGGATAGACAAAAAGGTCTGGAACTTGCGGAGAAATATGGAGTAGACGGTATCATGATTGGTCGAGGTATATTCAAAAATCCTTTTGCCTTTGAAAAAGAACCGAGAGAGCATAGTAGTAAGGAATACTTAGATCTATTAAGATTGCAGCTGGACCTGCATGATCAGTACAAAGAAGAATTACCACGTCCTGTTACTGGCTTGCACCGCTTCTTCAAAATCTATGTAAAAGGATTCCGAGGTGCTGGTGAATTGAGAAATCAATTGATGAACACCAAAACAACGGATGAGGTAAGAGCATTGCTTGACGAATTTGAAGCAAACCATGATTTAAATGAATAGGCTTAACGAAAAGAACGGATTTCTATAAAATGAAATTCGTTTTTTTCTGTTTTATAAATTGTAATTCCGTATAACATTAATAGTACATATATCTAGCAGACAATTTAGGATGGTTAGTCCTAACTTGTCTGCTTTTTTATCATAGCAGGAGTGAACGATCCACTCACGACCGAGAGTAAAGCCGACCCTGGACGAATAGCGGATCTAGGCCATGCCCTCCTCCCAATTTGAATGAGAGTAAATAGTCCACGAATGAGAATAAATCCCGCTCGACCGAGAGTAAATCGGCTAAATGAGAGTAAAGGTGGTCTATCCGAGAATAAATCACTCGCGAACGAGAGTAACTCCCAGCCGACCGAGAATAAACTACCCACGACTGAGAATAAAGCCGACCCTGGAAGAATAGCGGATCCAGACCATGCCCTCCTCCCAATTTGAATGAGAGTAAATCAGCCATGAGTGAGAATAAATCCCGCTCGACCGAGAGTAAACCGGCTAAATGAGAGTAAAGGTGGTCTATCTGAAAGTAAATCATCCATGAGTGAGAGTAACTCCCAGCCAACCGAGAATAAACCACCCGCGACCGAGAGAAAAGCCGACCCTGGAAAGAGTAACCCGCTATCAAAGAAGGAATCCTTATAAACGAGACTATCTATCTCTAGTAAGCTCTTAGATATCAATCGTCTAGTATTTCTTCATTGACATTATACCCTATAGGGTATAATGTGATGGTAAAGATATATTTAACTCTAAATAAATTAGGAGGCTACATGATGAGAAAAGTAGTGATTATTGGAGGAGTTGCAGGAGGTGCTTCTGCAGCTGCACGAATCAGGCGTTTAGATGAGCAAGCAGAAATAGTGATGTTTGAAAAAGGACCACATGTGTCATTCTCCAATTGTTCCTTGCCATTTTATTTAAGTGGAGTCGTACAAGATAGTAAGCGACTATTAATGATGACCCCAGATTCGTTTGAAACGAAGTATAATATTGACGCAAGAGTAAATAGCGAAGTAATCGCGATTAATCGTGATGAAAAGACGGTGACAGTGAAGCATGTACTGACAGGCGAACAAACGACAGAATCATATGACAAGCTTATTTTATCGCCTGGCGCTAGCCCAATAGTGCCAAATCTTCCTGGAACGGATTTACCTCATGTTTTCACTGTTCGTAATGTAGTGGATATCGAGCGTTTACATAATGCTATTGTGGAAAGAAATGCAAAAAGCATAGCGGTGATCGGTGGCGGATTTATCGGTGTGGAAGTAGCGGAAAACTTACGTTTAGCTGGTCGTTCTGTATCATTAGTGGAATTTGCACCGCAAATTTTAACTCCTTTTGATGACGATATGGTGCAAATCTTACATAAGGAAATGGTCGACCAAGGTGTCCAGCTAGTGGTGGAAGACGGCCTAAAAGAAATAACACCAACAAATATCAAGTTAAACTCTGACAACATAATTGAAGCAGATATTGTCGTGTTAGCGATTGGGGTACGCCCTGAAACATCGTTAGCAGCCGAAGCAGGACTAGAGATTGGGGAAACTGGAGCAATAAAGGTCAACCAAAACTATCAAACAACGGACCCTCATATATATGCAGTAGGGGATGCCATTGAAGTGTATCATCGCTTGATGAATAAGCCTACACGTTTAGCTTTAGCTGGTCCAGCTCAGCGTCAAGCACGTGCAACAGCGGATCACATATATGGGATTCCGGCTATAAACAAAGGTGTTATTGGGTCCCTAAGTATTCAAGTGTTTGATTATGCAGCTGCCTCAACAGGCTTGAATGAAAGAACTGCAAAACAAATAGGATTGCCGGTCGATGCGGTGTATGTAATCGCACCAGATAAGGTAGGGTTAATGCCATCAAGTAATCCACTGCACCTCAAACTAATTTATGAAGTGCCAACTGGTCGGATTATTGGGGCACAAGCAATCGGTAAAGGAAATGCAGATAAACGTATTGATGTAATAGCGACACTCATTTCAATGAACGGAACAATAGAAGATTTAAAAGAACTTGAGCTTTCCTATTCACCAATGTTCTCCACTGCAAAAGATGTAGTCAATTTAGCTGCGTTAGTGGCAACAAATATTATGGCAGGACGATTTAAACAAGTACGAGTAAGTGAAGTTCGTTCGTTAGTAGAAGCAGGAGCATTTATTGTAGATGTTCGAGAGCCAAATGAGTTTGCAAATGGAGCGATAAAAGGAGCAGTAAACATTCCGTTAAGTCTGCTGCGCGACCGAATGCATGAGATTCCAAAAGACGTACCTATTTATGTACACTGTCGTTCAGCGCAACGCAGCTATAATGCTGTGATGGCTCTTGTTAATAGTGGCTATGAAAATGTTTATAATATCTCAGGCTCGTTTTTAGGTATTTCTTTATATGAATATTTCCGAGATCAATCATTAAAACGAGAGCCAATCGTGACGCAATATAATTTCAAGTAGTACTTGATGCTGGCAAATGCTCAGGGAAAAGGAGTTTAAGATGAATTATTTAACAATCGGACAACTAAACATTCCAGTAGCTTGGCTGGCATTTTTTATTGCTGTACTTTATAGCGATTTTCGGAGCAGGAAAGCAGATCCTTATACAAATAAAACAATCGAACAGCTGATTCTCCTTTATGTAATTGTCTGGAAGGTTAGTTATCTCCTCTTTTCCTGGTTCGATTTTGTCAAAGCTCCTTTATCACTCCTTTATTTTGATGGTGGTGATAAAGGACATCTATTAGCACTTGCATTGGTTGCGGTCACTTTGTATAAAAAATGGGACACACTTGATTGGCAAATGCTTTGGGAATATTGGGCTCGCTTTATAGCAGTTTACCAAGTAATCAATTATAGCTTTCAAGAACAGTGGATTGTTGCAGTCATATGGGCACTCCTATTCCTAATGGTCGAATGTAGATATAATGGCTGGCTATTATTAGCACAGTGGCTTCCGTTACTTTGGTTAGGTGGCTTCGAATCTGGCTCAACACAAATTCACGCAGGCGTTTTATTGACGATCATATTGAAAATAAAACAGGCACAGCACCTCGCGATTATTGGAGTGTTAAGTTTAGTTGCCGTCATGTTGACTGATATCCCAAAGAAATCGGACTTAAAGGAAAGAGTAGCATTAGAGTTACTTACGGCTACTGGGGATGAGTACCGTCTGGCAGAGCAAGAGCAAACAATAACGGTCGTTAACTTCTTTGCAACTTGGTGTCCTCCTTGTAAGGCAGAAATGCCACATTTACAAAGCTTTGCTGAAGATTTGCCGGGCAATGTTGAATTGATTGGAATTAACTTAGCTGCCCGCGACAATGGAGCGGAGGCATTAACTCAGTTTATGGAAACATATGAAGTCACTTATCCAATTTTATTAGACGAAAAGGATGAGGTAGGCACCGCATTTCAAGTGATGTCTATTCCAACAACTGTGCTCTTAAACGAGGACGGACAGGAGCTAGACAGGATTGTTGGTCCTATAAGTGAACATGCTTTACGTGACTTAGTTGAGCAGTATCAATCCTTGTTAAAATGATTAGGATCATAAGCAAAGTTGCTGTTATTTTAAACAGGCGTCTCTGTGACCATGCCAGGATTAATGCTACATGATATCTTTCAAAGAAAAAGCTGAAGCTCGGCCAAAAACATTCCTTTTTTGAATGGGTATATATCCTTTTTCGATTTACTTATTAAAATTTCAGGTTAGTAGGAAATACTATTGGTTCGTAGCAGCGTCGGCGACTCCAGCGAGAGCAGGGAGCTGGCTTACCTAGCGGAGGGAAAACTAAGAACGTCACATCGTGTGACAACGTTTTCCTGACCAACTTCCTATTGGCCTCCACTCCAAGCGTCCGACGCAGCGGAGAACCTAAGGTTCCATTAAATCTAAGAATCTTAAGTGTTTTTTCCCTAATTGCTCCCCCCTCCTCTTATCTTCAACAAATCTTTCATTTGACACATACCAATGGGGGTAGTAGTATTATAATCAAATAAATAACTACTAATTCACCATTAAGAAATGAATAGGTAGAAAAGAGGTGAGATAATGCAATACGATACAAAAATCACAACAAGGGTAAAAAAGATAGAAGGCCAACTTAGAGGCATCTTGCGTATGATGGAAGAAGAGAAGGATTGTAAAGAAGTCATTACGCAACTAAGTGCTGTTCGCTCTGCTGTTGATCGCACAATCGGTGTTATTGTCACAGATAACTTAGTCGAATGCTTATCAAAAGAAGATGCTAAATCACTGGATAAGAATGCGATGGTAAAGCAAGCAGTAGATCTATTAGTAAAGAGTCGATAAGACTTTTTATTTTTAAACAAAATAATACCCATGGGGGTAAGGAGAAGTTTATGGAGAAGAAAAGAACAACAATCGTTTTATTTAGTGGAGATTATGATAAGGCGATGGCAGCTTACATTATTGCAAATGGTGCAGCAGCTTACGACCATGAGGTAACAATCTTTCACACATTCTGGGGAATCAATGCGTTACGCAAACAAGAGCCAATTGAAGTGAATAAAGGATTTTTAGAAAAGATGTTTGGTAAAATGATGCCACGTGGAGCTGAAAAGCTTGGCTTATCCAAAATGCAAATGTTAGGGATGGGACCAAAGATGATTAAGCATGTGATGAAAAAGCATAATGCTTTAACTCTTACACAGTTAATTGAAATGGCTCAAGAACAAGACATTAAACTAGTAACTTGCACAATGACGATGGATTTGCTTGGAATACAAAATGAAGAGCTTTTAGACGGTGTAGAATATGCTGGCGTAGCTGCTTATTTAGCGGATGCAGAAGACGGCAACGTCAATTTATTCATATAAGAGGTGACATATGGAAACAGCAATTTTAATAGGTGTCCTACTTGCATTTATTGCTTGGCGGATGATTCCGGCAAAAGGTGTGAAACAAATATCAACGACACAGTTAAAAACAATAATAAATGACAAAGAAAAGGTGTTTATTGATGTGCGTACACCTGGGGAATATAAATCGCGTAACGTAAAGCAATTTAAAAATATACCACTCGGTTCTAATTTTTCAAAGCTACCGAGGGATAAAGAAATTGTCGTTATCTGTCAAAGTGGAATGCGTTCCAAACAAGCTTGCAAGCAACTGAAAAAATTAGGCTATGAAAAAGTCACAAATGTCCGTGGCGGTATGAGTGCTTATTAGGAGGAATAAATGATGAAAACAATCTCACCAACAGAAGTAAAGCAAAAATTAGAAGCTGGAGCTGATCTAAATTTAATCGATGTTCGTGAAGTGACAGAAGTGGAAGCGGGGCATATCCCAGGCGTTACAAACATCCCGCTTGGTTTACTTGAATATCGAATGCAAGAGTTGGATAAGAATACTCCGTATATAATGGTATGTCGTTCAGGTGGACGAAGTGGTCAAGCAACAGCTTTTTTAGAAGCACAAGGATTTGATGTAACGAACATGACTGGCGGAATGCTAGAGTGGACTGGGGAAGTAGAATAATTTTTTTACAAACATTTATACCCCTGGTGGTATTGGAGGAGGAAACAGATGATTAAATCAGATGTACAATTAGACGCAAAAGGGCTGGCTTGTCCAATGCCAATAGTAAAAACTAAAAAAGCAATGAACAATCTTACTGAAGGACAAGTTTTAGAGGTTCAAGCAACAGATAAAGGTTCCATAGCAGATTTAGCTGCTTGGTCCAAAGTTGTTGGTCACCAATATATAGGCACAAGAGAAGAAGGTGGGGTACTGTTCCACTATATTCGAAAAAGTAACCAAGAAACAAAGGAAGCAGAAAAAACATTTGAGCATACCGTTTCCAATGAGGATGCCGTAAAAGGGGAAGGCTTGATTTTAGACGTAAGAGAAGTAGCAGAATATGCGTTTGGTCGTATTCCTGGAGCAAAATCGATTCCATTAGGCGAACTAACGGAGCGGCTAAACGAGCTTGATCAAGAAAAGCCTATTTATGTCATCTGCCGTACAGGTACAAGATCAGACCTAGCTGCGAGCCAATTAGTAGAAGCAGGTTTCAAGAATGTTAAAAACGTTTTACCGGGTATGAGTGAGTATAAAGGCGAGCTAGAAAAAGACATGGATTGATATACGAAAGAATTGTATTTATTGGTTCGGGTAGTTACACTATTCGAACCAAAAAAATGAACGAAATTATACCTATGGGGGTACAACAAATGACGGTTACAGCTTGGACTGCAGCTCAGGTTGCACGCAAAGTAATAGATGACAAAGAATTATTTATCTTAGATGTACGTAATACAGATGCATTTGAAGATTGGAAGATTGAAGGACATAGATTTGACTATTTAAATATTCCTTACTTTGATTTATTAGATGGTGTAGAAGAGATTCTACCAAAGATTCCGCCTGATAAAGATGTGCTGGTCGTTTGTGCAAAAGAAGGCTCATCCATTATGGTGGCAGAAATGCTGTCAGAGGCAGGGTACAAAGTAGGTTACCTAGAGGGTGGGATGAAGTCTTGGTCCATGTATCTTGAGCCTATTAAAGTAGGAGATCTTACTGGAGGCGGTGAATTGTATCAATTTGTCCGCTTGGGAAAAGGTTGTCTGTCTTATATGGCTATTAACGGTGATGAAGCAGCAATCATCGATGCTGGAAGGCTTTCAGGTATATTTATCCAATTTACAGAAGATAAAGGCGTAAAGATTAAGCATGTTTTTGATACACACTTACACGCAGATCATATTTCAGGTGGTCGTCATATTGCTAGCCAAACAGGTGCAACGTACTACTTACCACCGAAGGATGCAGAGGAAGTTGTTTTTGAATACACACCTCTAACGGATGGTTTAATCGTAAAACTAGGTGCTTCGCAGATTGAAGTAGGAGCGCTATATTCACCAGGTCATACGATAGGTTCTACCTCATTTGTTATCGATGAAAAGTACTTGCTGACTGGTGATATTTTGTTCGTTGATTCCATCGGCCGTCCTGATTTAGCGGGTCTGGCAGAAGATTGGGTGGGAGACTTGCGAGAGACATTATATAGCCGTTATCGCACATTGGCAGATGATTTAATCGTGCTGCCGGCCCACTTCATGATTATAGAAGAGCTAAATGAAGATGGAACTGTTGCAAAACGATTAGGAGATTTATTTGCTGAAAATCATGGATTGAATGTAGAGGACGAGGAAGTCTTCCGTTCGATGGTAACGGACAACTTACCACCGCAACCAAACGCATATCAAGAAATTCGACTCGTAAACATGGGAAAAGATACACCAAGTGATGAGGAACAAGTAGAAATGGAGATTGGTCCAAATCGCTGTGCGGTAAGGTAATTAATCTATCAGTTTGCTGAAGCTTATCACTCATTAAATGAACCTAAAACGGAAAAGAGGAAACAAATATGAATATCACAAAAACTTTAGATGCAAAGGGCTTAGCTTGTCCAATGCCAATCGTACGCACGAAAAAAACAATCGATTCCATGAATTCTGGGGAAGTGCTTGAAGTATTAGCAACGGACAAAGGAGCTTTAAATGACTTTGCAGCTTGGGCAAAATCTGGCGGTCATACCATCCTCGAACAAAAAGAGGAAGACGGAGTGCTTACCTTCTATATTCAAAAAGCATAATAGCGTAAATAGCGAGTGGAGTAGAGTCCTACTCGCTTTTTTATAAGAAAGAAGGGACACAATATGGATATTTCTATTACATTTATAACTGTTATTTTTGCTCTTGGGTTTATAGGATCCTTTATCTCCGGAATGCTAGGTGTTGGAGGGTCTATCATTAAATACCCAATGTTATTATACATCCCACCAATGTTTGGTTTGGTGGCATTCACTGCCCACGAGGTTTCTGGGATTAGTGCTATTCAAGTATTTTTCGCATCGATTGCAGGGGTGTGGGCATACCGAAAAAGTGGTCTCCTCCATAAAGAACTCATCCTTTATATGGGTGTTTCAATTTTAATAGGGAGTTTTATTGGTAGCTATGGTTCAGGATTTTTATCAGAAGAAGCCGTTAATATCGTATACGGTCTCCTTGCCGTAATTGCCGCGGTGATGATGTTCATCCCGCGTAAAACGGTAGAAGATACAACTGTCGTTACTTTTAATAAATTACTAGCAAGCATATTAGCTTTTATTGTGGGAATTGGTTCAGGTATTGTAGGAGCAGCAGGTGGCTTCTTATTGGTTCCGATTATGCTAACCGTATTAAAAGTTCCTACAAGGGTGACAATTGCTACAAGTTTAGCCATTACGTTTATTTCCTCCATTGGGGGAAGTATAGGGAAAATTATTACAGGTCAAATTGACTATTGGCCAGCATTTATCATGATCATTGCTAGCATCATTGCAGCGCCTCTTGGAGCTAAAGCTGGACAAAAAATGAATGTGAAAATATTGCAATGGCTACTTGCCATTATGATAGCAGCAACAGCAGTAAAAATATGGATAGATATATTATACTAACTAAATGTGAAGTCATTTTCACAATATAGGTGAATAATCGTCAAATATTTATCATTTTGAGCAAGCATTTAGCGTTTATAATGAAAACTGCAGATACTATCATTTTGGAGGAAATTCAATGAAAAAGTTATTGTTTGCAGTACCATTGTCGCTTATGTTATTTGCATGTGGAGATAATGCTGTGCAAGAAGAGTCTAAAGAGGAAGATACGTCTAAGGAAGTAACAGTAGAAAACAAAGATAACAAGTTATCAAAAGCTGAACAAACAGAGTGGACAGCTGATGAGCGCTTACAAGAACCGACAGAAGAAGTAACTTGTTTCATGTGTAACATGAAAGTGTATACGAAGAATCATGAACAAGGAATTTTTTCTGCCCAAGCAATTCGTGAAAATGGAGAGATTGTGTTCTATGATGACATAGGTTGTTTGTTAAATGATGAGTATGTGAATGGAGTAGAAAATGAAAAGTTTGTACGTGACTATCATACATTAAATTGGTTTAACGTAGAGGAAGCGTATGCAGTAAAAACAGATTTGAAATCTCCAATGAACTGGGGATATATATTCTTTAAATTTGAAGAAGATGCAAATACATATATAGCTCAAAACGAAAACGTTGAGATTGTGGCGATAGATGAAATCCGTACACAAGCAATCGAGCGTCATAAGAAAAAACAGATGAATAGTGAAGGTCATAATCATCATTCAGACAAAGATACGATGTCTTCCGATGGTTCACCTGAGTAGGGAAACAAATGAAAAAGTGGAGTATTGCAATTTTATTTGGCTTTCTATTAGGAGGAATTTCCGCTCCAATAATCTTTGAGGCAAGTACGGATCATCATCATCACGAAACACCAACTTTTGTACGTCCAGAAATAAAGAAGAATAACGGCAAAAGTCGGCTGCAAAAATTAATAGACCAGACTGAACCAGGAGGCACGCTTCTCTTAGAAGAGCGTGTGTATCGTGGTTCTATATCTATTACAAAGCCTATTACAATTAAAGGCGTTGATGGGACTGAAATTCATTCCCTAGCTACTGCTTTAACAGTTTCAGATACGAAGGATGTAGTTCTCGAGAATATCAAGTTTCAAGCTGAGGAAAGTGCAATTGTAGTCAACGATGTGAAAGATATAACTTTTAACAATGTGCAAATAGATGATGCAATGTCCGGTATGAAAATAAACAATAGTGAAAACATTCATCTACTAAATGTACAGGTGATGGGCAAAGAGGGTCATTTTTCTACGAAGGATCATGCTGTTGCTGTCTATAACTCAGAAAAAGTTACTGTTACTGACAGCAATATTGATAACACAATGGACGGTATTTATTTAGAGAGTGTAAACGACATTCGCTTGGAGAATAATCACGTTAAAAATAGCCGTTATGCTATGCATATGATGTATAGCAATAATATAGAGCTACTAAATAATGAATTAACGAACAATATGACAGGCTTTATGATTATGATAGCGAATAACGTGCAAATAGAAAGCAATGTAGTAGCTAAGAATAATACACTCAATAGTTTAGGTGTCTATGTCTATGATGTGGAAAGCCTGAAATTTATAAACAATGAGTTACGTGAAAACACGATTGCAATGGATATACAAAATGCGCGTGAAATGGTGGTAGAACAGAACTTGTTTTCAACGAATGGCACCGTCTTGCAAGTAAAGCGCTCAGGAGAATTACTCATCCAGAACAATGAATTTCACGGGAATATTTTAACCGCCCGTACAGACCATCATGGGGTCAAGCTGCAAAGGAATTATTATGATGACTATGATGGAAAGGACTACGATGGGGATTTAATTGGAGATACCAATTATTTAGCGACAAACTCATTTGGACAATGGATGGTGCGAAAGCCTGTCTACCAATATTTTATAGAGTCTCCTAGTGTCGTTACTTTAAACATGTTGGACACAGAAGTAACGGATAACCAAACAAACGTTATTGTAGACGATCAACCTCTCATTCTAAAAAAGCCGTTCGAAATGGATATAGATATTCATATTTGGCAGTTACTAATCAGCAGCGCCGTATTAACAGGTATGTTGACCGTAAGGAGAAGATTGACATGAGATTATATAAGTGGATTGTTTTAGTTGTATCAGTTTTCATTTTATCAGCATGTAGTGAGGAAACTTTTGAACCAAGAGATATTAACCCAGAGGTCGATGTTTGTCATATATGCAATATGAGCATCACGCATGTTGACTATGCCGCGCAAATTGTGTTGAAAAATGGGGATTACGTAGTTTTTGATGATATAGGCTGTTTAATGGAGTATGTGTTAGAGAATGGGGAAGAGAAAGTCGGCGCTGGTTATATACGAGACATGAATTCTTCCCAGTGGTTAAATATTGAAGATGCAGTCTATGTATACTCCAAAGATTATTGGACACCGATGAACTATGGGGTTGTGGCATTTAGCTCTTTAGAGGAAGCAAATGAATATATGGAAGAGCAGCCTGGAGAGCTTGTACCTTATGAAGAGCTACTTACTTTTAATTGGGGAGTACATGAGCACTAATGAACAGTCAAATGATTTTATTAGAATGTAAGCAGCTTTTACGCAGCAGGTGGATACAGATTGTAACGGTTTTATTTTCGGTAGTATTTACAGCGATCTTAATGATTCAGCATATGGCTCTACCAGAAACGAGTGGCTTTACGTGGCAAACTGCATCCTTGATCAATATTTTACTGTTTTTACTACCTTTATTTATGCTGACAATTGGAAGTATGAATATAGCAAGTGACAAAGAAACAGGCTGGTTAGGATTGCTGAGAACCTATCCACTTACAATGGGTCAATATGTGATAACAAAGTATATCTCTCTTTGTTTCGTTTTCGCAGGTATTATTTTGTTTGTATTTGCGGTCGCACTCTTTGTAGGTAGTTTTTTTGGAGGAGTTAAGCTTCCTTTATTTGCAATTGGCATTACGGCACTTATGCTGATCCTTTTTAATGGAGTAAGTATCCTTGTAGGAAGCATGGCGAAAAGTCGATTGCATGCATTAGCAATGGGACTTGGCGTTTGGTCAGTTGTTACGCTGTTATTTTCCTATATTGTGATGGCTATTGGGACAGTTACGTCAGAAAACTTTTTACAAAAGCTTGTTGTTGCCACTATTCATCTTAATCCACTTGAATGGGTACGTTTTGGATATTTTGTGTTCTCCAAGCAAACAGCGGTTTTAGGACCAGCTTTTTATGATATATCGAAGTTTTACTCCTCTGCACCTGGGGTAATCTTTTTTGTTCTTATCTCCATCCTCTGGGTTGTAGGTACGTTACTTGCGGCAACAATTATGTTAAAGATAAGAGGGAAAAAAGCATGACAGTACAATTAAAGCATGTGACAAAGGCGTTTAAAGGAGACAGAGGCGTATTTGATGTAAATATAACCCTAAAGCCAGGTCATATTACGGCGCTTGTAGGGTCCAATGGTGCAGGGAAAAGTACAATTATCAATATTCTAACCAATTCATTAAAACCAGATCATGGGGAGATTCTGCGAGACTCACACGAAGTGCGATTTATGCCAGATGATATTGAATTTCCTAGTACGTTAACAGCAGAGGAGATTATTCAATTTCTAGGAGATTTAAAAAATGTCTCAAGGGAGCAGCAGATTGCATTATTAGAAAAAGTAGGATTAATAGAGGCAAAAAAATTAAAAGTTGGCCAGTTTTCAAAAGGAATGCGACAACGATTAAATCTAGCACAAAGCTTAATGGGGGACAGTCAACTTTATATTTTAGATGAACCTACTAATGGGTTAGATCCTTATTGGATTGCCCGGCTAAAGGCGATGCTAAAGGAAGAACGTAACAACCAGCAGATTGTTCTTTTTTCCACACACTTACTAAGCTTCGCAGAAGAAATTGCCGATCAGGTGATTCTCATCCATCAAGGCCGTATAATAACGGCTGGGGAAATAAAACACTTATTGAAAGAGGGGAATTGTGAGACCCTCGAGGAGCTATGGCTACAAAAGACTGAACAAGAAACGAAAAAATAGCAGGTGAGCATATCGCTAACCTGCTGTTTTTATATAGAGAGAGTAGTTTTTACATTTTTACAGTGCCTTTATCCATGTGGACGCCAAGCTTATCTAAAATAAACGCATAACATTCTGCTTCTTCACGGAGTTGATTAAAGCGTCCTGATGAACCGAAGTGTCCAGCTCCCATATTGGTCTTCAGTACAATGGTGTTGTCATCCGTTTTCATGGAGCGTAATCGAGCCACCCATTTTGCCGGTTCCCAATAAGCAACACGTGGATCATTTAAGCCAGTGGTAATGTACAAATTTGGGTAGTTTTTTGCTTCTACATTATCGTAAGGGCTATAGGACTTCATATAATAATAGTAATCTTTCTCCTTTGGATTTCCCCATTCTTCCCATTCCAATGTAGTAAGAGGAATAGATTCATCCAGCATAGTGGTCACGACATCTACGAAAGGCACTTCAGGAACGATGACTTGAAATAGCTCTCCCGCCATATTTGCTACCGCACCCACAAGCAAGCCTCCCGCACTGCCCCCACGAGCAGCCATTTTGCTAGAAGAGGTATACCCCTGTGCAATCAAGTGCTTTGCTGCTGCAATAAAGTCAGTAAATGTATTGCGTTTTTGTAGCATTTTTCCGTCTTCATACCAGGTACGTCCCATTTCAGAGCCACCGCGCACCTGAGCGGTAACAAAGATAATTCCTTTTTCTAATAAAGGGAGGCGATACGGGCTAAAATATGGGTTACTACTGTAACCGTAAGAGCCGTATGCTGATAAAATGAGCGGTGCTGGACCAGAATCAAGTGCACCTTCTTTATACACAACCATTAAAGGAATGCTTGTCCCATCCTCAGCCTCTGCCCATATCTGTTCCTGCTTGTATTGGGAAGCATCATAATCGCCACTGACTGGAGCAACCTGTAGACGATTTTTCTCGCCAGTGAACAAATTTAGCCCAAAAATAGTTTTGGGAGTAAGTAACGATTCGTACTGGATTAATATCTCTTCTGCATCATAGCTCTGTCCATTTAAAAGAGACAGTGTGTAGAGGGGCTCCTCCCATTCTAATTGCTCCAGTTGACCGTTTCGTAACACCCAAGCCTGTGTTAAGCCGTTCTCTCTTCCCTCGATAAGAAGAGCATTTTTAAATGGATACATGGATTGAAGAAAATGGTTTTCATTATACTCCACCACATTTTCCCGCATAGAAAAATTATTGATTGGACAGCGCTGGAGCTGGAAATTCACAGCATCTTCATTTGTAAGGATAAGGAGATCATCTCCCCAATGCTCGAGGTCGTAAATAATGCCATGACGTCGCTCGTCAAAAAGCTGTATTGGTGATAACGGGGCATCGGCATGTATCAAGCGTACCTCTGTTGTTGTGCTTGAATTAGAATAGACAAATATAAACTTCTCGCTCAGTGATTTAAAGATAATCAAGGAAAACATCACATCTGTTTCCTCATACAGCAACTCATCACTAGCCGCATCACTTCCTATCCGATGACGCCAAAGTCTATATGGTCGTTGAAGCTCGTCCACGGTAACATAAAAAATATAGTCTCCACAGGAACTCCACTCTACACTGCTATACAAATAGACATTTGAAATGGTGTCTGGCAAAAGCTCACCAGACTCTAAGTCTTTTATGTATAACATATAGCGATCAGAGCCATCACGATTCTCTAAATAAGTTAGTTTAGTATGGCTTGTATGTAACCGCCGTTCGGTTACGTTGAGGTAATCATTACCACTAGCCAAATCGTTTACATCAAGAATTATTTCCTCTTCTACTTCTGGTAAAAGTGCTCGACTGCTGGCTTTTTTTCGAGCATAAATGGGATATTGCTTATCTTTGTCCAAACGAGAATAGTAGAAATATGGTCCATGCTGCACCGGAATTTTGGTTTCTGTTTCAGGTACTCGAGCTTTCATGCTCTCAAAAATTTCTTCCGTATGTTTTGCAAGTGGCTTCATCACTTCGTCATAATACTGATTCTCTTCCTCTAAATACTGGATAACCTCTTGATTTGTGCGATCCCTAAGCCAGTAATAATCATCCTCCCGAATATCTCCGTGTATCATATGGGAATAGGGAATACGCTTTGCTACAGGTATTTTCATGAACATTCTCCTTTCTCTAGGGATACTTTCGTGATAATGAAGTAGAAACCCTCTTTTATATCTACATTTATTGGTTCATAAATAAAATTATGGAATTAGACTTACAGCATCCCTTGTCATTGGTTATATGCTGTATGATCCCTATTTGTAAAAATTATCTTACTATTATAATGGATATTCTCTCTCTTTCGTGTATATTAAGAATAAATAACAGAATAGTACGCGATAAAGGCTCACTATTAGAAAGGGATGAACGATGAAAAAAATTATTTTGTCTACAGAGAGTGGAGCAGATTTACCGAAAGACCTAATGGAAAAACATCAAATAAAAGTTGTACCAATGCATGTTGTAATGAATGGGAAGGATTATTTAGATGGAGAGGTTTCTGTAGAGGAAGTTTTTGATTATCATAGTCGCACGAAGAAAATCCCATCAACCACTGCAACTAATGTGCATGAATACCAGGAGTTATTTTCTAGTATTAGAGCGGAGTTTCCCGAAAGTATTATTATTCATATTGGATATACTTCTAAAGCTTCTGCATCCTTTCAAAGCGCCGTAATTGCAGCAGAGGACTTTGACGACATCTATCTTATTGATACATTAAATGTTACGGGAGGTTTAGCTGCCGTTGTGTTGTATGCAGCCTCTATCTTGGAAGAAGAACCTTCTATTGATCACGTTCATTTAATAGAAAAAATAGAAGCTATTGTTCCAAAAACGAGGCTTGCTTTTATCCCAGGGAGTTTGGATTTCCTTAAAGCCGGTGGTCGGGTAAGCAATATTGCTTATATCGGAGGGGCATTGTTAAAAATAAAGCCTTGTATCGAATTAAAGGAAGGAAAATTAGTTTCTACTAAAAAATATCGAGGAAATATGAGTGTGGTTGCTGAAAAACTTTTGCAAGATTATTTAGACCAATACGATATTAATAGAAACCAACTGTATCTAATTTATTCTATCGGACTAGATGAACAAATTAAGAGAAAAATAGAGGAAATGGCTAAGAAGAGTGGTTTCGAAAACATA
Source organism: Psychrobacillus sp. Z16_25 (assembly GCF_056856695.1). NCBI lineage: Bacteria > Bacillati > Bacillota > Bacilli > Caryophanales > Bacillaceae > Psychrobacillus > Psychrobacillus sp. Z16_25. Next base: position 46,825 of record NZ_JBXEOV010000011.1, on the reverse strand, counting down.
CGATGGATGCAAGCTGGCGCAATGATTTCTACCCATGCTGGTCCTGGTGGGTTCGGAATAGCAGGAATAGAATATTAAAAGTTGTACAGTACAGCTAGGATTTAAATAGAAAAAGAACGTGTTCCTGTAGTCAGGAATACGTTTTTTCCTTTTGCTTTGCTAATAAAAAATAGTGAAATTTTGAAACCTTTTCATGGCAAATGATACTCTAAGTATGTAGAAGGAGGGGAGAAAATGGAGCAGCTTATTACAAAGGCGATACAAGGTGATATAGATGCATTTGATCAGCTATTACAGCTAGAGAAGCCACGACTCTTGGCAAAAGCTTTTAAGCTAACAGGAAACCGTACAGATGCTGAGGATATTGTACAAGAATCAATAATTAAGGCATTTGAATCTGTTCATCAGCTGCGACAGCCTCATTATTTTTCTACCTGGTTATTTAGAATTCTAATACATGAGAGCTATGCTTTCTTTAAAAAGCGAGAACGATCATTAGGAATTGAAGTTAAGCTAAGGAATAATGCAGTGGTAACAGCAAGACCAGACCTATCTTCATTTGACTCCTTATATGAAGCTTTGTCCTCCTTAAAAGATGAGTACCGTACGGCAATCGTTTTGCACTATTTTTATGACTTTTCGATTAGGGAAATTTCATCTATGCTTGATAAACCAAAGAATACTGTAAAGACATATTTATTCAGAGGACGGAGAGAGCTAAAGCAACAGCTACAGCAAAAACTAAATCTCTCGATAACGAGTAAGGAGATGGCAAGTATGCTAAAGGAAGATTTGTCCAAGTTAGCAATCAGCTTTGTAGAGGTTCCAAAGCATCTAGAATTAGTAGTGGAGGATTATCAGTCAGATAGAGCTACTTATATATGGGCAAACAACAATCTGGATGACGGAGCTTCGGTGACTTTGGATTCAAATGGTCGATTAATAGTATTAAATAAGATTCCTTCAAACAAACAAGAAGGAAAAGTAAGCTTTCAAGATCAACAAAATATTGCTGAACAATTTCTGATAGCTCAGCACCCAGAGGCTCTTTCCTATTTAAAGCTAACCTCCTTTATTGAAAAGAAAGAAAGTACCCTATTTTTTTACGGGCAGCTAGTTGGTGGGATTCTGTTAGGAAAATTTCAAACAAGTATTGAGGTGAGTGATAATGGTGAAGTGATATCCTTTTATTACAAAGGCTACACGAAAACACCTCCAAGTATGCCTGATACCTTTATAGAAAAGAATAAAGTTCTGGACCAGATTGTAAAAAAAGAAACATGGCAATTGAAGTCTTACTATTTATCGAAGGATACATATAACGTGGAGAAATCAGCGGTATTCAAAATATATACAAACAGTTCGCTTTCCCAGCTATTTAATGCTAATACTGGCAAGCCAAACTACCTCGAAGATGAATATGATGCTGAAGTGACAACAATTCCTATTTCCAATGTCCAACCAATGAAAATGTCTAAATCTATTAAAGAGATAGTAGGTATTCCTGATTTGATGGTGTTAAAACGTGAACAGGAAACGGACAATGAATATTGGCAGGTATGGGGGGATGAAGAAGAAAATGACACTTCAGACCGCTCGTTTGAAGGATTCTTTCGCAATCAAACAGAAAATACAGTAAAGCTTAAAATGGATAAAGAAACGAAGCGGCTAAAGGAGTTCGTTTGGTTTAAGAGGCGAGAGGGCAATCTCCAGCTAAGCTATGAGCAATGTAAGCAAGTGGCATGTGCTTTTATCGCAACGTATTTTGCGAAATTCTTGCCATATGTACACTTACAGGTAGAAGAGCCATCCTTTAATAATTCAAATAGAGCATTTTTTAGATTTCCATTACATGATAGGAGTGGAATGCCAATAGAAGGAGAGAGCTTTTACATATCGGTGAACCGAACAACGGGTCTTAATGATATGTGTAATGGACCAGCTATACCAATCGAATGCTTGGAAGCCGACTGTAATCAACCTGTTTTACCAATAGAGGAGCTACAACAAGCCTTTGGAAAAATCGACGCCTGCTTAACTTGGTCTGTTAATTATGAAGCTGAAGAGCCCTTTGAAGAATTAAAATATATGGTTTGTCATGCTGAGTCTAAGAGAAGGATTGTAGGTATCAATGCTATTACAGGTGAATTAATTACTTATCAATTTTAAAAACGAATTTTTTTGTTTTTAATGGAATAAGTAATGAAAAGCTGTACATATTAATCAAGAGTTCACTTTGAACCATAGGAGGCGGAACGAATGAGCAAGATGGATTTAGATCCGAAATCTCAGAAAATCCACCATAACTGGACACGGTCGAAGCATCAAAAATCTCAAGTAAATGGGGAAACAGAGGTAACTCTTCATAACCAGTTACTAAGAATTGCTGCGAAAGCTAAACAGTTTTAACTATTGTCTTAAGTGAATCATACCTCCATAAAAGCTTAGACTTTTATGGAGGTATCAATTAGTTAAAGGTTCTACAATTTGTGTGGTATTCTATTGTTAGCAGTGACGAATTCCATTCTTATATAATAAAGCGAAAGTAAAAGATTAAGATCCTGTTCTTACTTTGAATGTTTCATTACATAGCCTAGAATCCAGATTGGGAAAGTGATAATCAAAAATAATGTATAAAGAATTACTCCAACATCGCTTTTTTGTTTTTTCATTAATGTACCGTCCTTTTTATCTACTTTAACTATTTCGATATAATAATATTCTTATAAATTGTCATAAAAGTCTATAGAATTAAGGAATATTATTTTTTTATTTTTATTAGTAAACTTTTGATTATCTTAAGTTGGGCTGTATAGAATTCCAATAACCCATTTCTTGCAGTTACTAAAAAGGAAGATTTTTATAGATTCTTATTTTCATATAGAAACAGTGATGGTATATAAAATGAAGGGAGAGAGAAACATGGATTTAGACTTTTTTTGGCTAGCGATTGGGATTGCTTTAGCCGGATATTTTATAGGTGAGGGCTTAAAGGGCTCAAAAAATCATAAAAGCATCCTAGAGGAGGGAGAGGAATACGATGCCCATGAGCTCATCAGGCAAAGCGATGTCCATTATTTTATGGGGATATCCAAGGAGGATGCAGCAAAACTGATTGAAGAGCACCCAGACATCCCACATATTTTGATAAATAACCATGTTTACTATCCAAAGGCAAAATTGCGAGAGTGGTTACTTGCTTTAAATAAATGAAACAAAGTATGAATTCTCTTAGTAGGATTCATGCTTTTTTATTGTCATAAAAACAGAAAGTCTAAATGCGGTGGTTATCCATTCATATACTACTATATGCGATAGATAGTAGGTGACGAATATGAATAACCGAGATCCAAATACAAGAAATGATAACCCGACAAACCAAAACAATGATCGTACAGAAGGGAGTTCTATGCCAAACTGGGATAATTTAATGTTCAGTGTAACTCCAAATAGTACGACATCATTTACCAGCTCCGGAAATTCAAGAATCGCTGCTATCGCAGGAGGGTGGATGGAGGCTGTTGGTACCATTATCGCTGCTATTGGAAATACTCCATCTTCTATTTTTTCTCAATCAACGTTAAATGGTTTTCGCTTAGTTGGAAATACATTACAGGCGAGTGGAAGCGCTCTAGTAGCAGAAAATCAAGACCTATTGCTCGATGTAGTAGGGGATCTGATACAGGCTGCAGGAAATATAACTGTTATAGCTTCTATATTGGATGAGAACGAGCAATCGAGCCAGGTTTTAGGTACACAGGGAAATCTTCTGCAAATATTAGGTGCAGGCATATCCCTTAATCTGCAGCCAAATCTATCCTTTCCGGAAGTTATGGATAATATCGGCAATATTATTCAAGTAATAGGGAATACGATACAGGTATTTTCGAACACTGACACGGAAGAAGGAGTAACGATGAATGCAGTAGGTTCTTGGGTGCAAGCAGTTGGGGCTGTAATTTCAGCTATTGCAGGTGACTATGAATACTAAAAATGCATAGATTTAAATTATTGTTTTTGCGGAGGACTTGCCTTTTTAAAAGTCTTTAGGGAGAAGTATTATTATTAATTGAGTTACTAAAATAACACTCTCTTTTTATATTGTCTTGATTCTATGATAAGTTTCATATTCCCATGGCTCGTCGTAAGTGGTCTGTCTTCAAATGATTTTGAGGCGGGCCCTTTTTTTCTCTGGAATATTGAATCTCTCATTCACATATCTTAATTGTATGGAAAAAGAGATTTGCATGGAAGGGTGTGAGATTACTAGAAGGAATAAATATTAATTTCCTAGCCAAAAGAGTTAGAACACTACGAATATCTCTCTAAACTCTCGATAATGGAGGATTACTAATGAATGCTACTAAACACAAACAACATGTACAAGCAATAAAGAAAGAACTAGATGCGAAGCCTAGAGGGTTGACAGAGGATGAGGTAAGAGAAAGACAGCGGAAAGACGGATTTAACGAGCTTCAGGATGGAAACAAGAAAAGTGTTGGGCAGATTTTTCTAGAGCAATTTAATGATTTTTTAGTCATCATTTTAATTGTAGCAGCGGTTATTTCAACCTTTTTAGGGGAGATTATGAGCTCCTTTGTCATTCTAATTGTCATTCTCTTAAATGCAGTCTTAGGGACAGTACAGTTTATGAAGGCAGAAAAATCATTAAATAGTCTAAAAGCGATGGCTGCACCTGTTGCGAAGGTAATTAGGGAGGGAGTCATGAAGGAAATTCCTGCTAGAGAGGTAGTAGTAGGAGATATTCTTCAATTAGATACTGGTGACTTTGTGAGTGCAGACGGTGTTCTCATAGAGTCTCATGGCTTGCAAGTAAATGAAAGTCATTTAACAGGTGAATCTGATGCAGTAGATAAGATCACGGATATGAAGGGGGAAAAGATTCACTCTCTTGGTGACCAGAAAAACAAAGTATTCTCAGGTAGCTTTGTGACAAGTGGGCGTGGACGAGCTATTGTAACCTCCATAGGGATGAAAACGGAAATAGGGAAAATTGCAAATCTATTAGAAACTGCCCAAGAAAAGAAGACTCCTCTTCAGTTAAGTCTTGATGATTTCGGGAAAAAGTTGGCGATTGGAATCATCCTTATTTGTGCGTTTATATTCATCTTAGATATAATCCGTGGCAGAGAGCTTGGAGATTCTTTTATGTTTGCGGTATCCTTAGCCGTCGCTGCTATTCCAGAGGCCTTAAGCTCTATCGTAACCATCGTTCTTGCTTTTGGTACACAAAAGATGGCAGAAGAGAATGCAATTGTTCGTAAGCTTCATGCGGTGGAAAGCCTAGGAAGTATTTCTGTGATTTGTTCTGACAAAACCGGAACACTTACGCAAAATAAAATGACTGTCCAAAAAATATTCCTTAATGAGGCTGTTATTTCTCAAGAGGACTGGAAGCTTGGTAATGAACTGCAAAAGACATTTATGCATATGTCATTACTCTGTAATAACTCCATCAAAAACGGAGATAAGGAGATTGGAAGTCCGACTGAGCTTGCATTAGTAAATTGGGGAAGAAAATCTGGAATGGACGAGGAACAGGTAAGAGGAACATTTCCAAGAGTAAAGGAAGTCCCTTTTGATTCTACCCGAAAACTAATGAGTACTGTAAATAAGATCGGTCATCGTTATTTGATGATTACCAAAGGAGCAGTTGATGTATTACTCCCTCGTATAGATAAACTGGAGACTGGACAAGGAGTAGCTTTCATAAGTCAGCAGCAACGCAATCATATTAATCGAGTGAATGACGAATTATCAAGTAAAGGATTACGAGTGTTAGCACTTTCATATAAGGAAGTTAGAGACGGTGAAATAAGCGAGGAAGATGAGAAGGATTTAACCTTTATAGGTCTGATTGCGATGATAGATCCACCTAAAGAAGAGACAAAGCAAGCAGTAGAAGATTGTATTCAAGCAGGAATTCGACCAGTGATGATTACAGGTGATCATAAGATAACTGCAATGGCAATTGCAGAGCAAATAGGAATATTAAAGGATCCTTCTGAAGCGATAGAAGGAAAGGATATTGAAGGATTATCCGATAAGGAATTACGGGAGCTTGTTGGTCGTGTTTCTGTATACGCACGAGTTACACCCGAGCATAAAATTAGAATAGTGAGGGCTTGGCAGGAGAAAGGAAATATTGTAGCGATGACAGGTGATGGTGTAAATGATGCACCAGCGCTGAAGCAAGCTGATGTCGGAGTCGCTATGGGAATTACAGGTACTGAAGTTGCGAAGGATTCCTCATCCATGATTTTAACAGATGATAATTTCTCTACTATTGTTCGAGCAGTTTCGAACGGTAGAAGTATTTATACAAATATAAAAAATGCTATTTTGTTCCTTCTCTCTGGAAATGCAGGGGGGATGTTAGTGGTGCTTTATGCTACTTTATTTGCATTACCAGCACCATTTGCACCGGTACATTTATTGTTTATTAATCTATTAACAGATAGCTTACCTGCTATAGCGATTGGCTTAGAACCGCATAATAAAAAAATAATGAAAGAAAAGCCGAGGAAAATGAATGAACCCTTACTCAACAAGCAGCTTGCTTTACGAGTTGGTTGGGAAGGGCTCGTTATCGCAGCCGTAACTATTCTTGCCTTTCAAATTGGTTTACAAAGTGGAGATGCATTAGTAGCTAGCACCATGGCTTTTGCAACGTTATGTTTATCTAGGCTTCTTCATGGATTCAGTTGTAGAGCGAGAGAATCCGTTTTTGAATTAGGTCTCTTCTCCAATATTGCTGTCATCGGTGCCTTTTTGATTGGTTTCATTTTGTTAAACGTGGTGTTAAGCTTCGAGCTGTTAGAGGTAGCGAGAATTAGCCAATCTCAATTAGTAGTCATTTATGGTCTAGCCATCTTATCCTTTGGTATCATTCAGCTAGAGAAAGTTCTAATAAAAAGAAGAGAAATAAGTGAATAGACTTTAAACAAAGTTGGATGTGGCTTAGCCGTATCCAACTTTTTAACTAGGGTAAATAAAGTGTAGTAGTAAAAAATGGGTATAAAGTATTTGTTGAACAACAAAAATCATATAAATATCTTTTTGTTTACATATATAGCTCTATAAACACAAAATTTTTTTGATACTTTGTGATTATTTGAACATTCTTTCTTGTGTCGATATTCATATTGTGAAAGAAAATATATAGGAGGTAAGACATGAAAATAGCAAACTTAGATAAACAGTTTATAGGTGGAGAATGGGTTGATGGTGGAAGCAGCAATGTACTAAAAAATATTAATCCATATAACGATGAAGTTATCAATACATATAAGCTAGCCAATGTACAAGATATAGACAGTGCTTATCAGTCAGCTCAACAAGCCAAGTTAGAATGGGATAAGGTAAACCCTTATAAAAAGCGTGACATACTGGAAAATGCAGTTCGCTATATTGAGGACAATGAGGAAGAAATTGTCTCCATTATTATGGCTGAATTAGGCGGTACAAGATTAAAAGCAGCATTTGAAATTGGATTAGTCAAAAATATCATCAAAGAAGCTGCAACCTTCCCGCTAAGAATGGAAGGAAAAATTCTCCCATCTACCATTGATGACGTGGAGAATAGACTTTACCGTATTCCAGCAGGAGTAGTGGGAGTCATCAGTCCGTTTAACTTCCCATTCTTCCTTTCTATGAAATCTGTTGCACCAGCTTTAGGAGCAGGAAATGGAGTAGTGTTAAAGCCGCATGAGGATACACCAATCATGGGTGGAACTCTAATTGGGAAAATCTTCGAAGAAGCAGGAGTACCAAAGGGTTTAATAAATGTAGTGGTAACTGATATCAAAGAAATTGGGGATGCATTTGTAGAGCATCCAATTCCAAGAATTATTTCGTTCACTGGCTCTACACAAGTGGGAAGCTATATTGGACAGCTGGCAGTGAAAAACTTCAAAAAGCCATTACTAGAGCTTGGCGGAAACAGTGCATTCATCGTATTAGAGGATGCAGATATTGATTATGCAGTAAATGCAGCAACGTTCAGTAGATTTACACACCAAGGGCAAATCTGTATGTCGGCAAACAGAATTCTTGTACAGAAATCTATTTACAACGAATTCATAGAGAAATATGCGAAAAAGGTTTCTTCTCTAAAAGTAGGAGATCCAACAGATCCAGAGACAATCATTGGTCCAGTAATCAACGATCGACAAGCGAAAAATCTATCAGCATTAATTGAAAAAGGAATCGAGGAAGGTGCGACACCTCTTGTAAAAGGTAACATTAAGGGAAGACTTTTTGAGCCAACAATTCTAGCAGATGTGACGACAGATATGACAGTTGCACAGGACGAGTTATTTGGACCAGTCGTTTGTGTTATTCCCTTTGAAACGGAAGAAGAGGCAATCGACATTGCGAACAATACTCGCTTTGGCTTAAGTGGTGCTGTTCACACATCTAATCTTGAGCGCGGAGTGGAATTAGCAAAAAAAGTTCATACAGGTATGATTCATGTAAATGACTTAACAATAAATGACGAGCCAATCGTTGCATTTGGTGGAGAAAAACAATCTGGTCTGGGACGCTTAAATGGTGAATGGAGTTTAGAGGAATTTACAACGTTAAAGTGGATCTCCGTGAACTATGGGAAAAGAATCTTACCTTACTAAGAGGAAACGAGGGGAATCACTATGTCCGAGCATGAAGTAATCAATGCGTTTGTGAAGGTTGCTCCACTTCTAAATAGTTTAATTCAAGATGATATTACTATCGGAATTTATGATACAGAAAAGTTGATTATTAATATTCCTGCAAAAACCTTTGCTTTAAATGTAACCCCAGGAGATCCGCTGATGGAAGGGGATATTGTCACTAACGCTATCCGAACAAACAGTCAGCTATCTGCGATTCTACCAAAGGAACTGTTTGGGTTCCCGCTCATTGCGCGTGCGATTCCTTTGCATGATGAGGAAGGAAATGTGATAGGTGGGGTAGGAATCGGTACTAGCTTAGAAAGAGCAAATAAGCTATTTGAAATGGCTGAGAGTTTTTCTGCAATTGTAGAGCAAACAGCAGCATCTATTGAAGATATTAGTGACTCGGTTACACGGTTAGCTGACAAAGTAACAGATGTAACTGGACAAATGAAGGATGTTAGCTCTAGCGCAGAGGAAATTAGTGAAATATCTACAGTCGTAAAGGGAATTTCTGAGCAGAGTAACCTGCTTGGTTTAAACGCTGCCATCGAGGCTGCACGTGCAGGTGATGTAGGTAAGGGATTCTCCGTTGTTGCGAATGAAATACGGAAGCTTGCGACGAATTCGAAAGAAAATGTAAATCAAATCAACGGTATTACGAAAAATATTCATGGTCTTCTATTAACGTTAAATGAAGCCTTCTTAGAGATTAACACCTTAACGGATACACAATCTGGCTCTATTCAAGAATTTTCTGCTACCATCCAAGAAATAAGCTATAAAGCACAGGAATTAGCACAGCTAGCAGAAGAATCTCTCTTTGGGGATAAAGGAAAAGAGTAAATGTGGGCTGGATACAAGATTCACGGTTTTATTATATTGTGCATAGAACCTTCTAAATAATCCACACTAAAGTTGCTTTTTAAACTTATCTTTAGGAGGATTCATATGCCAAACAGAAAACCAAATCCAGATGACAGATCAGATAACGCTCAAAAAATAAAAAAAATCATCAAAAATACGGAAGAAAATTTACATGAGGCAGAAATTAGCATGGAGTTTTCCAATCCATCTGAACGCCAGATGATTGAAGAGAAAAATGAGCGACGCAAACAGTCGATGGAATCGTTAAAGGCAGAAATGAAGGATGAGCTTAATAAGTAAGGATATTGCCTAGAGGCTTTCGAGCTTCTAGGCTTTTCTTTTTATCCTTTTTCTATAAATCAGGTGTGTTACAATTTTTTAAATACAATGAACAGTGGAGGTGGTATCATGCAATTGACAATCCGTGCAACCGGGCAAGACGTGCAAATTATTTCATATCTACTTGCAAAGAACCCTAATAATATATATGAGCGAAGCAATAATGGACATTTGGTCAGAATGTTTTTTAGCAAGTTTTTAGAGGAAGAAGTGGAGGTAACTTTTTTTGTGACACCGGATCCTATTGAGCTTTCAAGAAATAACTCTCAAGCTTATGATATTACTTCTTACATCAATGATAGAGAATTTGTGGTGAGCAGTATTTTTTGCACTTTCATACGCTCGGCAATAGGAACAGCTCTAAATGGGAAACCAAAAGAGGAATACGCACAGTGGGTAGGACATTCATTCCCATTAGAATTCGGCTTTGGCCCACTTGCTTCCAACCTCTCTGATCAGCAAATAAAAGATTTGTTTGAGCCACTAGGATACGAGGTTGGAATAACATATGGGAATACAAACTATCAGGTAAATTTAAGAGAAAAAAGCTCAGCAAGATACATTTCTATAAAAGGATTCACCACATTGCAAGATGGGTTAAGGCAGTTATTTGTCTTAATTCCCGTCTTAGATGACTACAAGCACTATTATATTGATGAGAAGGAAGTAGAGAAGATCGAGAGGTATGGAGAAGGCTGGCTTGAAAAACATCCGCTTAGAGAATTTATACTTCGGAAGTCGCTTCGTTTCCAGGAACTATACAACCTTATATCGTTAAATGATTCTAAATCAGTAGAGGAAGAAAATCCGAAAGTCCGCTTGAACGAGCTTCGTTATCAGAAAATAATTGAATGCATTCATGATTTGGATAATAAAGCAACGGTAGTCGACTTGGGAGCTGGCGAAGGGAAGCTATCTGTGCTTTTAGGCTTCGTACCAGGCGTGAAGGAAATCCTTGCTGTGGAGCCTTCCGAATCGGAGAGAATCAAAGCATTAAAACGTTTTGAGGAAGTAAAGGAGATGGAAAATTTCCTTTCTCCAAATGCAATCATGGGTTCTTTATTTTATTATGATGAAAGACTGGTAAATAAAGATGTTATCGTCCTTTGTGAGGTAATCGAGCACATTGACGAGGAGCGCCTTCCGAAGGTTATGAGCACCATATTAAATGAGTATCAGCCAAAGGCATTGATTATCACAACACCAAATAGGGAGTATAACCAGGTGTATGAAATGGAGACAGAGCATCGACATGATGATCATCGTTTTGAATGGAATCGAGAAGAATTCCAATCATGGTGTAAAAAACAAAATCTAGGTGCTTATGAATTATCATTTGAAGGAATAGGTCAAGAGCATAACTTATACGGTCACCCAACACAGCTTTGCTTATTTAAGAGAAAGGAGTGTGAATAATGGATATCAACATACCTTACGGTGGAATTGTTTTATTGATAGGGCCATCTAATAGCGGAAAAACCACGCTTTTGAAGCGCTGGGTACAAGAGAGCCAGATACTGCAGTCTGAGATTGTTAGTTCAGATGACTTTAGAGTCTTGGTTAGTGATAAAGACTTTATTGACTATAACCAACGATCAAAGGAAGAAGCAGATAGTCTTTATGATGAATACTTGCAAATCTCTAAGGAAGCTTTCATGTTAATGGATGATGTAATTGAAAAGAGAGCTAAACTAAATAAAGTCACCTTTGTCGATGCAACTCATCTACATCCTGATGATCGAAAAAGATATAGAGAAATCGCTCGCCGCCAGCATGTACCGATTACAGTTATTATGTTTGATGTAGAGCAAGAGATTTTGCTGCAACGAGATGAAATGCGTGAGAATCCAAGAGGGAAGCGTAGAATCAAACAGCAGTTCCAGACGTTCAAAAGAGAAAAGCGTTTTATTAAGAAGGAAGGATATAAAGCGATTTATATAGTTCGTGAGGAGGAGATAAATCTCAAAAGGATTAGCCAAAATCCATTATATATAGACGTCTCAAATGGGATTGATATTATTGGAGATATCCATGCTTGTTATGATGAAATGATTCAGCTTCTCGATAAGCTAGGATATCGAAAGAATGAAGAAAACTTATATATTCACCCAAAGGGAAGAAAATTTTTATCCCTTGGCGATATTATGAGCCGTGGTCCCAAATCATTAGAAACGGTGCAGTTCTTTTTGCGTCATATTCAAGCGGGGCTAGCCTACATGATTGATAGTAACCATGGGTGGAAAATAGCTAGATGGTTAGATGGCAAGAAGGTTACGTTGAGTCATGGGGATGAAAAGGTTGCAGAGGAATTAGAACGATATGAGGAGAGCGTTGGGGGAGAACAAGCTTCTGAATTGAAGCATCATCTAAAAACTCTTCTGTTAAATGCTCCATCTCATTATGTGTTAACGAAAAACAATGTTCCGACACTGGTATGCACGCATGCAGGAATCAAAGACGAATTCATAGGGAAGCAATCACATGATATCAGTGATTTTTGTCGATACGGGGATACAGCGGGACTTGATGCTAACGGGAAACCGATTCGAAAGGATTGGACAACCGATCATCAAACTAGTCTGATGATCGTCTGGGGTCACGATCCTAAGTTAAAGCCTCTTGTGATAAATAATACGGTGAATATTGACCAAGGTGTAGTGTTTGGTGGAGAGCTGACTGCATACCGTTACCCAGAAAAAGAATTTACATCAGTGAAGGCCCACATGGATTACTCGAATGCAAAGGACAATCCTTTAGTTGAAATGAAACAAAAACGCCTGAATCCCCCTAATATTGCAAAGTTCATAAATGGATTTACTGTGATGACAGAAGAATACGGGGAAATTAAAGTACTGAAGGAATATGCGATTCCAGCTCTTGATACGATATCTCACTATACGATTCCTATAGAAGAGCTAGTATATATCCCACCAACGATGAGTCCAAGCCCCAAACCTTCTGTTTTAGAGGATTATCTAGAGCATCCTCGAGAAGTCATTGACTATTATCGTAGCATGGGTGTCGAGCGGATGGTTGCTGAAAAAAAGCATATGGGCAGCCGTGGGATTCTCCTGCTATTTAAGGATATGCAAGCTGGGCTTCATACTATCGGAAAAGAAACACTTGGCGTCATTTATACAAGAGCTGGTAGACGGTTTTTCTCTTCGGAAGTTGAAATGGAAATTTTACAAAGATTAAACGCAGCTTTGTTAGTCAGTGACTATTTTGAAAAACATCAGACGGAATTCATCCTAATAGATGCAGAAATTATGCCATGGAACTTGAAAGCAAAGGAACTAATTAGCATTCAGTATGCTCATGTGGCGGAGAATGCTATATTGGACCGAACAATTTTAACAGAGAAGCTGAAAAAAGCGGTTGTTAGAAATGAAAGCTTGAAGGGCTGGTTAGAAGAATATGAAGAAAAGCTAGACAATGCACATATTTTTAAGGAGGTCTTCCAAAAATATTGTTGGAATGTCGAGGATATAAATAAAATTCAAATAGCGCCTTTTCATATTTTGGCACATAGTAATCAAACCTTTTTTCACAAGCCGCATACTTGGCATATGCAGATGAATAAAGAGTTAGCCACGCTGGTAGATTTGTTCGTAGAGACAGAATATATGGTAATCGATGATGAGGCAAGTGAAGAAAAAGTGATTAAGTGGTGGACTGACATAACGAGTGACGGACATGAAGGAATAGTAATTAAGCCGGAAAATTATATTACAACCTATAAAGGGAAGCTCGTACAGCCTGCTATAAAGGTGAGAGGGAAAAAATATTTACACATTATATATGGGATGGATTATTTATTACCCGATAATCTTGCTAGATTAAAAAATCGAAACACCACCAAGAAACAAAGGCATGCTTTGAAAGAATTTTCGTTAGGGTTAGAAGGGATTAATCGTTTTGTAAACGAAGAGTCTATTGAGAGAGTACATGAGTGTGTGCTTGCTACGATTGCAATGGAAGCTGATCCGGTAGATCCGAGATTATAAGGTTACAGAAAACTCGTTCAAGTTGAGCGAGTTTTTTGGTGTGTTCAGCCTCGTTGTCACTTAAGGTAGAAAGAAAGTCGACCTCCTCTTCGTCCCCCATCTGCTTGTCGGGACAGCTCCGGAGCTTGTGATTTTCTTTGTGCTAATCTTGATTTAGATGCCATAGTTTGTTTAACGGGATTTGTTTATATGCTATACCAAGTTTATCTTTTAAAAATGTCTCTAGTACATCATCTATTGGTCCGATATAAAAATTAACCACAATATCACAATGAGCTAGTGCAAGATGGTTTGTTGCTTGCTTAGAAAAATCACTTAATAGTTCAATGTGTTGATCCCTTACTAGATTTTCCGAGTAAACGGAGATTCTCACAAAATTTGCTCGTAAGTCCTCTTCCGAGATTGGAAGATATCTTCCAGCATGAAAATCCTTCTGTGTAGGAGGTCGATGTTCATCAAAGATGAACACACGATAAATCACTTTTTCTATATGAATATCCCAAATTTCTAGATTCGTAAAGCGTAGGACACGTTCAAAATAATCAATCATTGCGATCTCCTTTCTCCCTAAATATTTTCATTATAACCGGACGGTCTGCATGAATGTAATGTGTAATTCAGACAGGGAGAAATTTTCCGATATTTCCTCACCTAAAATAAATTTATTCATTCCACTTAAAAGCATAACTCTTAAATCTCTCGAATAGTTTAAGAGAACATATAAAATAGGTGGAATGATAATATGAAAACAATCGTTATTTACTCGTTGAGCCTTATTTATCTTTTATTGTCCTTAAGAATAGATTCGATAGGCATAATGGGAATCTATATTGTCGTTTCTATCTCTCTTTTCTTTTGGGGAAATTATGAAAGGCTTAAGGTAGTGAAGAAAAGAAAAGAAGAAGTAGAGCGGGAAAAAGAAGAAATGCTTAGTGATATTGTACACACACATAGTGTTGTTTCAGGAGACTCTTTACAGGCTTTAATGCTAGATGAAAATTTACATTTATTTTTTTATGCAGAAAAGGAAGAAGAGGATGAGCCTTTTCAAGTTAAGAAGTTTACTTTTCCACAGGTATTAGAGGTGGCCATTTTTGAGGACGGAGAGCTTCTAGCTATTCACCCGAAGGATGGAGTTATTTCAGGTGAAATAGAGATGGATGAAGAAATGGATAAGGAATTGGATGAAGAGTATGAAGAAATAGAGGATGAAGAGGATTCTCCAATACTTAGCCTGCGTATAGCAGTGGATGACTTATCTACGCCAATACTTGAATTTATTTTTGTCGAAGAGGACCCACCTACAGAGGAAGAATACGAAGAAAAGCTAGAAGAATGCAGAGCTTGGTACCAAAAGATGAATGTGATTATACGAAGAAACGAGCGACTTCGTAAAAAATCCTAACCCATAAATCGTTTTATCTCAATCTCAAAGGGAAGTAGAACAAAGAGAACGATTTACTAGGAGGGATTACGTGAGTAAAACAATCTTCATAACAGGGGCAGGCAGTGGACTTGGAAGAGGAGCAGCAATTGGTTTAGCGAAGAAAGGCCATCGATTGATTGCCACTACAGAAACGACATCCCAAAAGACAAGCCTTTTAAGGGAAGCCGACGAGTTAGGCTTAGATATGGAAATATTTAAGCTGGATATACAAAATGCTCGTGATCGAGCTCAAATAGATGAATATAATTTTGATATATTTGTTGCAAACGCTGCTATCAATGAAGGTGGGCCATTAGCTGAGGTCCCGATGGACAGAGTTCGAGAATTATTTGACGTAAATGTATTTTCTACACTTGAAACAGTCCAACACGCAGCACGTAAATTTGTGGAAAAGGGCAAAGGGAAAATCATTTTCATGAGCTCAATGGCTGGGATATCATCAACACCATATGTTGGTCCCTACACAGCGACAAAACATGCAATTGAGGGCATCGCCAAGACATTGCAAGCAGAATTAGAAAAACACGGGGTACAAGTAGCTACGATTAATCCAGGGGCATATAATACTGGCTTTAATGATAGAAGCTCGGAGGAAATATACAAATGGTATGATGAGGGGAAACATTTTACAAGACTTCAGGATATGAAGGAGCAAGAGAAAATGTTGGAGGACCAATACGATCCTCAGGATATGATTGAAAAAATGATTGAAATCATTCCGCTTAATCACCATAAGTTCCGAACTGTATGGCCGGAAGAAATGATTGATCAGCTGAAAGACGCAGAAAAAGAGCGTTGGGACATGGAGATATAATAAAGGTTGGAGAATTTCATATACTTTTTATGCCAAACCGTTCATTGTCGAGGACAGTGACGGTTTGGCATTTTTTATGTGAGCTTAGATAAAAGGAATTTTTTTGTAGCTATCGAATAATGATAGAGAAAGGGGTGGAAAGATGGAACCGAGATTTGAAATGTTTTCAGGAGTACATATGATGATGTTTCTTTTACTCGTAATGCTGGGTATTTTATTGTTTATTTTCAGAAAGAAATTATCAGTTTTCTCCCCTAAGCGACAATTAATCGAACGCTTGGTTGCAGTGTCATTGCTCGTTATGGATTTTTTCTATCATGTTTGGCTTATCCAATCAGATAGGTGGCAGCTAAGCAGTGCTTTACCACTGGAGCTCTGCAGTTTAAGTCTGTTATTAACGATTGTATTGCTATGGACAGGTAACCGTAAAATCTACCCATTTGTTTTCTTTGCTGGAATTGGAGGAGCTCTCCAAGCGGTTGCCACCCCTGTTTTAGATATGGGCTACCCACATTTTCGTTTTTTTCATTTCTTTTTTACGCATTTCGGTATTATACTAACAGCTCTTTATTTTACTTGGGTAAGAGGCTATCGCCCAACCTTTAAAGGTGTTCTATATACTTTGCTTGTTTTAAATGTACTTCTGCCAGTTATTTTATGGATCAATAAGCTGGTAGGGGGGAATTATATGTTCTTACAACGTAAGCCTTCTTCTGGGAGTATTCTAGATTTTCTCGGCCCCTATCCTTGGTATCTTCTTTCTCTAGAAATTATAGCGTTTCTAATCTTTACGATACTTTGGTTAATATTTCGGACATATAAAAAAGATCCTGTATAAGGATCTTTTTATTCTAAAATTTTTTGTTCTTTTTCTAGATGATTGATTTTTTTCGTTAACGGAAGTGCTGCAGAGATGAGTAATAATCCTACTATTAGGTTAAGTGGAGAAATCCAAGCTGATATGTGAGAAAAACCTTGGATGACTAATATTAAGCCAATTAGAATATTTGGGGCTGCGAGACAAAGATATAAAGTACGTAGCCTTGAATAGTGTAAAATCTTCGATTGGATATCGGAGTATATCGTGAAACTGCCTTCCTTTGATTTTTTGCGGAAATAAACCCATTGCTGTAAAGAAGTTGCAACCACTTCTGCACCAGTTTCTTTCATGAACTCTAGGTACTCTTGGCTTCTTTTGTCCTTTATCGGATGCTCCAAATACTCCAAACGATAAATGTATTCCCCTTTAGGTGCTTCTTCAAAAGTATATCGACAAAACTTGAAAGAGGTTAGCGCCCAGCCTTTATCAGACATCTCGTTCAAAAATTTTTCCTCTTTCTCATGATCTACGAACACTTTCCAAACAACCTTTTTCATATAATTTCCCCCTTGTCTAATGTTTGTTTTCCATTTGTTAAAAGCTCGTTTAAACGCTCCATTTCTGAAACGACAATTTCCTTGCCTAATTCCGTAATTTCATAAACTTTCTTTCTGGAGTTTTCCTCTGTTTCTACCGGAACAATCCATTCCTTTTCCAGTAGGGTGTTAATCGCCCCATAGAGTGTTCCGGCTCCCAAGTTTACTCTTCCGTTGCTGAGTTCTGCTATATTTTGAATAATCCCATACCCATGCATGGGCTGATACAAGGATAGCAGTATATAGTAAACTGCTTCTGTTAATGCGGGTTGTTCATTTTTTGACATGTCATTTCACTCTTTTCTATATCGTTTGTTGATGTATCGTATATCGTTATATCGTCTACCGATATAAATAGTATATGCTGGAATTATTAGGAGGTCAATTAAAAAATAAAAAATTTTTAAAAAATGAAAACCTTTTTGTTGGAATTATGGTCTAATATATATGAAAGAAAGGATGAGACAATTTATGAAGAAAACCAATAAAGGAATTTCGGCTAAGATATCCCTTTTTATACTGGCCCTTGTGGTTTCTACTTTAGTGTTAGGAGCTTGCTCAGATGACGCTAAAACAGAAGAAGTGAACGACTCGGGAGAAATGATGGTGATGGTGAAACAGTTTGATCTTCAGTCAAATAGTTTAATTGTGGACGAAGTAGAGTGGATTGAGGAAAATGACAAAGATAGAATAAAAGAACTAGGCTTGGATGTAGAAAAAGATCTACCGACAGGTTATGTTGTTTATAATGAAACAGACAAAGCGGAAAATATACAGTTGTCAGAAGAAGCAGAGTATTTTTTAGTTGACTATGAGAACTTATCTTCCCCGAAAAAAGTAGAGGAAAAAGAATTTATTTCTCACGTAATGGCTGTTCCAGGCCCCTATGAGGTAACAATGAAAGACGGGAAGATCATAAAGATAGTAGAAAAATATCTTCCTTAATCTAGAAAGTAACGTGTCTGATTGATTCCAAAAAGCAATGGGGTACGACGATTGGGGAAAACTATTCCTTTTGTCTTATGCTCTAATCTTGTTAAAAATTTAGTAATCAAATTTTTAGTTTTAGTAGTAAACAATAATTGGTTCGTAAGAGGTTAGGACAGAAGGAATTCTTAAAGGTAAGAGAATAGAACAAAACCATTTGATTTGTTACACATTCTTTGTACGAGATTCTTATTAAAATTTATTCGTTGGAAGCTAGCACTAATGGTTCGGAACAGCGTCGGTGACTCCTGCGGGAACGCACGAGGGAGAGACTACAGGCTCGAGCCGTGCCCGCGGAAAGCATCCGACGCAGTGAAGAACCACACTTTGTAAAAGTAAGAAAGCACTTACGATTTTATCAAAAATATAAAATCGCAAGGTGCGGGTGCTGTCCTATTGTTTTGTCCCATGCTCATTTCTTTTATATGACCTGCTTTTATTTCCAATCAAATTTTATGGATTTCGCTTTTAAGATGTAGGTCCAAACAAGGATTGTTATGGATATAAAAATTAACATAGTAATCGCTAATCCACCTGTATAACTGCTCCATGCTAAAGAACCAACAATCATACCGATACTACCTAAAACGGCAAACCCAAAATTCATTACGGATGATGCTGCTCCGACATCTGTCTTCGTAGCAGATAGTAATAAATCTGAAATCAATGGTCGGAAATAAGAGGTTACGATTGAGTAAATAACGTAGGACAACAAGAAGATAACTGGGCCAGTTTTTCCTACTGTTAAAATTAATACAGCAGAAATAAGTGACAATATAATTCCTATATTAATAACCTTCTTCACAGAACCTGCTCCAAATCGCATATACATAATCGGTCCCAGAATAGAGGCAGCGGCATTCATAGCGAAAAACAGACTGAATGTTGTTTCTGTCACACCAAAGCCATCTATATAAATATAAGAGGCTAGCGCTAAGTATGCCATGAATGGTGCAGCTATAAATGCCCCTACTAATAACAAACTTAAAAAGTTAGGGTTTTTTGCCACTTTTCTTAATCCTAAAATAGATTGAATGGTACCACCTTGGTTACGTTCTTTCACTGGTAACGTTTCCTGTAATAAGATTGCCCCTACAAGCGAAATTCCTGTTAAAATTGCTAAAGCAATAAATGTCATTTTCCAATCAGCCACATTCAAAATCAATGCTCCTAAAAGAGGCGCAAGCATAGGTGCAGTTAAAGCAAGGGCTTGTGTAATAGACAGTGCCTTTGACATTGCTTTTCCTTCAAAGCTATCTTTTATCAATGCTGTTGCTATCGCTACCATCCCACCAGAACCAAATGCAGAGACGGCACGTGCAAGAATGAGTAATGTGATATTTGGAGCGAATGCACAAGCAGCACTAAAAACTAAGGAGATAGAAATACTAGTGATCAATATCGGTTTGCGACCATATTTATCACTCATCGGTCCTAAAAAAAGAATACCGATTGCCATGAATATAAAGAATACGGTCATCGTAAAGCTCATTAAAGTGGATGTTGTATGAAAATAAGACGTCATTTCTGGTAACGCAGGCATATATAAATCAGTCGATAATGGGGGAATCATCGAAAGAATGGAAATTAATGCGATTAAACCAGCATTTTTTAAATATTTTTGTTGCATAACTTTACTCCTTTTAATAATATAGCTAGCTATATAAGTGAAGAAAAAAACGTGCATTACACATGACGTAATGCATTTTTTGCCATTCGAGACATCATTGGTATTAGTATGTCCATCTCTTCTTTTGAAAACCCTTCAAATATCATTTTTTCAGTTTGACGAATACTATGATAAATTTCTTCTAGTGCAGCTAAGGCAACATCCGTCAATTTAATAATACGAGCCCTTGAATCATTAGGGTCTACCTCACGAACAATAAAATTCTTTTGCTCCAACCGATTTAATAAGCCTGTTACGGTAGGATTCGTATAATTTAACGCACGTTCAATATCACGTTGATGAAAAACTCGATCCTGTTCATGGGCAAGCAATATAATTACATCTGCTTGGCTTTGCGTCAAGCCAATTTGCTTTAAGTGTTCATCGCCGATACGTTTAGCCAGATGCTCAACCATTTTTAGATGTGTTAATACAGCGGGTTCTTGATAAGACTTTACCATTTTTATACCTCACTTATAGTTATCTACAATATAGCTAGCTATTTATTTTGTCAATATGATAATCCTTACTATCTTTTCCGACAATCTCCTGAAATATTAAATTCCCACTTAAATGCTGGTTTAGAAGCAAAAACTTCATCTCTAGTTTCATAAAAACCAGACTAACACATAATAGTTCATTTATTCACCAACCTAATAGACCAATCAATACTTTAATAGTAGAAATCAAGTATGAAAAGTTTACTGACTTCTGCTATCTTTTCTTTCGCATAATTACCAAACTAGACTTCTAACAGTAGGATAATTCTTTTAATAAGTTACCAACGGTTGAATTATTTTAATATTAACATAATGTTCTTCTACTTAAAATAGTCAACTAATCTCTACAGAATAATGAAAGATCCAGTAAAGGGGATACAAAAATAGGAAGAGAAGTAATGCTGCTCATTTTATATTATTGTTTCTCACTTTTGAATTTTGTTAAACATTTGACAAATAAAAAAGGAGAGGGTTATAGTATGTGTAACCGGTTACACATATTTAAGGGGGAGAAGGATAGCGGATGTCAGCGAATATTAGAGATGTTGCAAAGGAAGCTGGTGTTTCAGTTGCTACTGTATCCCGTTACTTAAATAAAAAAGGATATGTTGGTTCTGAAGCTAAGCAAAAGATCCATGATGCGATTGAAAAGCTAGGCTATAGACCAAACCAAGTAGCACGTTCATTAAGCACGAAACAAACAAACTTTATAGGACTAATTGTGCCAGATATTATGAATCCCTTTTTTCCTGAATTGGCAAGAGCAGTGGAGGATGTTGCATTATCCTATGGTTATACAGTTGTCTTGTGTAATTCAGACGAAAAACCCAAAAAAGAAATTCATTACATGGATACCTTAAAACAAAAATATGCAGCGGGGTTTATTGTAACTACCAATCACCTTCACGCTAGTCATTATAAGAATTTAGATATCCCAATAGTTGCGTTAGACCGAATGATTCATGAGTCTATTCCCACTGTTTCATCTAACAATATAGAAGGAGCATGGCTAGGCACCACCCATCTACTAGAGCAGGGGTGCAAGAATATTGTTTTTTTGAGAGGTCCATCAGGGCTTGTGCCCGCAGATGATCGGTATGCTGGTTTTTTAAAAGCAGTCAAAGGTAAAAATATTCAAACTCATATTGTAGAATGTCCTTTTCATTTTGAAGAGTCTGAACAAATCGTAAGGGAAGTTCTAACAAATATACCGGATATAGATGGTATATTTGCTAGTTCGGATATATCAGCAGCAGGGGCATTGAAGGCAGCTTATAATTTGGGAATCCATGTGCCAGGCGAGCTTCAAATAATGGGGTTTGATGGAATATCGATGGGATCAATGCTAACTCCAGGACTTACTACGGTAGCACAGGATATATACAAAATGGGTGCAATAGCAACTCGAATGCTTATCAAAACGATTGAAGAATTAGAGTTAACCGAACGAGTAATTCAACTGCCTGTTGAGTTAGTTGTGAGAGGGACAACAAGGAGTGAACAACAATGATTACGGTAATCGGTAGTATGAATATGGATATCGTCGTGCAAACCGATAATTTCCCCATTCAAGGGGAAACAGTTCTTGGACAGCTGTTTACGACTGTTCCAGGGGGGAAAGGCGCTAATCAGGCGGTTGCTGCAGCACGCTTAGGCAGTAATGTTAGGATGATAGCCAGTGTCGGAAATGACAGCTTTGGAAATGACCTGGTAGCAGACTTGCAGAGTAATGGTGTGGATACTACAGCGGTACAATATCAAGATGAAGTAGCTACAGGAATTGCCAACATCCTTATTTCGGATGGAGATAATCGAATTATTGTCGTTCCAGGTGCAAACTATGCATTGACGGAAGATACCATAAAGAGCCAGGAAAAGATTATTAAGAACAGTAAATTTGTCATAATGCAATTAGAGATTCCTATCTCTGTTGTTTCTTATACTCTTAAGCTCTGCAAGGAGTCTAACATTCCGGTTTTATTAAACCCGGCTCCAGCGAGCGGCTTCTTAAAAGAGTTTATGGATGATGTAACTTATCTCACGCCAAACGAAACGGAATGTGCTGCTATCTTTGGCGAGGATATAGAGACGGTTTTAGAAAAATACCCAAATAAGTTGATAGTAACACTAGGCAGCAATGGCGCTAGATTTTTTGACGGGAAAAAGCATGTAATCGTCGATGGGTTTACAAGCTCCGTGATAGATACTACGGGAGCCGGAGATACCTTCAACGGTGCTTTAGCCCATGCTGTGTCAAATGGAATGGGATTAGAAGAGGCAGTTCGGTTTGCAAATGCTGCTGCGTCTCTTTCGGTAGAAAAGTTTGGAGCACAAGGTGGCATGCCATCAGCCGAAGAGGTGGCTAAGAGACTAGAGGTGCAAAAGAATCTATGAAAAAACATGGCATACTAAACCGTGAATTAGCAGGTATTTTTGCGAAGCTTGGTCATACAGATCAAATTACGATTGCAGATTGTGGTCTGCCGATTCCAAAGGGAGTGCCTTGCATCGATCTTTCTTATAAGTTAGGAAAGCCTTCTTTTTTAGAAGTATTGGAAGCAGTCCTGGAGGATATGGAAGTTGAAAAGGTCTTTATTGCTACAGAAATGAAAATCCAAAATAAGAGTCTCTTTAAAGAAATAGAGCCAAGCTTCTCTAATGTAGAGGAAGTTTCACATGAAAAGATAAAAACGCTTACATATGATTCAAAGGTGATTATTCGAACTGGTGAGGCAACTCCTTACGCCAATGTAATTTTACAATCTGGAGTTATATTCTAAAGGTAGGTGAGCATGATGATTGAAATGACTGGGATATCAAAGGCCTTTAGTGGAAACGTAGTCTTAAAAGACGTACAGTTTGAGGTGAAAAAAGGAGAAATACATGCACTGATGGGTGAAAATGGTGCAGGGAAATCTACCTTGATGAAGATTTTGACAGGTATTTATACAAGAGATGCTGGTGAAATAAAGGTAAATGGCCAGCCTGTAGAGTTCCAAAATCCAAAAGAAGCTGAGAAAGCTGGAATTGCTGTCATACACCAAGAGTTAAATATTTTACCCGACTTAACGGTTGCGGAAAACTTTTACCTTGGGAATGAAAAAACGTTTGGTAAGACCGGTATATTAAAAACTAGTCAGATGAATAAGGAAGCAAAGGAAATTCTTAAGGGACTGGGTTTGGATGTTGATGTGACAACACTAGCAGGGAAGCTGTCAGTGGGGAAGCAGCAAATAATTGAGATTGCTAAAGCAATTTCTTCAAACGCAGAGCTCATCATAATGGATGAACCAACCGCGGCTTTGACTGATCGTGAAATTGAAACGCTTTTTAAGACAATCAAAGCATTACAGGCGAAAGGTGTTGCCTTTGTATATATTTCTCATAGGATGGAGGAAATTTTCTCAATCTGTGATCGTATTACTATTTTACGAGATGGAAACTATGTTGGTGTTCGAAAGATAAAAGAAACGACCTTTGAAGAAATTGTCCAAATGATGGTTGGCCGTGAATTAGGTGAACGTTTCCCAGAAAGAAACTCTCAAATCGGGGAAGTAAAGCTGGTTGCAAAGAACCTTACAAGTAACGGACTTTTCGAGGATGTCTCCTTTGAGCTTCGCAAGGGAGAGGTATTAGGAATAGCAGGTCTTATGGGAGCAGGGCGTACAGAGGTTGTACAATCTATATTTGGCTATAAAACTCTTACAAGTGGAGAGCTTCATTTAAATGGAAAACAGGTAAAAATAAAAAAACCAGAGGATGCTATAAAGCTAGGGTTTGGATATGTGACAGAGGATCGTAAGTGTGAGGGATTAGTGCTAGATTTCTCCGTAAGTGAAAATCTCAGTTTAACGAATCTTTCTACTATTTCTAGTAATGGAATAATCAAAGCAGAGAAGGAAAACAGCTTATATAACACCATGGTAAAACGTCTAGGCGTGAGAACATCTGGACCGGCACAAACAGTCAAATCACTTAGCGGTGGGAACCAGCAAAAAATCGTTATCGCGAAATGGTTGGGGATCAATCCTGATATTTTAATATTAGACGAGCCTACTCGAGGCGTGGATATTGGAGCAAAGAAAGAAATCTATTCGATTATTAATTCACTTGCAGAAAAGGGAGTCTCCATCATCATGATTTCATCAGAGCTCCCAGAAATTATCGGCATGGTTGACCGAGTGTTAAT
Organism: Psychrobacillus sp. Z16_25; assembly: GCF_056856695.1. Classification (NCBI taxonomy): domain Bacteria; kingdom Bacillati; phylum Bacillota; class Bacilli; order Caryophanales; family Bacillaceae; genus Psychrobacillus; species Psychrobacillus sp. Z16_25. The sequence goes on along the minus strand of NZ_JBXEOV010000011.1, from coordinate 21,915 downwards.
TATGCATGAAGGTAAGCTAACTGGTGAACTAAATAAAGACGAAATGACGCAAGAAAAAATTATGCATTATGCTACCGGGGGTGACAAAGTTGCTAAAATCTAAATCTACTAGCATCTTTCAAAAATTAGGGCCACTTATTGGTTTGCTTCTTATAGTCGTAATTATTAGTATTATGAGTCCAAACTTTTTGACGCTTAACAATCTATTAAATGTACTACGCCAAGTATCTATCAATGCACTGATAGCATTCGGGATGACTTTCGTTATTTTAACTGGAGGTATCGATTTATCGGTTGGATCTATTCTTGCTCTTACGGGTGCAATTACCGCCGGCATGATGGCTTCTGGTATGGATCCGATCCTTGCTATGCTATTGGGTCTATTGTTAGGAGCAGTATTAGGTGCTATTAATGGAATCATTATTTCTAAAGGAAAAGTAGCACCGTTTATTGCAACTTTGGCTACTATGACCATATATCGTGGGTTGACGCTTGTATATACCGAAGGTCGTCCTGTATCAGGTTTAGGAGATTCTGAGGTATTTACGCTAATTGGGAAAGGATATTTCTTTGGTATTCCAGTACCAGTAATCACAATGGCTATTGCTTTTGGAGTTCTGTATTTCATTCTGAAAAAGACAACTTTTGGTCGCCGTGTATACGCAGTAGGTGGCAATGAAGAGGCTTCTAAATTATCTGGTATTAAGGTAGATCGTATTAAAATTTATGTGTATTCGTTAACGGGATTGCTTTCTGCCTTGGCAGCAATTATTTTGACTTCTCGTCTAAACTCAGCTCAGCCCACTGCGGGAGATATGTTCGAGCTTGATGCGATTGCTGCAGTAGTTTTGGGTGGTACAAGCCTAACAGGCGGTCGAGGCTGGATTGTTGGTACATTGATCGGTGCGCTAATTATTGGTGTACTGAATAATGGTCTAAACCTAATTGGTGTATCCTCCTTCTTCCAACAAGTGGTGAAGGGTGCAGTTATATTATTTGCGGTTCTTTTGGATCGTAAAAAAACAGCTTAAAAGGAGTAGTTAACATGAAAAAACTTTATTTTGGCTTAGTAGTAATGGCTGTATTATTTCTAGCGGCATGTTCAACTGAGGCACCAGGCTCTTCAAAAGAAAATTCAGAATCTAAAGAGGGAGAGCTGACAATCGGTTTATCTGTATCTACTTTAAATAATCCTTTCTTTGTTACATTAAGTGAAGGTGCTGAAGCAAAGGCAAAAGAACTTGGCGCTGAGATTACAATAGTAGACGCACAGGATAATGCTTCCAAACAAGCGAATGATGTAGAGGATTTAATTCAAAGAGGTGTTGATTTAATTATTATCAACCCTACTGACTCATCTGCTGTAGTTCCTACTGTTGAATCTGCAAATGCAGCGGGTATTCCTGTTATCACGGTAGACCGTACTTCAGACGGTGGAGAAGTAGTAACACATATTGCATCCGATAATGCTGCTGGTGGAGAAATGGCTGGCGAGTACTTACTAGAATTGGTTGGAGAAGGCGCAAAAGTAGTAGAGCTTGAAGGAATTGCTGGGTCTTCTGCTGCACGTGAGCGTGGAGAAGGTTTTAACAAAGTAGCAGCTGATAAATTAGATATCGTAGCCAAGCAAACTGCTAACTTTAACCGTACAGAAGGATTAACTGTTATGGAAAATATTCTACAAGCTAATTCTGATGTCGTAGGAGTGTTTGCACATAACGATGAAATGGCTTTAGGTGCTCTTGAAGCAATCGAAGCAGCGGGTAAAGATATTGTCGTAATTGGCTTTGATGCTACAGATGATGCAGTAAAAGCTGTAGAAGAAGGGAAGCTTGCAGCTACGATTGCTCAAAAGCCAGAGTTAATAGGTGAAGAAGCAATGGAAGCAGCAATCAAATATCTAAATGGAGAAGAAGTAGAGGCTTCTATCCCAGTAGATTTGGAATTAATTAAAGAATAATAAATGAGGAAATTCGCTCTATACAAGGAGAAGTGTTGAGTAATCAGCGCTTCTTTTTTTATTTGAATCACAGAAGACCTATCGCTAGGTGAAATGGTCTAAATGTGTGAAAATAAATATATTACTTTATGTATGAAAAATTCAATAGAAAGAATTTAATAGCAATAAACACTGTTCTTTAAATAATACTTGATTTAAAATAGTATTTATAAATCTTTTAAAAAGGTAGGAATTGGAATGAAGAACAAGTACAGATTTGGAATACGTTCCAAAATTACTATCGGATACGTAGTAATCATTATTTGCTTACTAACAGCAGTATTGGTGTTAAATAGTCAGATACGTTCCTTACAGAAGGAACGAAATGATTTGATTGAATATAATACAAGCATGCAAACCTTAACGAATACGATTGAGAAGCATATAATGGACATGCAAGCAGGGCAACGTGGATACATAATTACTGGAAATGAATCTTACTTAGAACCATACAATCGAGCTTCCGAAGAATGGGAGAAACGATATCAAGAGCTTTATGCACTCATTGAAAATGAACCTGCCCAACTTAAACAGTTAGAGAAAGCGAAAGAATCTATTGAGGTTTGGATATCAGAGGCTGGAGAGAGAGCAATCAGTTTAAAAAGAGAAAACAACACGGAAGGCATCCAAGCTTTTTATGCGAATGATCTTGGGCGAGAATATATGAATTCCATTCGAGCACAATTTGATAGCTTCCGAAGTTCACAAATTGAGCTAACTCAAGCAAGAGCAGATGAGTTAGATGAAAGAAATAATTTATTAACAGTTGCGTTATTCGGTATATTAGTTTCCGTATCTGTTATTGCTATTATTATGGCAAGTCAGGTTTCAAAAGCAATTGTAAGAACTATTTCAGATGTAACGGATTCGATTACGAATATTACGACGGATTCAGCAAATCGTAAAGAAAGAATCATAGTTAAAACGAATGATGAAATTCGAGAACTTGCAATTGCCACAAATAATCTTCTGGATAAAATGGATAATCGGGAGTGGCTTCAGTCTAACATTGCAGAAATTGTAACTAATTACCAAGGTATTTCTTCTATTAATGCTCTTTCTAACATTTTTCTTTCTCAATTGGCAAAAATGACGGATTCCTCTTATGGAGCCTTTTATATTAGAGAAGCAAATGACCAGGATGTTTATTTCTACAAGAAAGCAGCTTATGCTGATAGCAGCTCAGAAGATGGTCTTGGACGAGATAGTTTCCGTCTGGGGCAAGGATTAATTGGACAATGCGCTAAGGATAAAAAAATCCTGCTATTCCATGATGTTCCTACTGACTATACTTTTGTATCAACAGGTTTGGGGCAGGTTCCCCCTTCTAGTATTTTAATAGTGCCAGTCTTATTCGAGGATGAGGTAATAGCAGTCGTAGAACTAGCAACGTTGAAGGAATATAGTGAGCTACACCAAGATTTAGTGAAGCAGGTAGTGGAAACTTTCGGTCTTTCAGTGAATAGTGTATTAGGCAGAATGGAAGTTGTTCGTCTGTTAAATGAGTCTAGAGCAATGACTGAAGAGCTTCAAGCGCAATCGGAAGAGCTTCAAACACAGTCGGAAGAACTACAAACGCAATCCGAAGAGCTTCAAATGCAAACAGAGGAATTAACACAGATTAATGAACAGCTTGAGGAAAGAACAAAGGATGCAGAAACTAAAACCGCTGAGCTAGAAATAATTCGCAAAGAATTAGAAGAAAAAGCAGAACAACTACTGCTTCACTCGAATTATAAATCAGAATTCCTTGCAAATATGTCTCATGAGCTAAGAACACCTTTAAACAGTATATTAATATTATCAGAAATGCTTTCTGAAAACGGAAAAGGTCGTTTAACAGAAGAAGAGATGGAATTTGCGAAGGTTATTCATTCATCTGGTGAGGATTTATTGTCGCTGATCAATGACATACTCGATCTTTCTAAGGTGGAGGCAGGGAAACTGGAGGTTTTATTCGAGGAGGTAAATCTCAATGAGCTACCTAATAATATGGAACGAACCTTCCAACCTGTTGCTCAAAGCAAAAGCTTAGAATTTAAAGTATGGAAAGATGATAATGTTCCAGATTTATTCTATACAGACGAAAAGAGATTCCAGCAAATCCTTAAAAACTTATTATCCAATGCCTTTAAATTTACGGAGGCAGGATTTGTGGAGCTAGTGATTAAAAGGGTAGATAAAGAAAAACAAACTAGAGAAATGAAGAAAACAAGTGAGGAATGGATTCAATTCTCTGTAAAAGATACAGGAATCGGTATTCCTCCTGAAAAGCATGAATTTATCTTCGAATCCTTCCAGCAGGCTGATGGGGCGACAGTTCGGAAGTATGGTGGAACAGGTTTAGGATTGTCTATCTGTAGGGAATTTGCTAAGCTGCTCGGCGGATGGATTACACTGGAGAGTACTGTTGGAGAGGGAAGTATCTTCACATTAGTAATTCCTAGTCTTCCAGACGGGCTTGATATTGAGCAACACTTAGAAATTCCAGAGGTTGCAGTCACTACAGTAGAAGAGGATTTAATCGTTACAAAAATTCCTACTTCTGAAAAGCTGGAGGATATACAGCTTCACCCAGAGGATACAGATGTTTTTGAAAATAAAAATATATTAATTGTCGATGATGACCATCGTAATATTTATGCATTGAAAACTGCTCTTGAAAGAAGAGGGATGAACATCCTTGTAGCAAGAGACGGACTAGAATGCTTAGATGTTATGCAGAGCAATGAGGAGATAGATATAGTTCTAATGGATATTATGATGCCGAACATGGATGGCTTCGAAACAATGTCTAAGATTAGAAATGACTTGCAAATGACAGACATACCAATCGTTGCACTTACTGCGAAGGCAATGAAAAATGACCGAGATAAATGCTTAGAGGCTGGAGCGTCTGATTACATTAGTAAACCACTAAATTTAGATCAATTATTCTCAGTTCTTCGAGTTTGGTTAGTCTCATAAGGGAGTTAAGAAATGGATAATCAATTTGAATATGAAAGTATAGAGTTCGAAGAGAAAGATATAAAGAGTCCCCATGAAAATATTGAAGTTGAATTATTGCTGGAAGCAGTATATCGACTATCAGGGTATGACTTTCGGCAATATAATCGTTCCTCTATATCTCGTCGAATATACAATCGTATGAAAATGAATGGTATTCCAACTATAACCCTTCTTTTAGATAAGGTAATTCATGAAGAAGGATTTCTGGATCTGCTTTTAAACGATTTTTCTATAAATGTGACGGAAATGTTCCGGAATCCTTCTTTTTTTAAAGCGTTTAGAGAGGAAATAATACCGCTTATACGCGACTATCCAGAAATTCGAATTTGGCATGCTGGCTGTGCTACTGGAGAAGAAGTATACTCCATGGCTATTATTCTTGAGGAAGAAGGTTTAAAGGATAAGTCAGTCATATACGCAACCGATATGAATGAGCAGGTGCTGGAGAAGGCTAGCAAAGGAGCGTTTCCTATCCAAAAGATGCAGGCATATACCAAGAATTATATGCTAGCAGGTGGAAATAAAGCTTTTTCTGAGTATTATAATACGGATAATCAGTATGCTTATTTTCATTCTGATTTATTGGAGAATATCATTTTTGCCCAGCATAATTTAGTTACTGACCAATCATTTAATGAATTTCACGTAATTATATGTCGGAATGTCCTGATCTACTTTACTACTGACCTGCAGGATCACGTACAAAAACTATTCTACGAGAGTCTTTGTCCAGGTGGTTTTCTTGGACTGGGAGATAAAGAAACGTTAAGATTTGCAGAAGTAATGCCTTTCTATAAAGAAGTAGTTGGAAAAGAAAGAATTTATCAGAAGGTAAAATAAAAGCGGCTTATCATAATGCCTGGTATAAAAAAGAGGAGAAAAGTTTTTACTTTCTCCTCTTTTTTACATGATAAATTATCACCGTCTATTTTTTTATTTCTGGTAACCTGTTCACCCGATTTCATAGCATTGCAAAAGCAAGCACTTCGATATTAATATCGTAAGTGCTTGCTTTTGTTTTCGGTATTTCATTGATACGATTAGGTTCAATGAAAAATGCTTATCCTTTACATTGAACCATTAGGACACACATGTCATCTGGTTGATTTACTTGTTTATCTATCGTAAGTAGGTTATCAATTAACGCTCGAGAATGTCCCCATTTTTTAGAGGCGAGCTCTCCAAGATGCTTTTCAGATTCGATTTCGCAGGGACCCATTGCCTCTAAGACACCATCTGTATAAAGGACAATTTGAATATCCTTTTCATAACGAATTATTACCTTTTTTACTTCGATATCATCAAAGAAGCCTACTGCGCAGCAGCCCTGATCTAGTGGTACGGTTTTTTCTTCATCTATTAGAGCAAAGCCTTGTGGATGACCGGCATTTACATACTCTATGGTTTTGTTTTCCGTATCAATCACCATATAGACTGCAGTAAAGTAATAGGGAATCCCTACTTTCTCATGATGTAATAGCAACATATATCTATTTAATTCCTTGATCACAAGCTCCGGTTCAACAAGTTGTTTAATAGATTCTCTTAATACAGAAGAGATGAACATACAAACAAGAGAGGCGGATATGCCATGCCCCATCATATCAAGTAGTATAACTGCATAACGTTTCTCGCTTATTTTATGCCAATAATACATATCTCCTGCTAGGTTGAAGGAAGGTAGATAGGAAACCTCGATTTGTATATCTTGCTCGTGTAAGGGGGGACTTAAAAGGCTTCTCTGAACATGGGTGGCAAGATCCAACTCATATTGAATTTTCTTTTCATGCTGGGTATGCCAGTCAAGCTCTGCTTTTAAACGTAATGCCGCCCGTATTCTAGCTAATAGCTCTACTTTATTGATAGGCTTTGTAATATAATCATTTCCACCAACATCTAATGCTTCAGCCAGCTTATTCTTATCTTCAAGCGCTGTTACAAAAATAATTTGGGTATCTTTAAATCGCTCGTTCTCCTTGACCAGTCTGCAGGCCTCTAGCCCATCTATTGATGGCATCATAATATCCAGCAAGATGAGATCAATCGCTTTATTGCTAGCATTTGGATTGTCCAGCTCTATGTAATCAAAAAGCTCTTGGGCGGATTGTAACGAAACTGTATCTTTGTATCCTGCACTATGCAGAATTTTTTCTATAACGAATAGATTGACGGTATTGTCATCTACCAGTAGGATAGTCATCGATATTTCCCCCTGTAGGTAATTTAAAATATTATTATGTAAATAATTACTCTAGTACTATTATACAAAAGATTAAAAGATATAGATATTTTAAAGCCTATCTACTATGTAATTTAAAAAAAGTAATAGGAAAAGGGAAGAAAAATTAGACGTTTTTGCCGTCAGAGATTCAGTATATATTTGAAATAAAATAAGAGAGTCACTCCTGGAGTATGATTTTTTCAGCATCCATTCATACTGTGAAAGAGGAGGTGTGAAACCTATGGCAAAAGACGTTCTTTGTGAAGTGAACAGCTGTAAGTTCTGGAGAGCAGGTAATAAGTGTAATGCAAAAGCGATTTATGTAGTAAGTCATAGTAGCAACAAAGCATCCACTAGCCAAGAAACAGATTGTAAAACTTTTGAACCGAAAGAGTAAATATAGGTTTCGGACTCTTCTTAGCAAAAGTAGACAAGTCACTTATGTGATCTTGTCTACTTTTCTTTTTATCAATTATGAATGCCTAGTCTCTATGTTGGCAGAGAAACTCTCGTTATTCCCCATTTGCTAGACGGGGCAGAACAGGCGCTTGCGCATTTATTTAGTATCCAGCTCCAGCGCCTTGCCCCTCGAGGTCAAATGTATCCCGGCTGTGGTGGCTGAGAAACTGCCTCCTCGCCGGGCTCCATTTGCTAGTCGGGACATAACAGGCGCTTGCGCATTTATTTAGTATGTGGTTACCTTGATGAAACTCTGGAAAGCTACTATCCATCTTTGCCACCAGGTAAAAGTATTCTGATACTCAGAAGCATCTAACGTATACATGGCATCTTCGTTGTTCCACAGTCTTTCAAAATATTGTTCCATCTCCAAAGCCAACTCACTATCGTTAGGAGCAATTACTCGGATATTACTTTCTAGGTTGTAATCATTTAAAGCTCTTTCCGTAAAATTTGCAGCCCCGTTTGAAATAATTGTATGGTCCTTTGTTTGAATCCAAATAGCTTTTGTATGGTATTGACCGATAACTGTGTTATACCAGCGGATATTCATTTTATTTTCTGTGTCCTCTAGGAGTTCCTGTACAACTGGTCTATTTGGAATACCAGATTTTTGTCTACCAAAGGAGTTTTCGTTTGGGTCAAGAATAAGGTTCACCTCAACTCCGCGGTTTGTAGCGTTTATTAGTTCGTCCATAATGGCTCTCTCCGAGAGGAAGAACATCCCTAGCCAGATTGTATCTCCTTGCTCTGCTTCCGATAAGTCACTTAAAAGGGCATCTAAGATTTTCTTTTCCGTTAGATATTGAACGGTATATTTTCCGTCCTCTTGTTTCGTTTCCACTCTAGGTAGTTTAGGTCCACCAGACATAAGAGATACAGCCTCTTCAGCCTTTAACATATCGTTTAGAACAGGACCTCCTAGCTTTAATGCGATGTTTCCGTGAAATCCGCTGGCATCATGGGGGTTAGCGGAACTGACAATCGCTGACTTTTCTGTTATAAGCACCTTCCGATGGTTTGCCTTAACATTTAAAAGTGTCATATAAGAGGCAATCGTCATTTTCGGAGCGTCACTTGCCATTGCATTGGCAATCCAGCCCTTTCCACCAAAATCAAACCATTGAAAAAATAATCGATAGATGCCAGAATAGATAGGCGTAGAATCCCTTAACGGATCTAAATCTGTATAGACTATTTCAACCCCTGCATCTCTCATTTTCTTAAACCACTCATTTTCATAGGAGCCATAGCCACGGTTTAATGGATCTGTTATGAAAACAATCGGCATATCTGGATTCTGCTTCTTTTTATTTGCAACAGTGGTAGATAATGTTTCAACTATAGGTGGAAAATCTTCCTCTTCATCGTAATAGCCATCTACAAGAAAAAAATCTAACACGACAAATTCCTCTGCCTCATTAATCGTTTTATAAATTTCTTCAAAAATATTATTCTCATGAACCATACCATTCCCTTGTTTATCCTGGGCATAGGTTAAATCCGTTAGAAATTGAATACTGTCGGTTTTGTGTAAATCTCCTGCATAGGAAATTCCATTGGGGAGCGGTTTATAGGTATGCCATAATATAAGTGCTATGTAACAAATGAAAAAAATTCCTATAAGAACCCAAGTAATTTTCCTTCGTCTACTCCATGGACTTTTCTGCTTACGAGCCATCATCTTTCCTCCTATTGTTCTCTTCAAAGAATATTCCCTTTATCCTATTAGGGCAAACCATATATAAATATTTTTGCTCAATCTTCTTTATGTCGTAGGTAAGTACTCTGAAATATTTTCTAAATAGTATTGAAATATAGTAAATTATCAATTAACATGATATTGATAATCATTATCATTCAATTGATATTAATTAAAAGGAGAGAGTAAAGGTGAAAGGTAAATACCGGTTGTTTGGAGTTTCGGTTTTATTGACCATCCTTCTTGCTGCATGTGGGGAAGAAGAAATGGCAGAAGTAGAAGTAAATACGGAAGCATCAGATATACAAAAACAAGAGGCAACAGAACAAACAATTACTTATTTAGGGACAGAGTATGTGTTACCAGCTGAGGTAAATAACATAGTAGCTGCAAGCTTGGAATCTATGGAGGACGCCGCAATTTTAGGTGTGAAGCCTGTAGGAGTTTTATCGATTGCTGACGCTATTCCAACTTATCTAGCGGAAGAATTAGAGGGTGCATCTTTAGTAGGAGATAAATTCGCACCAAACAATGAGGCTATTTTAAAGCTGGATCCTGATGTAATTTTAGGCTCTTCGAAACATGGTGAAGAGGTAGTAACATCACTAAATAAAATACAGACGATGATTCCTTATTCACATGTATCTACGAACTGGAAAGAGAACTTATTGCTACTAGGCCAATTATCTGGTAAAGAAGCAGACGCAAATACTATTATTAATGATTACGAGACAAAGGCTTCAGAGGCAAAGGAACAGCTTAGTGAACAATTAAAGGATAAGACGGTGCTTGTATTACGTATGAGACAAGGAAGCCTCAATGTATATCCAGAAAACATCTATCTAAATCCAGTTTTGTATGAGGACCTGGGTTTAGCTGTACCAGATGTGGTAGCAAAAGCAGAGGCTCAATCTGAATTAGCATTAGAAGGGTTAGCGGATATAAACCCAGATTATATTTTCCTTCAGTACGAAACAACGGAGAATAAAGATAACCCAACAGCGTTAGATGAATTATTAGAAAATCCTATTTTTAAAAGTATTGAGGCTGCAAAAAATGACCATGTGTTTGTGAATGCAGTAGACCCACTAGCTCAGGGAGGAACAGCTTGGTCAAAGGTTAAATTCTTAGATGCTGCAATTACAAATTTAACGAAGTAAAAGGTGCATACTATGGGTAAAAAAATTTCTGTCCCAGCAGTTATATTATGGTCCTCACCACTATTTATCATGCTGGTAATCATCTTATCTATTTTATATGGGGCAAAGGATATTAGTTTTATAACTGCTTGGCAGGCAATTTCCCAATTTGATGAGACAAATGTAGATCACCAAATAATTCGAACGTCCAGATTGCCGCGAGTAATCGCGGCTTTATTGGTTGGAGCATTTCTTGCGGTAGCTGGAGCAATGATGCAAGGAATCACACGTAATTATCTTGCCTCTCCATCTATCATGGGGGTCAATGATGGTTCTGCGTTTGTCATTACCCTTGCATTGGTATTCTTCCCTGGACTGCCAAACTCACAATTGATCATGCTATCTATGCTAGGCTCTGCAATAGGAGCAGGCTTAGTTTTTGGGTTTGGCTCTCTCATAAAGGGAGGACTGTCACCAGTTAAGTTAGCCATCATCGGCACAGTAATTGGTACGTTTCTTAGCAGTATTGCTTCTGCGATTGCCATGTACTATCAGGTTTCCCAAACAATTAGCATTTGGTATAACGCAAAAATACATAGTGTAAATCCGGATATGGTTCTTCTTGCTATTCCATTCGGAGGAATTGGTTTGGTTATCGCTCTTTTTCTTTCTAAATCTATCACCATTTCATCTCTTGGAGAGGATATTGCAGTTGGACTAGGACAAAAGACAAAATGGGTGAAGGCTGCAAGTATATTGGCAGTTGTCATGCTTACTGGAACTGCTGTAGCACTGGTCGGGAAGATAGCTTTCGTCGGATTGGTTATTCCCCACATTACTCGGTTTATCGTGGGGGTAGATTATCGTTTTATTATCCCATGCTCTGCGGTAATAGGTGCGGTGTTTCTTGCACTATGTGATGTCGCAAGTAGATTTATTAATTTTCCATTTGAAACACCGGTTGGGGTTGTAACTGCACTTATTGGTGTTCCTTTCTTTCTTTATTTGATTAGGACGAGAGGAGGTGCTAGTCGTGCATAACACACACACGCTGCGTTTTTGGACAGTATTCTTTTCTTTTATAGCTCTCTCTTTTCTTGCCTTTTATTTGCATATTACAAATGGTGCCTTTGATATGACGGTCTGGGAAGTAGTAAAAACATTATTACGAATCGATCCTAATGACAAATTCGATTTAGTGATATTTGATTTTCGGTTACCAAGAATTGTGCTAGCTGGCTTGGTTGGAATTGGCTTAGGGATAGCGGGGGCAGTGATTCAGGGAGTAACGAGAAATGGCCTTGCCGATCCTGGGATTTTAGGAATCAACGCAGGAGCAGGGGCGGCAATCGTGATTTTTATGTTCTTTTTTCAAATGTCACCAAGCAGTACAAGTTATTCTGTCATGCTCATGCCGTTATTTGGTTTTGTAGGAGGATCGCTGGCTGCTGCGATTATCTATCTGTTTGCTTGGCGGAACGGTGTACTAGATATGCAGAGTCTTATTCTCACAGGTATTGCAATCAGTAGTGGCTTTGGAGCCTTGTCCCTATATATTTCACTCAAGATGAACGCTAATGATTATGAGATGGCGGCAGTCTGGCTTTCAGGAAGCATTTATAGCGCTAACTGGAATTATGTAATGACCATATTTCCTTGGGTATTTTTCTTAGGAGCTTTTATTTACCGAAAAGCACATCTCTTAGATTATCTACAGCTAGAGGAGATAACCGTCAAAAGCTTAGGGATTTCTATTGAAAAGGAGAAATCCATTCTTTTATTGTGTAGTGTAGGTATTGTGAGTGCGTGTGTATCGGTATCTGGTAGCATCGCGTTTATTGGATTAATGGCACCCCACATAGGGAAGCGATTAGTCGGTATCAGCCATCGATTTGTCATTCCGATTAGTGCAGTGGTTGGAATGTTTCTGCTGATTGTTTCGGATTATATAGCGAAAACTGTCTTTGAGCCATCTGAGCTGCCAATTGGAATTGTCGTATCCATTATTGGGATACCTTACTTTTTATATTTATTGATTAAATCAAAGGCGTAGGAGGGACACCTAATGGACGCACCTGTTTTAAGAGTAGAGCGGGTAAGCTCTGGATATGAAAATCATGTTGTTCTTCATGAGCTAAGTGTCTCTATTCAAAGAGGGAAAATAACGACGATAATTGGCCCAAATGGTTGTGGAAAGTCAACCTTACTAAAGACAATCGGGAGAATCCTTAAGCAAAGTAGCGGGAAGGTCTTTTTACAGGATCAGGATATGAAGCATATCTCCACGAAAGAAATAGCAAAGCAATTGGCCCTTCTGGCGCAAAGCTCAGAGGCACCTGGACAGCTAAAGGTTGAAGAGCTGATATCCTATGGAAGGTTTCCGCATCGTAAGAATATGGGGACTCTTTCTAAAAAGGATCAAGAGGTTATCGATTGGGCAATGGAGCTGACAAAAACAACTGCTTTCAAAAATAGAGAAATCAGTCAGCTATCAGGAGGACAAAGACAAAAGGTGTGGCTCGCAATGGCTCTAGCCCAAGAAACCGATATCCTGTTATTAGATGAGCCTACCACGTATTTAGATATGGCTCATCAGCTAGATGTGCTATCAATTGTAGAAGACTTGAATAGAAAACATGGCTGTACAGTAGTGATGGTTCTCCATGATATTAATCACGCGTCAAGATTTTCTCATGAGCTGATTGCAATGAAGGATGGTGTTATTGCGGCAATAGGTACCCCTCATGAAATACTATCAAAAGAAGTAATGAGACAAGTCTTTCATATTGATGCAAAAATCATGACGGATGAAGAATTAGGGGTCCCAGTTTGCTATGGCTATAATATGTTGAAGGGAGAACGCTAAATGGAGAACATTTTCTTAGAGAACACCGTTCAATGGAGCTATCCTTCCATTACAAATGGTTACGTATATGAGATAAAGATATCTTATCCCACGGGACAGGTACCAGAGGATGGTTATCCTGTCTATTACATACTTGATGGCTCGATGTATTTTCATCTAGCTAGAGAGGTAGTGAGACTCCAATCCAAAAATACGTTAAAAACCTCTATTTCCCAAGCTATTATCATAGGAGTTTGCCATCAAGGAAACGAACAAGAGATAGCTAGGAAAAGATTTTTTGATTTTACTCCCCCTGCTGACAGCTATGTCTATCCTGATAGATTAATGGGGAGAGATTTGGGACCTCATGGTGGAGCGGAAGGATTTTTAACCTTTCTTTTGGAGGAGCTCATGCCTAAAATAGAATCGATGTATCCTATCAATAAGAAAAAGAAGGCATTGTTCGGTCACTCTTTAAGTGGATTGTTTACTGTCTGGGCTATGTTGACGAAGCCAAATCTCTTTAGACATTACCTAGCCATCAGTCCGTCTATCTGGTGGAACAATAGAGAATTATTACGATTTGCACAGTCATATGGGGGTAGTATGACGAATCTGTTTATGGCAGTGGGTAGTGAAGAATATTATATTCTGGATGATGCGAAAGAATTAAATTTCATTCTAAAAAATAAACACAATGTGGAATTACATATTGCTGAAGATGAAAACCATGCTTCCGTTGTACCTACAACACTAAGTAGAGCGTTTCGTTTTATAGGAAAGAATTAAGGCAGAGATATCTCTGCTTTTTTATTTTCAAAGGCTGTTTTCTAAAATAATGTTGTTATTTAACAAACAAGGAAAATATATATTATGATTATAATAAATGGTAAGAAGGTGTATTATGGAATTTATCGAGTCGATAGACCCCTTTTTAATGCAGTTGTTCATTGTCCCACTTATAGTAATTGGATTAGGTCTTTTAGCATCTATTCTTACTAAAAAGGTGTTTATTGCACCTTTGATAACATTATTATTAAATATTTTATTTGAAACTTGGCGTTCGAAATACTATTTTCAAATAAACGAAATCAATTACTCATCTTGGAATATTATTTTCCCAGTAATCTCATTAGTGTTTTCTTGGATAGTAGTGTCCTTTCTGAAACAGGAAAGCAAACAAAATTAGACAGATCGAGACCGTTTTGATAATTGAAAATATTCGGTTATTTATTTAGAATGAATTAAAGCGCTTCCAATGAGCTAGGAGTCTTTGGGCAAGTGAGCATAAGAACGTTTCTACCGGAATATATACATGGAAAAGGAGCTGGTCAAATGTTTTCACCGTTAACGCCGCTAGATTGGAAAAGAAGAGCCATTAAGTATTATCCAGATAAGCTTGCTGTAATTGATGAAGAAAAGAGATTCACGTATAAGGAATTTGGGGAGCGGGCAGACAGGCTTTCCTATGCATTAGCTGCAGCAGGTATTCAGGAAGGGGATCACGTTGCTGTAATGCTACCAAACACGCATTATATGCTGGAGTGCTTTTATGGAATATGTCAGCTTGGCGCGGTGATGGTACCTTTAAATTACCGATTATCTGCAGATGACTTAGAATATATTATCAAGCATAGTGACTCCAAGATGCTTATAGTGGATGAAGAATTTAGTAAGCCAATCGAGAAAATTAAGGACAATCTTCCATTTGATCAAATAATAGTAGTCAAAGTAGAAGGGTGCGCGAATGAGCTAAACGGTATTGACTATGAGGATTTCGTCGGTGCAGTCAACGAGCCAGTTACTTTTCCAGAAATAGACGAAAATCAATTAATAACGATCAATTATACAAGCGGTACTACTTCCAAGCCAAAGGGAGTTATGCTAACTCATCGAGGGAATTATTTAAATGCCGCTAATATTATGCACCATTTAAGCATCCAACATGATGATGTCTACCTACATACTCTACCAATGTTCCATGCGAATGGATGGGGTGGCGTTTGGGCCATTACTGCAGCCGGTGCAACCCATGTATGCTTACGGAAGGTAGACCCACCACTTATCATCGATCTGTTTGATAAGCATAAGATTACCCTGTTATGTGGTGCGCCAACAGTTGTGAATATGCTCGTAAATGAACCAAAGGCGAAGG
This sequence comes from Psychrobacillus sp. Z16_25, assembly GCF_056856695.1. NCBI lineage: Bacteria > Bacillati > Bacillota > Bacilli > Caryophanales > Bacillaceae > Psychrobacillus > Psychrobacillus sp. Z16_25. The sequence continues at coordinate 6,386 of NZ_JBXEOV010000011.1, read as the reverse complement.
AAGTAAAAATTACAACGAATCCACGTATGGCTACAGCAGGAGCACCTCCAGCGGCAGCTTTAATTGCCAAAGCACAGTCTGTCCTTGGTTTAAAAATGATGCACGTATACGGACTAACCGAAACTTCTCCGTTTATCTTATATTGTGAGTGGAAGCAAGAGTTTGATAGTCTCTCACCAGAAGAGCAAGCTACTATCAAGGCAAGACAAGGAATCGAGCTTGCCTTCAACGGGGAAACAAAGGTAGTTAGCCAAGAGGATGGAAAAGAAGTTGCTTGGAATGGGAAGGAGCTTGGAGAAATTATCACTCGTGGAAACGTGGTTATGAAGGGCTATTATAAGGATCCGGAAAAAACAGCAGAGGCAATCCGCGATGGCTGGTTCTATACAGGAGATCTAGCAGTGACACATCCGGATGGCTATATTGAAATTCAGGATCGAATAAAAGATATGATCATCTCAGGTGGAGAAAATATCTCTTCCACAGAGATAGAGGGAGTTCTTTACAAGCATCCAGCTATATTAGAGGTGGCAGTTATTGCTGTTCCAGACGAGAAGTGGGGAGAGGTACCGAAGGCAATTATCGTAAGACAGCCAGGTCAGGAAGTGTCGGAGCCGGAGCTTATTGAATACTGTCGCTCTAATATGGCACATTTTAAAGCACCAAAATCAATTGAATTCGTCGAGGCCCTTCCTAAAACTGCGACTGGAAAGCTACAAAAATTCCGTTTACGTGAAATGTATTGGAAAGGAAATAAGAAAGTGAATTAGTTTGTAGGGAGTTCTCCAAGAGTAGGGAGAACTCTTTTTTTATTAAGTAAAGATTTAGTTCCTATGTCTGGTAAACTGAATATAGACTAAGGGGGAATAAGAGATGAAACTAGTAGATATAACAAAGGATAACTGGCTAAAGACAGTGCTGCTAACGACCAACGAAAATGGCAAGGCCACGGTGATTGAAGAATTTGTCGCATCCAACGCCTTATCCATCGTGCAATCCATGTTTGAGACAGGATGGATCACGAAAGGTATAGAAGTAGAAGGCAAGCTAATCGGCTTTGCTATGTATGGGTTTGATGAAGAGACGTCTAATTATTGGATCTGTCGTTTAATGATTGACCATACAGCCCAAGGAAAAGGATATGGGAAAAAAGCGATTGGATTAATCCTTGAGGAAATAAAACAAATGGAAGGCTGCGATGCTATCTATCTTTCCACTGAGCCAGAGAATGAGAAAGCTATCAAACTATACGAGAGCTTTGGGTTTGTAAAGACCGGACAGATTAATGAAGGCGAAGCAGAGATGGTGTTGCAGCTATAAGTGTGAGGGGAAAAGGGCTTAGCGGCTCTTTTTTTATTGGATTTAGATGGAGAGGGTGGAGAAAGTCGTAAAATTTGGGCTCAATGTCGTAAAAACAGTAGAGTAAGTCGTAAAAAACTGCTGCCAAGTCGTAGTTCTGGTCTTTGGTCTAAAGAATATCGTAAAATTGTGGCTTGAAGTTGTAAAAACAGTAGAGAAAGTCGTAAAAATGAGCTCCTAAGTCGTAATTATTTTTCCAGGAGAAAAATGTTGTAAAAAGAGAAGGAAATGTTGTAAAAACAAAGGGGAATGTTGTAAAAATAACCATTAATGTTGTAATTTTATTTACTGATACAAATAATGTTGTAAAAAAAGGAGGTAATGTTGTAAAAATCAGCGAGAATGTTATAAAAACAAGCGAGAATGTTGTAAAACCCTTTAAGGTCTTAATTAATGACTAGTAAACAAAAAACCAACCGAAGTTGGTTTTTAAGAACTTTATTCCCCTGAAGTTAGATAGGCATCAAAGTTTTCAATCTTATCATACAACTCTACTCCACCACCGTCTTTAATTCCATTATAATTTCCTATTTTACCTGGTTCCTTTTCAGAGAATATAAATTCTTCTCTTAAGGTATGGAAGACTTGCTGCCCCTTGTTATTGGTTAAGGATACCTCTATGATTGGTCGATAGATGTTCGGATAGTTTTCGTCCTGCTTAACCGTAACCTTTTCTAATTTCATCTGTAAGCTATTGGTTAGTAGCCGGGCTTGATATTGGAATAATAAATTTGTGCCAAGGAAGCTTTCGAATTTTTCTTTCCTAATATATTCACCAAAACTTGCCTCATAATAATTCATTAAGGCTTTATATTCCTCTGAATTTAGAAGCACATCATAATCCTCTTGGCTTTCAACAACTGTTTCGCTTTGTAGGGTCATCCATTCATCTAGCAGCCGCTCATATTCCATATCAGGTCCATTGTATTGTTTTTCAAGAAAGCCCATAATTGCTTCTTCATTGGAAAGTGCCTCTGTAGATTGGTCTTCTTGAGAAAGGTATGCATCAAAGTTCTTGATCTTCTCATCAAGTTCTAGTGAACCTCCATTTATTCCATTATTATATCTTCCAATTTTATTAACTTCTTCACTAGAGAATATGAATTCATCTCTCATTGTATGGGAAATTTCCTGCCCCTTCCTATTAGTTAGGGATACCTCAATGATAGTCCTGTATATATTTGGATGAACTTTATCCTGCTCCATCGTAACTTTTTCTAAATTCATTTGTAACTCTCTATCTATAAGCAGGTATTGGTATCGGAAAAGTAAGTTTGTATTTATAAAGTCTAACAGTTTATCCCCCACAATGTATTCTTCAAATATATTTTCAATATATTTCATAAAGTTTGTATCCTCTTTTGATTTCTCTTGTTTTTCTTCTAAACTATTGCTTTCTAGTTTCAACCAATTTTTATACAGTTTTTCAAATTCAACATCAGGCCCATTATATTGCTTCTCCAGGAATCCCATAATCACTTCTTCCCTCGAAAGTGTATCACTTGTTTGCTCTGTTTCAGTAGGGAGTAGGTAAGTGACAAGTAAGAAGGAGGCAATTGCAATGAGAGCTAAAGAGATAACTGCCGGGAAAACTTTTCTTCTCTTAGGTTTGTTTATTTTTCCTTTTAATGCGAGCCAGCTGTTCTCCCGTGCATTAGAAGACCTATCAACATTTTTCATTTGCCCGAAAAGCTTATCGAATTCTTCGTTCGGTTTCATTGTCTTCACTCCTTCCTTTATGAAATTCTTTTTTTAAGGCATCTATTGCCCGAGTCAATTTCATTTTTACCTTAGCGTCTGTCCACCCTAGAATAAAGGACGTTTCCTGAATGGAGCATTCCTGAATCTTACGAAGAAGCAAAACTTCCTGATAATCTTTTTTTAACCTGCTCATGCAGGTGTACATTCTAACAAGCTCCTCATTTTTTTCTGCATGACTTTCTGGTGAAATTTCCTCCGGATCGTAGTCATGCTCTTTTTCAAAGCTAAAGAATTGGATTACTTTCTTCCTTCGGAAATGATCGTACGTTATATTCCTGGCTATTTTTAATAGCCAAGTTGGGATAGAAGACTGATGGTTAAAGTTTTCTAGCCCCTTATAGGCCTTATAAAATGTTTCTTGTGTCAGGTCCTCTGCCGTTTGTTTATGGCGAACGAGCATCCATATGTAGCTGTATACTCTGTCGCTGTGCTCTCTATATAGCTGTTCCATCTCCATCTTTTACCCCCCTTGCCCTTATAGACGAAGGTAAATCTATAAAGTATCGCTTTTATTTTACCTTTTTAGTATTTTTTTGTCATTTTATCACAAAAAAGGACCCGTCTGAAAAGTCATTTTGAGACGGGCCCTTTGCGACGAGGATGGTGGCATTTTAATGCGACCACAGGAGCAATGCTACATAGCATAGATATCTATTAAAGAAAGAAGAGGGTATCCCATAAGTTTTTACTTATGGGACACCCTCAATAACGACGGCGATTATTAAAATTGCTGCAAGTAAAGGCAGTCTGAAGTCTCATATAGTTTGCGACTAAGCGGGCGTGTCTTCCGGCTTCTGTGTGAGGATTTATGAGAGGATAAAGTCGATGAAGAAATTCTCGATCACATTCGCATCTGCTTCTCCCGCTGTCATAGCATTTATCATGCATCATACAAGCTGCGTCTACCTCATTCACTGGCGGACCAGGACCGTTACAGCCGGGACCGCACCAGTTATAGCCAGGTAAAAGGCAAAAACGTGGACCTCTTCTATTTCTGTGTGGCAAGCTCAAACACTTCCTTCATATACGGGATAATCTATAGGTTATGCGAGTTGTCCACTTCCCATATATACAAGCACCTACTCTAAAAAAATAAAATACTAGTTAGAGGTAACCACTAAAAAACGAACTGGCTTGTCGGTTAAGTTATACCAATAGTGAGGCTTGGTTGCGTCAAACATTTTAGATTGTTGTGCTCCTACCTGTTCTTTCTTGCCATCTATTAAAATGGTAAGTATTCCTTCCACTACAAAAATAAACTCATGTCCATTATGTGCAAATGCATTTCCTTCATTTTCGCCTGGCTGTAGCGTTACAAGGATTGGGGAAAAGCTACTGTCCACGATTCCATTCGAGAGATCCTGATAGAAAAATTGTTGTTTAATTATATCTAGATTGTCATTTGAAGGTTCTTCAGGGAAAAAAACAGCAGGATTTACTTGTAATGCATCTGCAATTTTCCTTAACGATTCTAATGTAACGCTAGATTTCCCATTTTCTACTTGAGACAGAAAGCTGATTGACACGCTTGTCTTCTCTGCTAGTTCCTTTAAAGTCATTTTCTTTTCTTTTCTTATTGTCTTTAAGACAGTTCCAATAGTGTTAGATGACATAAAACATACTCCCCGTTACTTCATTCTTACTATTCATCATACCGAGAAAATTAGAAACCCTCAATGTTGTACATAAAATATATTGACAGAATATTTTTATATCAATAAAATAACTACATGGGGATTTAAGTGTCACTTCAATTTTAGATAAGGGGAGATTTTATGGATGCAAAGCAAATGAGAAAAGTGTGGATTGCTAGTCTTGTAGGTAGCTCTATTGAATGGTTTGATTATTTTCTTTATGGAACAGTTGCAGCACTTGTATTTAATCAATTATTTTTCGTGACAGAAGATCCGACTGTTGGGCTGCTGCTTGCATATGCAACATTTGCTTTATCCTTTTTTATTCGTCCATTTGGCGGTATTATATTCAGTCATATTGGAGATAAGATTGGACGTAAGCAGACACTTGTATTGACATTAAGCTTAATGGGAGTTGCTACCTTAGGGATGGGGTTATTACCAACCTATCAAGCAATCGGAATATGGGCTCCTATTCTTTTGATTACGCTTCGTCTAATTCAAGGACTTGGAATAGGTGGAGAGTGGGGAGGAGCGCTCTTACTTGCTGTAGAATATGCCCCAAAAGAAAAACGAGGACTTTATGGGTCGATACCTCAAATGGGCGTAACAATTGGGATGGTATTAGGTACAGTGGCGTTATCTATCATGTCGCTGTTGCCAGAAGGTTCATTTATGACGTGGGGCTGGCGAGTTCCATTTATCATGAGTGCCTTACTTGTGATATTTGGTTTGTGGATTCGAAAAGGAATAGATGAGACACCATCCTTTAAAAAAGTGCAGGAATCTGGAGATATACCAAAGCTACCTCTGGCTGCTACGCTTAAATATCACTGGCGTGAGGTGTTAATTGCAATAGGGGCAAAGGTGGTAGAAACAGCACCATTCTATATCTTTGGAACGTTTATCGTTTCTTATGCTACTTCGACTTTAGGATTTTCTAGAACAGTAACGTTAAACACAGTCACTGTTGCAACCATTGTAACTACCATTCTAATTCCGATTATGGGGGCGCTATCTGATAGAGTTGGACGAAAAAAGGTGTATGTGGCTGGATCTGTTGGGATGATCTTATTTGCATTCCCGTACTTTTGGATGCTCCAACAACAATCCGTTGTACTTTTAGTCATTGCGACTATTATCGGGCTTGGTGTTATTTGGGCTCCAATTACAGCAGTTCTCGGAACGATGTTTTCGGAGATTTTTGATGCCAAGGTCAGGTATACCGGGATAACGCTAGGGTATCAAATTGGTGCAGCTTTAGCTGGAGGTACTGCTCCGCTTATAGCTACAAGCTTAATGCTGCAATTTAACGACTCCTATGTACCCGTTGCTTGCTATATTATCTTTACTGCCATAGTATCTCTACTTGCAATATGGGCGGTAAAAGAACGGAGCCAACAAGATTTGGATAATGTATCTATGGAGGATAACCATAACAAGCTGAAGAATAGTTCGAAGTTGAGTGAAGTATAAATAAATAATAGAACTCGTCTCATGCAAAAAGCAAGACGGGTTCTTTTTATAGGAGGACATCATGTTAGTCATCAATGAAAAAGAAATTATGAGCTTCTATCATATGAAAAATGCAATTGCCGATATCGAGAAAGTACTAAAAGCGAAGGAGAAGGA
>NZ_JBXEOV010000010.1:0-133528 GCF_056856695.1 Psychrobacillus sp. Z16_25 | reverse complement strand
CTGTGAGAGTAGGACGTCGCTAGGCAACAGCAAGGCCGTCACCGAGTCAAATCGGTGGCGGTCTTTTTCTATTGGTCAGAATATCTACGAGAAGGGGAGAAATTGCTGGTCTATCTGATAGGGTCATTTGGGGCCATGGGTTTATTCTCATTCACGGGTGAAATACTCTCGGATAGGTGGTGGTTACTCTCGTTTAGCCGCTGTTTACTCTCAGTTAGACTAGGTTTATTCTCGTTCTGCAGGAATACTCTCGTTCGGGAGCATTTACTCTCGGATGTCCCCAATTAACTCTCGATTATCCAAGACCTATTAAATCCACTTCAATGAAACATATTATGCAATAGTTTCTCATATGCTCCAGTAGTCTTCTTACTATTTTTTTAGAAATAGTTTAGTTTTAGTTGAGCTTCTTTATATATAATTACATAGTAAGAAAAAATTAACTGTGGAGGTGTTGTTGTGCAACAGAAGTGGAGTATAAGATTAATACGAGCAGGGGCAATCTTCGGCTTGATAGGTACATACATAGGATCTCATATGGCAGGGGCTGGCTCATATGCTTGGAGACCAATTCATGCCCATATCTTGTTAGTAGGCTGGCTTTCTTTATTTGTGTATGGGCTGTTTTATAAAATGTATAAAATAAAATCTCCCAAATTAGTAGCATTTCATGGATGGACAGCTTTATTAGGAGCAATTGGTCTACCAGCAGGCATGTATCTGCAGTTTATGCAGCCGTTTAATTTGAATGAAACCTTTGCATTGGTTTGTTATATTGTCGGAGGATCACTCCTCTTATTAAGCTTTGTAGTATTTGTATTTGTCACCTATAAGATAGAAAAATAAAATCAGCTGACTTACGAACGTCAGCTGATTTTTTCTTTTAAATTTTATAGTCGTGTGGTTCCTTACGTGTTCTTCAAATCGGATTAATAGCTACCTGGGGGTTCCCGCAATGCTTGTTAGACAAAGGCATATAGCCTTTTATTATCTGGCCGGTGGTCCAAATTTACCTTGCTGAAAATCTAAGTAGGCTTGTTCTATTTCCTCACGAGTGTTCATGACAAAAGGACCTCCTGCAACAAGCTCTTCTTTGATTGGGATTCCTGAATATACTAAGACCTTGGCTCTTGTGTTAGCTTTTATAAATAGTTCACTTGGCTTGTCTTCGCTTCCGTCCTCATTAAAGGTAAGGGTAGCGACATGAGTTTTCTCTAGCACTGTGTTGTTATCCCCAAAGGTTAGTTCACCAGCTAGAACATATAAAAAAGCATTGTGGTTTTCGGGTAAGATATGTGTATAAGAGACTCCCTTCGCTAGACTAATTTCTGTCATGGTTATGGGAACTAGACTTTTCATTGGTCCTTCTACACCGGCAATTTTCCCAGAATACACTCGGAGCTGTCCACCATCTAGTTGAACCGTCGGCGCATCCTCCTTATATATATCCTGATAAGTGGTAGGAGTATTCTTTAGTGTTTTAGGTAGGTTTAACCAAAGCTGCAAAGTATGAATCAAATCATCGGCTACTGCTTCCTCTGCATGCCTAGCAGCCCACCCTGCATTCATGTACTGGACATCTCCCGCGTCTAGGATAGAGTGTCCTCCTGCATTATCTATATGCTCTAATCTACCATCTACTACATAAGTAATTGTTTGAAAGCCTCGATGTGGATGATCGGAAAAAGTGCCTCGTTTAAACCAATCCTCTGCCATAAGGATAAAAGGATCAAAGTCTCTCCATTTTTGTGGAGGAAGTACCCATCCTTGTTGTACATGTGGATATCCGTGATTATTATAGGTTACAGCCCAGTGCTCTTTTATTTCACGCGAGAAACTCATCGTCATATCTCCTTTATTATTGATAACTACATCATAAAGAAAGACTAACTTAATGAAAATAAATATGCTTACAAATTACCAATTCTGTTATAATATACATATAACAGGAGGGGTTCTATGGTTAAATTTTATGGATTAAGAAGGAGGAAAAAGTTCAGACGTTGAAAGATATTCAAGGTACTTGGGAGGGATCTATCCATGTTCCTAATCAACCTCTAGCAATTAATATTCAGTTTACAGAAGCAGAGGGGACAATAGACATCCCCATTCAAGGGATAAGTCAGTATTCCTTATCTAATATACTATATGAGGAGCCTTCGATTGATTTTGAAATGAATATACAGGGACAGAAGCTTACCTTTGAAGGAAACCACACGGAGGATAAGATTGCGGGCACTTTTACGCAGAATGGTCAATCTTTTCCTTTTGAATTAACAAGATATGACGAAGAAAATCTAGTGTTAGAGGAAATATCAATAACTGATGGGGTTATAAAGGGACAGATTGAGTTACCTGAAGGTGAAGGACCATTCCCGGTTATGGTTATTCATGCTGGTTCCGGGTCGACTGATAGAGACGGAAATTCGATTGTAATGGGTGGTAAGAATAATAGTTTGAAGATGCTCGCAGAAGGGCTTGCAGATGAGGGGATTGCAAGTATCCGCTATGATAAAAGAGGGGTAGGGATGAACGCCTCCCTTGTGAAAAAGGAAGAAGAGCTTCAACTGGACGACTATATTGATGATCTAAATGCATGGTTACAGTTTGCAAAAGAAGATAACAGATTTTCTAGTGTAGGAGTAATTGGTCACAGCGAAGGGTCACTGATTGGAATGGTTGCTGGACAGGAAGAGGCAGATTTGTTTATATCGCTTGCTGGTCCTGGTAGACCTATGGATGACATTTTAAAGGCACAGCTAAAGGAGCAGCTTCCGGCTAATCTTTTAGAGGAGTCTAATATGATTCTGGAAAAATTAAAGCAGGGGGAACAAGTGCAGCAGGTTAGCCCTGATTTATCTAGTCTATTCCGTCCATCCGTACAGCCTTACTTGATTTCTTTATTGAAGTATGATCCAACTAACTTAATAGCTACTATGGAGATACCAGTCTTGATTATTAATGGAGAGCGGGATATTCAAGTTTCTACAGAGGATGCTGCACTCTTAAAGAAAGCTAATCCAGATTCAGAGCTTACCATCGTTCCAAGCATGAATCATGTGTTAAAAGAGGCACCAGTTGATAGAGAAGGAAATATTGCCACTTATGCAAATCCAGATCTTCCATTGGCAGATACATTACTAGAGACTATTGTGACATTTATTAAGATAACAGAAAAACGCTGAACTTATGATTGTTCAGCGTTTTTTAGTGATTTAACAGCTCTAGGAGACTGTTTAGAATTTCTACGAATATCTGCGTAGGTTGGTATAAACATACCCAATAAGATAATGACTATTCCAACTACCTGTAAAATAGTCAGTGATTCACTTAGCACAAGGACGGAAACGATGACCGCCACTGGTAGCTCCATTGCACTTAAAATGGAGGAAACAGCCCCTCCTACTTTTGGGACAGCAATTACAAAAAGATATATAGGAATAATAATTCCTAACAGACCAAGTCCAAGCCCATAGAATAATAGGGATTCCGTAAACAGCTTTCCATTCCACATAATTTCTGGGCTTTGGAATATTGCAATCATTACTGCTGCAATGAATGAAACAAACAACAGACGAGTAGTTGTATTCATTCCTTTGACCTGTTTCGTATTAACTGTCATATTAAGTGAGAAAGAAAGAGCAGCTGCTAAACCATAAACCCAGCCCTTCCAGCTGATGCTACTTAAATCTACGTCAAGAACACCTGCAGCAAGAATTGTACCAATGAATAAAACGACTAAAGATATCGTCTCAGGGCGAGAAGGCAATCTCTTTTTCAAAATACAATCTATTAAAGTACCAATCCAGGTAAATTGAAATAGCATTACTACCGCTAAAGATGCTGGTAGATAAATTAATGCTTGTCCATATACAATCCCTGTAGTGGCGGTAAAAATACCAGCTAGCAGCACAATTTTAAAGCCACCATGCAATCTAGGTAACTTTCTCTGTGTAATAAGATAAATAACTAAGGCTAATAAAAATCCAACTATATATTGACTTGCTACAGCTTCTGAAGCTGTGTAACCTGCTGCAATCGCAAGTTTTACCATTGTAGAAAGTGTTCCATAGCTGCTTGCAGCGATTACGACCATTAAAGGGTAAATCCAAACTTTCATCTCTTACTTCTCCTTCAAGTGTATCTCCTTCACCATATGATGGAAAGGCTCACCAATAATTGTCCAAGGAATTACAATATCAAATCCTAGCCGATTATACAAGCGAATTGCTTCCTCTTTTTGTAACTCGACGTTTAAGGATAGCTTTTCTCCTCCAAATTCACGGGTTAGTTTTTCGGCAAAATGAATAAGCTTTGTACCGATTCCAAGGCCCCTAAAAGAAGGGTCTACCACTACTGTATCTATGTACCATTCGCCAGGAAGAGTTTCTTTATCAATTTTTATAGGCTGTCCTACCTTTTCAGCTAGATACTTCTCTAAATTGGCGTCTAAAAGTTTTGCTTGTGCATCAGAATAAAAGACAAGCACACCTGCAATACTACCATCTAACTCTGCAATATAAGTATATAGATAGGAATGCCGATTATCAGTGCGTTGAAAAAGATGAATAAACTCTTCATTTATATACCTTTTTTCTTGCTCACCTGTCATTTGCATTGCAATATCACCAATTGCTTCAATGATTAATGGAACAGCAACAGGTGCATCTTCTTTTGTTGCTTTTCGAATAAGAATTTTTGTCATAATGCCACCTCCAAATTTTTATTATAACAAAGTTTTTGAAACCTATCTGTTATACTATGCGTATAATAGATAACTTATTTAAGGAGTGATTAGATGAATGTAGAAACATTTGATTTTAGTTCTATACCCTGGGGGCTCATTTTACCGATAATTATAATCCAGTTGATATTACTAGCTATCGCCATAATAGACCTTATTAGAATACCTTCTACAAACGGACCTAAATGGCTGTGGGCGCTAATTATAGTATTCATCAATATAATAGGACCGGTACTATATTTCATCGTAGGGAGAAGAAACGAATGAGCCAAGAACTATTACGAGTAAACAATTTATCCAAGAACTATGGCGATCATCATGCTGTGCAAGGAATTTCATTTGCTTTAGAAAAGAATAGCTCGACTGCTTTAATTGGTCCAAATGGTGCTGGGAAGACTACCACCCTATCTATGCTAGCTGGTCTCCTAAAGCCTAGCAGTGGGAATATCACTATTCATGGAATAGATAAACCCGATATGAGGATGGATATAGGCTTTTTACCCCAATATCCACAGTTTTATTCCTGGTTAAGTGCAATTGAATACACAGAGATGGCAGCGAGGCTTAATGGAGTGGAAACAAAGAAGGCAAGAGAGCTTGCAGACAAAACGTTGGATTTTGTTGGATTAGGAGAATCGAAAAAGAAAAAGACGGGGACCTTCTCAGGAGGAATGAAACAACGGTTAGGCTTAGCGCAGGCGATTGTTCATAAGCCGTCTTTGCTGCTTTTAGATGAACCGATTTCTGCTTTAGATCCACTAGGAAGAAGGGAAATCTTGAATCTTTTGAAGGAGCTTCAACAAACTACGACTATTTTATATTCCACTCATATTCTTAACGATGCAGAGGAAATGACCGATCAGTTGTTATTTTTGCAGAAAGGACGCCTAGTCGAAGTCGGATCGCTAAGAAGTATTCGTGAAAAGTATGCAAACTCCTCCTACCGGCTACGTTTTGTTAGCTCAGAGGAAGCATTAAGATACGAAAAGCTCTACAATGGTGAAATTACACGAAATAATGACGTTGTAACCATTCCAGTCAACGAGGACTACCCAAGTATGCAGCATGTATTAAGCACCCTTACAACGCAAAATTGGGGGATTTTAAAGGTAGAAAAATCTTCAGCTAGTCTGGAGGAAATTTTCTTACAGGTGGTGAACAAAGGATGAATAGTTTTTCTGTTTTATTTCAAAAGGAGTGGCGTGAAAATGTGAGGAACTACAAAATCGTTTGGATTCCTCTTGTGTTTATTCTCTTTGGCATAATGGAGCCTGTAAGTAATTACTATTTGCCTCAAATATTGAATTCAGTTGGCAATTTACCAGAGGGAATGGTTTTTGAATTACCAACTTTAACACCAGAGCAGATTTTAATGTCTACTGTCGGCGAATATCAATTTCTCGGGTTGTTAGTTGTAACACTTGCATTTGTGGGTATTATATCAAGAGAAAGAAAAAATGGAACTGCTACATTGCTTTATGTTCGGCCGATATCGTATACAAGCTATATCGTTAGTAAAACTGTGATTATGATGATTATTGTTATAGGTAGCTTTCTTTTAGGTATTTTCGTAAGCCTTTACTACACCACTATTTTATTTGGAGAAGTAGGGGTTACAGAATTTCTTGGGTTCATAGGGACATACTGTTTGTGGCTATTGTTTGTCATCAGTATTGTAATTTTCAGCAGTGCGGCATTTTCTACAGGGATGGCGACCATGGTTTCCTTGCTTGTCATACTGTTAGGACAATTAGTGGATGCATTACTTGGTACTTACTGGACTATTACTCCTTGGAAGCTTCCTAATTATGCAGGGTATTTATTAAACAGCAGTGTTGATGAAAGTCCTTACATATGGACACTAGTAATAACATCTATTCTTATCCTTCTGTTTTTAATAGGAGCAGTTTACTTTGCAGGAAAGAACAGCTATAAAGCAAAAATTTAAAGAATGTAAGGTGAGAAAATGGCAGAACGTAATTCAGATCGATTTATTACTTCTTATAATCGACTAGACCATAGTATGAGGAAAATTGTTGGCACACAGGAGCACATGTCTTTTTTTCGATTAATTGATTTAGCGAAAAAAAAGAATGCTATTATAAGAAAGTATGAAGCAGACCTACGGGAATATGGAGACTTACGGAATGCCATTGTACACCATCGTACCACATCCGAGTATGCGATAGCAGAACCACATGACGAGGTAGTAGAGAAGATGGAGGAAATAGAGGAGGCTCTTACGAAACCGATAACGGTCTCTCAGATGTTCTCTGTGCAAGTTACTGTTTTTCAGGAAACAGATTCATTAAGCTATGCCTTAAAGGTAATAAAGGATAAAAAATATAACCAGTTCCCTGTTTATAGAGGAAACCAGTTTCTTGGATTAATTACCCCAGTGCGTATTGTTATGTGGATGGCAAGCCAAGCTGAGGCGGAAAGCTTTTCTAGAACTCGTACTACCTTAAAGCAAATATTAGAATATAATCAAACGAGAGAAAATTTTAAGTTTATCCCTGCAGACCTTTCCGTTTATGAGGCATTAGAGACCTTCCAGCACGATATATTAAAAGGAAGAAGACTAGAAGCACTACTGATAACGGAGGATGGAGAACCAAGCGACAAGCTTATCGGGATAGTGACCCCTATTAGTTTAATGAAAATTAAGTAAATTCGACATAATTCCTATACAAATTTTGCCACATATTTTAAAATAGTTTGTGTAACAAATTATTCTAAATAGGGAGTGGGAAAATGGTTAGTGAAACTTATTCTAACCAAGAGGTGAGGACCTCTGGCGAAATGAAAGTAAGTGATTGGCTTCTTACGATGCTAATCCTAGTAGTGCCAATTGTAAACCTAGTAATGCTATTTATTTGGAGTTTTGGTAGTCCTGATCCTAGAAGGAATTTCTCGCGGGCATATCTTATATGGATTGTAATTAGCATGGGAATAGCGCTTATACTTTATACTATTGGAATTATTATAGGTATGTCACTTTCTGGCTATAGCTACTAGACTATTTCCTGGGAAATGCCCTAAATCGATAAAAATCATCCTTATTATTAGTAGGATGATTTTTATCTTTCTAGAAGTGTGTCAGTTAAAGTCGAAAGGGGTGAAATGTATGAAGAAATGGTTGTTAATAATAATCTTGATTGCTGGGTTTCTGTATTTGGATAATAAGTTAATCAGCACTGAGGAATTGACAATAAAGATAAACGGACTACCAAATAGCTTTAATGGAACTAAAATCGTCCATGTTTCTGATTTACATGACGCCACTTTTGGAGAAAAGCAGGAGAGACTAGCGAGTAAGATACAAGCTGCTAATCCAGATTACATATTTATCACAGGCGATCTGATTGATAGTAATCGCTATGAATTGCAAAATAGTTTAGATTTAATAGAGAAAATTGTAGAGTTGGCACCTGTATATTACGTAACCGGGAATCATGAATATGCAACAAATGATATAGAGCGAATAAAAGAAGCGTTAGAAAAACAAGGGGTAAACATTTTATCAAACGAAGAGGTTTGGTTAGAAAAGAATGGAGAGAGAATACGCTTAATTGGAGTCGAAGATCCTCTAAGTGGAACAAGCATAGAAGAAGTATTAAATGAATTCCAGCAAGCTCCAGGGCCGACTCTTTTGCTCTCTCATCGTCCTGAGCTATTCGATGTCTATGTTTCTAAGAAGATAGATTTAGTATTTAGTGGACACGCACATGGAGGGCAGTTTCGTATACCTGGTTTAGGCGGACTGGTAGCCCCGGGCCAAGGTTTGTTTCCCAAATATACGTCGGGAGCATATCAGGAAGGGGATACTACGATGGTTGTTAGTAGGGGTTTGGGGAATAGTATTATCCCTATTAGAATATTTAACATGCCGGAAATAGTGGTAGTGACGTTAAGGAAGGACTAACGCGTGGGCTTCGCTCTTTTCCTAAGAGGCAGTGGCTCTCTGCAAATAGTTATACTTGTTTCATTGTATTCTAAGTATAAAAGCACACGATTTCCAATAATTCGTGTGCTTTTATAGCTCTTGGCTCTGTTACATGCTCACTCTGATATATCTTGAATTTCAAAGGTTTCAAGCATGTGATAGAAATTCGCTCCATGACCTTCTGCGGCCTCTAAGAAATATTTCTCCGTGATGACAAAGCTTCCATATTCCCCGTTGCCTATGACATATATATTACTTACAGGACTATCCCAACTTGATACCCCATTCTCTTGGTCAATTCCATGTAGCTTAAACCCTTTCACTGGCTCCAAAATCGACTCTGGTTCACTTACAGAGGAGTAAGCAGATCTCATTTTGGTTTCAAGCTCTGGTAAAAGTTGCTCAGGAGCAGTGGAAGGGAATTGTTCAATTTTCATAGACACTTCTGGATAACTTGCTTCCAGAGGTTCTTTTGGTACAAGGACGTTTTCTTCTCCCTCGCTCCATTTATATCGCTCTTCATCGATAGTCATTATATAACCAAACTTTTTACCCTCAGCTATATCCTTTTGTTCTTGGGATTTTTCATCATCTGTATTAGAGAATAAATTACCCCATGGAACTAAAAAGAATAATAATATAATACCCAAGATAACCATTACAGATATAGCTAATAAGCTATTCTTTTTCATGTACTTCCCTCCTTTACAAAAAACATACAATTAATTAGACGTCATAAGTCACAAGAAAGCAACAATAATAAGAAAAAAGGGAAAATTATTGCTTAAACCATCCTTTTTCCTTGAATCGCGTAATCGCTTCAATTCGATTTCCTACTCCTAGCTTTTCTAAAATAACGGAAACGTAATTGCGAACAGTACCTGTCGTAATGTAAAGCTCATTGGCGATTTCCTTTGTGTTTTTGCCATTTGCAATTAGCTCCAACACTTGGCTTTCTCTATCTGTTAGAGGATTTTCAGCTTCAAACGCTAAGTCAATAAGCTCTGGAGCATATATCCGGCGACCTTGCATAATTGTGCGGATAGACTCAGCTAATTCTTCGCTTGGGCTATCTTTCAATAGGTATCCATGTATTCCAGCCTTTCTAGCGCGGTCGAAATAACCAGACCTGGCAAAAGTTGTAAGGATAATCACTTTGCAAGGCATATCCTTTATTTCTTCCGCAACGTCCAACCCACTTTTTACTGGCATTTCAATATCCATAATACAAATATCTGGCTCAAGTGATTTTATCATAGAGAGAGCTTCCTCCCCATTACTCGCCATTCCGATGACCTCCATGTCATCCTCTAGATTAAGCAGGGATGCAAGGGCGCCTAGCACCATCCTTTGATCCTCTGCGATTACAATTCGTATCATATTATCCCTCCATTCTTGTTCGCTAAAATGATATTTGGTACACGAATTGTTACTGTGGTCACTTCTTTGGATTTAATTTCTAAAGTACCATTTATAAAGTCTAAACGTTCTTTAATGCCTCTTAGACCGTGTCCTTTTGATAAAACATTTTCTTCCGTTATCCCAACTCCATTGTCTTCTACTCGTAAAACGGTTTCATGGGCTGTTTGGAAGATGGTAATAAAACAAGATGTGGCTTGACTATGCTTGACTACATTAGTGACGGTCTCCTTTAAACACATACTTAGAACATTCTCCGCCAAAGGAGGTATCTTTTCCTTAAGCTTAGCATCAATTTTACTTTCAATGTCAGCTGCTTGGAGAATTTGTGTAACTCTTGCTAACTCCTCGTCTAGCTTATTTACGCGTATCCCTGAGATAAGTTCCCTCACCTCTTTTAATGCTGAGCGGGCAGTGTGGTTTATTTCGAGAATCTCATTTTTAGCCGATTGTGGATCTTTGTCTATTAGACGTGAGGCTAAATCGCTTTTCAGACCGATTAAAGACAATTTTTGTCCTAACGTATCATGTAAGTCACGAGCTATTCTTTCTCTTTCCTCAATAATTATATAGCGAGATATTTTGTTATGAGCATCCTCTAATTGACCCTCCAGTAAATCCTGCTTAAGTCTGTTATAGGTGTGAAATGGTAAAAGTATTACGCCTAATAGACAAATAACAATGTAAGGAAGCTGGTTTAGAAAGTGAGCTGTATCAATAATAAAACCAAAGATAATGGCAAGAAGTATTCCTACTAGGTGAATAGAATAAATGATGAAAAATCCAACTTTACCTTTTATATTACCAATAAAAAATGCGAGGAAAATAGAAAAATATATATAGGCGAAGAGATAGGTCATAACCATGCTAATTGCTATTTCCGCTACTAAGCATATATAAAAAAGTTTTCCTTTCGAAAAAAAGGACAATCGATAAGCAAGTACAAAAAAGAGAGTTAATACTAGGCCTGTAATAATTTCTGCCAAAGAATTAGAACGAAAAATGAAAAAGAAGGGAAAGATTAAAAAGATTATCCAGGCATATATACTCAGCCAAGAATAATTCGGTATTATCTGATACCATTTCGACAATTAGAACACCTCATTGCAATATTTCTTTTATTATAAAACAAAAACCATTCCCTGTTATGCAAAAGGAATGGTTTGTTGGTGTTCGTATTTACAAAGCCTGTTGGGATTGCTTTAATAGAGGTTTGATCTCTTTAAAACTCACAAAGGTTTTGTTCTCTTCATCAAACAAACGAAACTTTAGCGATTGTAGACTTGTACGTAAATTAATAGTAGTAGCCTTTTGTAAAGGTGGAGTAGAGGAATGCGCAGCTTCCAGGTGATAATTAGGTACCCTTGGACTTAGATGATGCACATGATGAAAGCCGATATTCCCTGTTACCCACTGAAGAACTTTAGGAAGCTGATAATACGAGCTGCCTTCTACCGCTGCTTTCACGTAGTCCCATTCAGACTCGTCCTCAAAATAAGAATCCTCAAATTGGTGCTGAACATAGAATAACCAAATGCCTAATGCTCCCGCAGTAAAAAGAACAGTGCCTTGAATGATGGCAAATGCTTGCCAACCGATCAGCCAAATCATGAATGAATAGATAGCTACTACTGATACATTAATAAGATAGGTGTTATATCTCTCTTTCGGCTTCGCATCCTTGCGATTAAAACGGTTATTTAGTAAGAATAAGGATGCAGGTCCTAATCCGAACATAACCAGTGGATTTCTGTATAATCGGTAGCGTAATCGTGTAAAAGGAGTTGCTTCAATATACTCTTGCACCGTCATAAGCCAAATATCTCCGATGCCTCGTTTGTCTAGATTTCCACTAGTGGCATGATGAATAATGTGCTCGCGTTTCCATTTTTCGTAAGCGAATAATGTGATAATACCTGTCAATGTACCAACAATATCATTTGCTTTCTTGTTTTTAAAAAACGAACCATGTGTACAATCATGAAAAATGATAAAAATACGTACTACGAAGCCTGCTGCTATGATGGATAGGCCAACGCTTAGCCAAACAGAAACTTCTAAGCACATATAAGCCAAGAACCAAAGTATAAAAAATGGTGGAATAGTATTAATTAGTTGAATGACGCTTTTTCTTAATTCAGATTTCTCGAAGGGTTTTACATTCTTTCGAAGCTCTAAGGTCTTTTCTCTATTCATTTACTTTCCTCCTGAATGTAATTTAGTAGATTAACCATACCCTACTAGTAGGTCCTAGAAGTAGACATAAACGTCAACAAGATAAGGTGACAAGTGTCATAGAAGGAAAAAAGTTCTAGGTACAATGTCGGCTTTTCATTAAGAGACTAGGAAAATATAGTGAGTGGAGCTTCTTATGTTTTAAAAGATTAGCAAAAATAGCGTTATCATATGACAGGTTCAATAGCGGAAAGCGAGGAACTTGGGGGATCAGATATCAATAAATAAAAAAGCACTTATGATTCTATTAGTAGAATCATAAGTGCTTAGTAGGTAAGATTATTTGCGTTCTATCTTCAGCAAACGAATTGTTTCATCAAACTCTCTTTCGATTTCAGAGTTTGGTTTGTATGTAGCGAGACTTACTAAAACTGTGGCAATTAATGCAAGTACAAAACCTGGCACAATTTCATAGAGTGTTTCTGATAAAATATCATTTGTTCCCCAAATAAGTACCGTGATAGCTCCTACAATCATCCCTGCTAACGCACCAGCCGAAGTGATTTTTCTCCAGTACAAAGTTAAGAGGATAATAGGTCCAAATGCTGCACCAAAGCCAGCCCAAGCAAAGGAGACAAGATTTAAGATAGAAGACTCTGGATTCCAACCGACAATCAGCGCAACAATGGAGACAACTAGCACTGCAAGTCGACCGTAAAGTACATAGGTTTTATCGGATGCATCTGTTTTAATAACTGCTTTGTATAAATCTTCTACAAGCGCTGAAGAAGTAACAATCAGCTGGGAAGAAATTGTACTCATAACAGCCGCTAAAATTGCAGCAAGTATTATCCCGGCAATAAATGGATGGAATATGATCTGACCTAAAGCAATAAACACGGTTTCGGGATTATCTAAAGTTAATCCGTTCTGTTGATAGTAAGCTAATCCAACTAAAGCGGTTGCAATTGCTCCGGCCAGGCTGAGAATCATCCAGCCAATCCCTATTCGACGGGCATTTTTGGTTTCCTTTACCGAGCTGATTGCCATAAAACGAACAATAATATGTGGTTGTCCAAAATACCCTAGTCCCCAAGCTACTGAGGAGATTCCACCGAGTAGAGTAGTTCCTGCAACTAGGCTTAAATGGTTTGGATTTACTTCTTTAATGGAGTCTACAGTTTCTGCAATCCCACCTGTCGCAAAAATACCTACAACCGGAACTGCAATCAGGGCTAAGAACATTAACAAGCCTTGAAGGAAATCTGTATAACTTACAGCAAGAAATCCGCCAAAAAGCGTATAAGCTACTGTCACTGCTGATACAATAATCAGACCAGTATGGTAATCTAAACCAAAGGAGCTCTCAAAGAACACTCCTCCTGCCACCATTCCGGAGGAAACATAAAATGTAAAAAACAAAAGGATAATGATCCCAGAAGCGATGCGTAGTAATCTAGAAGATTGCTTTAATCTACTTTCCAGGTAGCTGGGAATTGTAATTGAATCATTCGATACTTGGGTGTAAACTCGTAAGCGAGGAGCTACAAACAGCCAGTTTAAATAAGCTCCAATCGTAAGTCCGATTGCAATCCAAGCCTCTCCCATTCCGGATAAGTAAATAGCTCCTGGCAGTCCCATAAGAAGCCAACCGGACATATCTGCTGCCCCAGCACTGAGAGCGGTTACAGCAGGACCAAGAGAGCGTCCACCAAGCATGTAATCGGTTAGGTTTACTGTTTTTCGGTAAGAGTACCAACCAATTGCTAGCATGGCAACCATGTAAATGACAATGGCTAATAACTGATAATTTTCTGACGACATAATTTATCAACCTCCTACTCCCATCATACCATCATCACTTATTTTATCGTACCAAAATTAGCAGATTAATATATTTTCGGTTTATTTAGAAATGATAAAATTATCTAATTTTACGGCACGGAATATTGGGGGACTTGTGAGAAACGAGATTACTGTAGGAGATTTGGAATGCAAAAGGCTAGAATTGAATGAACTCACATAAGCAGGAAGCCACACATTATTTTTACATTGCAAAGGAGGCAATTCTATATGAAAATTTTTCATACTGCAGATTGGCACCTTGGAAAATTAGTACAAGGTGTTTATATGACAGAAGAGCAAGCATACGTCTTAGAGCAATTTATTCAAGAAATAGATAAAGAAAATCCAGATGTAGTGATTATAGCTGGAGATTTATACGATCGAGCAGTCCCTCCGGCGGAAGCGGTTAATTTACTTGATAAAGTATTGGCGGAAATTGTATTAAAGCGTCATATACCTGTATTGAGTATAGCTGGTAACCACGATAGTCCTGGTCGACTGAATTTTGGTAGCGGCTTGATGAAACAAGCAGGCCTCCATATGGTTGGTCAATTAACCAGAGAGATTCCTAAGGTCACGTTGAGGGATGCAGAGGGAGAGGTTCATTTTCACCTTGTACCTTACGCAGATCCTTCCCAAGTACGCTATTTATGGGAGGATGACAGTATTTCTTCCCATCAAGCGGCAATGAAAAAAATAGTAGAAGAAATTGAGTCTAAGATGATGCCTGGAGAGAGACATGTATTTATAGGACATGCCTTTGTCACTCCTCATGGTAGACCAGAGGAGAATACAAGCGATTCGGAACGACCACTCTCTATAGGAGGAGCAGAATATGTGGATGCAGCATTATTCGAGAATTTTCATTACACAGCACTAGGGCATCTACATCAAGCTCATTTTGTATCAAAAGAAACGATTCGATATGCAGGCTCTCCTTTAAAATATTCCATTTCAGAAGAACATCATCAAAAAGGATACTACATCGTAACGCTAGATGGGACTGGTAATACAGAGGTGGAAAAGAGATTACTAAAACCAAGGAAAGATCTGCGTACGGTAGAAGGCTATCTTCAAGATATTTTAAAACAGGAAAAAAATGAAGATTTTATCTTTGTAAGGCTATTAGATGAAACACCGATTCTTTCGCCTATGGAGCAAATACGAACTGTTTACCCAAACGCAATGCACGTGGAAAGAAAAGTGTTCCAAACAATAAAGAGTATGACAGAAAACAACCAGCCTGCTCGTCAAAAAATGGATGATTTCGGCTTATTTCAAGCCTTCTATGAAGAAGTGAATGGAAAGAAGCCATCCGAGGAAACAAAACAGCTATTTCAAGATATTCTTTCAGAGATGCTGCTAGAAGAAAGAGAGGCTAACTTAAAATGAAGCCAATTGAACTTAGAATGACCGCATTCGGTCCCTATAAAATGACAGAAACAATTCGTTTTGAAGAGTTAAAGGATAATCGATTATTTGTCATTTCTGGTGCTACAGGAGCCGGAAAGACAACGATATTTGATGGCATTTGCTTCGCACTTTACGGCATCGGCAGTGGAGAGGATCGAAAGGATACCAAAATGATGAGAAGTGATTTTGCTTCAGACGACACGCATACATGTGTGGAGCTAATCTTTGAAGTTAATCAGCGTCGCTATCGTATTCTTCGTCAGCTACCACATATTAAACAAGGGAATAAAAGCGCTACAGGAGAGAAATATGAATTCTTTGAAGTAAAGGAAACGGGAGAGGTTCCCGTGGTTGAAAGGCAAATTGTCTCTGAGATAAATAAAAAGGTAGAGGATATCATTGGATTATCACATGACCAATTCAGCCAAATTGTTATGCTTCCCCAAGGAGAATTTCGAAAGCTGTTAACCTCTTCTACAGAAAACAAGGAAGCAATTTTACGAAAAATATTTAAAACAGAGCCTTATAAAATGATGAGTGAAAAGCTAAAGGAGAAAAAATATGAGGCAGAAAATGAATGGAAAAAGGAAGAGGCGGCACGTCAAAGCTATATTGAACAGATTGTAAGTATTTTTCCTTCTAGAGATTCCTCCATCTTTCAGCTGATTGAAACGAATAGCTTCAATATTCATCAATTGATGGAAGCCTTACGAGAAGAGTCTACCTACTATAGGGAGAAAGAAAAAGTCGACAAGATTGCCTGTGAGGAAGCGTATGAAAATCATTTAGCGAAGCAATCTGCCTTTCACCTAGCTAAAAACATAAACGAACGTTTTTATTTATTAGAAGAAAAAGAGCAAAAGCTCGAGCACTTACTCGGTCAGAAAGAGGTCTATGCTGAAAAAGAGGAGCGAGTGAAGCTAGCTGAGGTAGCAAAAACTATTGAACCACTTGAAAATCTATACGTAGAGCTAGATAAAGAAGAAAAAGAAAAAGAACAAAGAAAAGAAGAGGCAACTAGAGATCTTACTTTGATGAAAGATAATCTGGCAAAAATCACCGAGCAGTATAAGGTAGAGGAAGCAAAGAAGGACCAAAGAGAAAAAAGTGTGGAGCGTGTTATTCAGTTAACAGGATTCCTTCCGGTTTTTGAGGAGTTAGAGTCGATAAAAAATGAGCTAACGCAATACTTGGAGCAAGAAAAAGTACAACAGGAAAAGGTAATGCAGATAGAGACGAATTACCAAACTGTAAAAAGTGCTTGTTCTACCACACAGAGAGATATCGAGAAGCTTGAGCATTCGGTAGACTTATTAGATGAAAAGGCACAAGCGTTAACAAAGCTTCAGCAGCATTATGAAATAATGGAAAGCTACAAAGAACAGGAAGAAATCCTTCAATTTCTAAAGAAAGAAGAGGAGCATCAACGAAAGTTGTTTCTAACCATGCAGGATGAGTATAAGGAGCAGGAAAGAAAGTGGATTAATAGTCAGGCAAGTATTCTAGCCTCCAAGCTGGTAGCTGGGGAAGCTTGTCCGGTATGTGGAAGCACGAATCACCAAGGAGCTTCGCCAGTTGTTCATACACATTCGGTAGATGAAGAAAAGCTACAGTCGCTGCGTGAGGAGCTATCTAAGCAAGAATCTAGCTCTCTAGTAGTGGTTGCCAAAATGGAACAGGCTCAAATAATGAAGGAGCATACACTCGAACAATTAGAAGAGCTGCAGCTTTCTGCATCGGAATTAGAATCGGTGAGACTAGACCTAGAACGACTTACGCAGGAAGTGAACGAGCTACGAGCAGATAAGGAAAAGCTCATGCAAGTAAGAGAGGTATATAAAAGAAAGCTAGAGGAATTACAGCAGCTAGAGAAAGAAAAACAACAGAGAGAGCTAGAGCATCGAGAGTTAAAAAGTAATCTCGAGCAAAAGGAAGCGGTGTACCGCTCGAAGCAACAGTCTATTCCGCCTACTATTTCCACGTTGGCTGAGCTTAGAAAGTTAATTGCACAAGCAAAAAAAGAAAAAGAAATGTTAGAGGCTGCTTGGGAAGAAGTACAAAGGTGCAGAAAGAAAATAGATGATACTTATACAAAGGCTGATGCGAGGTTGGAGCATCTTACAGCTGCCTTGGAGGAACTCTCTCATAAGAGAGACCGAGCAGAAAAGCATTTTAACGAAGCGATTAATCAAGCTGGCTTTATAGGATTAGAGGCATACCAGAAAGCGAAAATGTCTGCTGAAGAGCGAGTGAGCTTACAAGAAGAATGCAATGAATTTAAACAAATGCTTCATACATTAACGGAGCAAGTAAAGGATGGCAAGAAACAATTAGAAGGTCATGAAAAATTGGACTTAGGTCCTCTAGAAGAAGAGCTGGCTGAACTAAAGGAATCCTATGAACGGAAATTGAAAGAGTATAATAGCTCCACTGAATATGCAAAAGCCGGACAGCAATTGGAAAATAAAATAACAGATACTAGCGAGCGGATTATGGCATTGGAAGAGAGAGTTCATCGAATCGTAGATCTATACGATACGTTAAGAGGACAAAACCCAATGAAGCTTTCCTTTGAGCGTTACATCCAAATAGAGTATTTAGAGCAAATCATTCATGTGGCAAACGAGCGTTTAAGAACACTGTCCAATGGTCAATTTCAGCTCATTCGCAGTGAGCGTCAAGAGACACACGGGAAGCAAAGCGGTCTAGGATTAGATGTGTATGATGCATATACAGGTCAAATTCGAGATGTCAAAACGCTTTCTGGCGGTGAAAAATTTAATGCCTCTCTTTGTTTAGCCTTAGGAATGGCTGATGTGATCCAAGGACACCGTGGAAGTGTGAGAGTAGAAACAATGTTCATTGATGAAGGATTTGGCTCCTTAGACGAGGAATCGCTGAACAAAGCGATTCATACATTAATTGATTTACAGAAGTCTGGAAGAATGGTTGGTGTCATTTCCCATGTTGCAGAGCTGAAAGCAGCAATTCCTGCGGTCTTAGAAGTAGAAAAGCTAAAAGAAGGCTACAGCAAAACAAAATTCATCATTAGATAAGGATGGGAACTATGTACACGGAATTGTTGAGATGACAGGGATTAGCCGTGCTACAATTTATCGATATTTAAAACAAGAGCAGCCCAATATTTAACATTGTGCATGCTCTTGTTTTTTGATGATTTTTTCTTAATGTTGTAAATCAGCATTTTTATGACTCGACTCCTATAAGGTCATATGTTAAATCTAGTTTTATCAAGTTCTTCGTAATTCTAAATAAGCCTGCTGTATATTCTTTAAAACTTCTGCTCGCACATCTCTTAGCTGATATTCAGCAATTTGATCAGTATATGCTCGAACTGACATTGTTTGAAGCCCAAGCCAACGCTGAAGTAATGATTGCTCTAGCTCTAAATCGCAAATGTTGCTAAATCCAATAATCGTAATCTTACTGCCAAAAATCCCATGTCTAAGCTGGATTTGTTCATCATGTATACCAAATTGAAATTGCTTATAAGCTAACAGCACACCTACTAACACAGTAAAACTTATTGCCGCACCTAACCAATAATAGGAAAATGGTATCCACTCACGACCAATAAAACAAGCTAGCCAAATAACGATTACCAGCATAATTGCTCGAAAAATCCTCGGAATAAGTGAGACCTCTGTTAACCTCTCTTGCTCATTATGAATTGAAAATTTCGGAAAATGAGTATTCACAAAAGTAATTGCTTGCTCATATTCAAAATACGGATAAATTAACTGCAATTCATTTGCATCCCTACTCTTAAACTGTAATCTGATTTCTGCAAGGCCTAGTAATCGTTTCAAGAAACTTTGACGCACTTCTATCCCTGTAATATTTGAAAAATCGATTGTTACCTTCGATTCATTTATCATTCCTTTCCGAATGACTAACTGGTTCTCCTCCTTCACAACTTGATCTCGCCCAAATTTTATAAAAGTAAAGACTAAAGCACATAGGACTGAAACAACTATGTACAATGCAAGCGTTATTACAAGCCAAATAGAGTTTGTCTTCACGTTCTCAATAAACGTAGAAGTATACTGTTCTAGACGTATAAAATGATCGATTCGAGAGTAAAGCGATGCGAGGAAAGGAATCGCAAGTAAAAAGCGTAAAGGTGTAAATGACGCCTTTACTAATTGCTTACGTGTTGGTTGAAAGATAACATCCCCCTGCAACGATTGCTTCGTCTGTAGGTCATTCATTTTCTTTGCATCAATCATTTCAATTTTTAATTCCTCTTTTGCATCCGCTAGCTGATAACTACATGCTACCGTATTCGTTAGACGATGAAACCAGTTTTTCTTCATGGTCATCTGCTCTAACTGTGCAATAGGTACTTGTTGCGTCTTGCGTACAAAAATACCCGAACGCTTCGTCAACTGTTGTTCATCCAGCTTAAATGTTGTGAGCCACCAATCTAGTAAAATATAAATAACACTGAAACAGACGACAAACCAAAATATAGTCCGACTGAACTCGATTAATGTTGCTGACGAATCCTTTTTCACAACAAACAAAAATAAATAAAAGAAAACCGCATTCCGACCGATTGAAATACCTTTATATAAGAGGAGTAGTGGTGATTGTCTCATCCGTAGAAGTCTCCTTTTTTCCCGTCAATTCCGCTAGCTCTTGCTGTATCGTCAGTGCTACTTGCTTGTCCAATGCTGGCACACGGTATGCCTTTTCAATCACTTGTAATTCAATTGCTGCGAGATCAAGTTGACTTAATAATGAACCTTCTATTAGCGTAACAGCTTGGATTTTTTCAAATGGTAGTATTACAATCCGTTTTGTCCAAACCCCTTCACGAATGTAAAAAAAACGGTCGTCATACGTATAAGACCAATGTCTAAATCTCTTTTGCAGCGTACATAATCCAACTACGGATCCAACAAGACAAAGGACTAGTAAAATAATAAATATATACATGAGCCACTTCGGCCAATCCCAATATAATGCACTGCTCAATAATCCTCCAAAAATCAACACTGTTACAAAAAGTGTTATAAGTTCTTCCATACGCCAATAGACGCTAGCCTTGTCTGATAGCCGATTTTTCAACGCCTCCTTATTATGCATAGCGTTCATCCCCTATAAAAATATCCTCCAATGATATTTCATTGACTTCCACTCGGTAAACATCTGTTTTTAATTCATGGAACACTCTTAGTAAATGAGCAATATCTTGCTCCTGCTGTACATGGAAGCTAAGCCAGCCATCTTTCTTATCAACTAGCTCACCAAATTGTGTACAGCCTGCTATCAGTTGCTCTATTATTCCTTGTGACCGTGCTTTATATTTAATATTTACATAGTTATTAGTTACATAGCGTGCCCGTAACTCATCCATCGTGCCACATTTCACAATTTGTCCATCCTTCAAAATGGCAATACGATCACACAGCTTCTCTACCTCATATAAATTGTGTGACGTTAAAAAAATTGTTTTTCCTTTAGCTTTTAGCTCTTTAATAAAGTTTTGTAAATGAATAGCTGATTCTGCATCAATACCTGAAGTTGGTTCATCTAAAAAAATAAACTCTGGATTATGGATAACTGCCTGCGCAATACCTAACTTTTTTTTCATACCAAATGAAAATTTACCTACCTTCTCATGTACTGCCCCTTGAAGTCCCACTTTTGCTAGCAAAGCCATACAATGTGCTTTTGATACCTTGACCCCACTAATTCCCGCAAAGTATTGCAAATGCTTCAGAGCCGTTAAGTGGTCATAGAATGCCGTATAATCTGGTAGCACGCCAATACGCTTTTTTAAATCGGTTGTTAATGCCCCTTCATTAAAATAGTGTACTTGACCGCTTGTCGGCGGTAAAATTCCTGTCAAAATATTAATAAATGTCGATTTACCTGCCCCGTTGCGACCTAGAAAGCCGAAAATTTCGCCTTTCTCTACCGTTAAATCAATCGCATGTAATATATGTTTCTTGCCGAATCGTTTCTCTATTTTGGTTGCCTGTAACATTATTACGCCCTCCTTTTAAACACGATATATGTAAGTCCCATCATGACTACTCCTATCAAAAGCATAAAAATGATTTTCCAATCATCATTTTGCAAGTACTGATATGGTGTTAGGTAGCCCAACAGCCCCCACCAGTTGTCCGTGCCAATCAATAATAGGCTAACAATCGGTAGAGCTAAGCCAAGTACTGTGCTGATAAACATAGACATAAATGGCTTAGACACAACTACAGACAACAAGAACGCTAGCGACACCGAAAACATTAGCAGTAGCATCATCTGTATAAACAAATAAAACTCGATATGCCTTGCATATACAACAATAACTAAATAAGAGCAAACAAGGCAGACAAACCAGAAGCCTAAGACTCCTAGAAGCTTTCCCATTAAAATATTGGCATGTGACGTACGCGTTAATAAAAAACGAATTGTTTTGCTTGAAACTTCCCTGTTAATGACATCATGCGATAACGTAAAAGCAAAGAGAGGTCCAAATAATAAAAGAACGATTGAAAGTCCACTATAATAAACTTCCTTATCTTCCCCTCCCTCATTTAGAAATGTAACTAGCTCCGCACCATTTTGTGAAACAAAGTACGATGAACTAAGTAAAATGAATATAACAAAAATCGATTTTACACTTTTAAACAGCTGCCAAAACTCATATTTCGCAATTGCAATCATGTTTAAAACCTCCTTCAAATCTGTTATATTCACTATAATTTCTAAAGCTTACTCTGAGTGTAACATTACCTTAATTTTTACTTAATTCCCGATGAAATACATAATTGCGATGTTAATATATAGAGAGAAAGGTGTGAAAGGTTTGTATACTTCGAAAATTTTAATTGTAGAAGATGAAATAGCTATTAGTACTATGCTGAGGACAATTTTAATGAAAGAAGGCTTTGCTCATATCGATACGGTATATCGTGCAGAAGATGCCATTACCAATTGCCAACGTCATCTTTATGACCTTATCTTATTAGATGTTATGTTACCTGATCGAAGTGGTTTTGAAATTTGTCCGCTCATTCGACAGCTAACAGATGCTCCTATTTTCTTTTTAACTGCTCGTACTTCAGATTTAGATAAACTATCTGGCTTTGCATTAGGGGCAGATGATTATATTACAAAACCATTTAACCCGTTAGAGGTTATAGCACGGGTCAAGGCACATCTCCGTCGTCATACAGTGAATCCAAAAAGTGAGACAGAGCTCCTATTTCCAAACTTACATATTCAATTAAATGCCGGAATTGTGACTGTTCACGGTGAAGTAGTCAATTTACCTGCGCAAGTGTACCAGTTATTGGTATTCTTTTGTCAGCATCCGAATCAATTATTTAGTAAAGCTCAATTGTATGAACGCGTATGGGGAGATGATTATTTAGGTGAAGATAATACGGTCATGGTTCATATTCGCAAACTACGAGAAAAAATTGAACGTGATCCAAGTAACCCTCAATGGATTGTAACGGCACGAGGACTCGGCTATAAATTTGTCCCGACAGGCGGAGAGGTATAGCGATGCAAAGACGATTTATCACTCAATTTTTATTTCAAATTAGTTTTTTATCTTTGCTACTATTTATTAGTCTTGGCACGCTCGTCTTTGCGTTAGGCTTTTATCTTTCTGACTCTGAATCCTATCATAATATCCATAAAGCAGATGATGTGTTTTTTGAAAGCACAATAAAAAAGAAAGAAGATAATTGGCAACTCGATGAAGAGCTTAAAGAGGCTATCAAACAGCAAGATGGATGGCTTACACTATTTACCTTAGATGGTAAGTTGCTTTACCAATATAACGTACCACCGAATGAGCAAATCGATTACAAATTAATATTGCAAAGCACTCCGTTCGTCAACACAACGATGACAGAAATAAAACCACTTAGTGCAGAACCATTTATCGTTGCTTATAGTACTACTAATAGGGCAGCAAAGACCTTAAAAGTAATTAGCGAAAAAATGGACTGGTCACAAAATGAGTTACCTTACTTTAAAACTGACGCAATTATTTATTATGTCAGTCCAAACGGTGAGATGTTACATGCAATAAATCCTCTTTCGGAGCAATTAACAATGGATATCGTGACGAAATTGCAAAATAAGGAGCAATTTGATCTAGCTTCAATAACAGATGACACAACAAACAAAACGCTCATCGTCGCTTTCGAGCAAGTCATTTGGGATGACCTAGCATTTTTATCTGATTTCAAAAAGCCATTTTTTATTGGCTCAGCTATTGTTTTTTTCTGTTTGATAATGAGCACATTATTTTATGCAAAAAAATTCGGCTCTCCGCTACTCATTATGATGAAATGGATTCGCCAGCTTGGCAATAAAGATTACACTACGCCGAAGAATAAAAAAGGGCAAACGCTGTTGTTTAATAAAAAAGGGCAAATAAAAAGGAAATACAAATTATATAAAGAACTATTTCAAACGCTAGAAAGTGTCACGCAAACACTGAAAAAAAATGAGGATCAGCAACAGCTCATTGAGAAAACACGTGAGAAATGGATTAGCAGCTTATCACATGATTTAAAAACCCCACTTTCAAGCATTATTGGCTATGTTAAAATGCTGCAATCTGATTATGAATGGACTAAGGAGGAACAACAGCAATTTTATTCTGTAATGGATGAAAAATCTGACTATATGATGTCGCTTATTGAGGATTTAACGCTAACTTACCGCTTAAAAAACGGACAACTCCCTATGTATAAAGATGAGATTGATGTAAATGAAGTAATACGTCGTACTGTTATTCAATTAGTGAACCGACAGGATTTCAAAGAGTATCATTTTAATTTTAATACTAGCGAAGACAGTATATTTATTAATATCGATTTGAAATGGTTACAGCGTATTTTAGACAATCTTTTCATGAATGCAATCAAGCATAATCCACCTGGTACAACGATTTCAGTTGCGGTAGTTCGCAAACAAAATGAGGTCATTATTTCAATGGTAGACGACGGTATGGGCATGGATGAAGAGACTGTACAGCAATTATTTAATCGTTATTATCGTGGAACGAATACGACAGAAGCTCTTGAAGGTACCGGTTTAGGTATGGCTATTACGAAACAATTAATATTACTACAGGGTGGCACAATTGAAGTAAATAGCCAAGTTGGACAAGGTACTTGTATACACATCGTATTTTCAGCCTCATGAAATTTCATAATCAAAAGAGCAGATGAAAAGTGCACCTAACTTTTTATACAAAAATTTTTAGATGTTGTAGGGAACATAGGTTAATTGGTTATACAAACTTACGTAAAAAATCAAGAGAGCAGATTCAAGTTATATCTTTGTTCTAGGCAATTGCACCCTCACACATTTTGCCTATCCGACATATCTTTTTAGAAAGAGGTGGTGAATATGAGCAAAGAAAATAGAGTCGAAGAATACGACGCCTATGAAACGGAACAGAAGGAATGGAAAAAGCAACAAAGAAAAGAACGGGGTAAACAGTTACTTACCATCACTTCGCCTATACTTATTTTAGCTATTTGGGAGCTATGCTCTCGGACGGGTATTCTGGATATTCGATTTTTTCCGCCTCCGACGGCCATTATATCTACCTTTTTTGACCTAGCAGCTAATGGCACGCTTTGGACACATATTTCGGTTTCTCTCTATCGGATAGCTTGTGGATTCCTATTAGGGGTCATACCAGGAGTTGTTATTGGTCTCCTAATGGGGTTATATTCCCCGATTCGGCATTTTATTTCTCCGATTGTCATGGTGTTTATGCCTATCCCTACGCTAGCATTGCTACCAATCATCATCATTCTGTTTGGAATTGGTGATTTTTCTAAAGTTGTAACGATTGCAGCAAGCGTGTTTTTTCCTGTTGTCATCAATACCGTGGCAGGCGTTTTGAATATTGAGCGAGTACATTTAGACGTAGCAAAAAACTATGGAGCGAGTCCTAAGGATTTTTTCCTGAAAATTGCGTTCCCTGGAGCACTTCCTGTTATGTTAGAGGGAATTCAAATGGGGCAGGCAATCGCTCTTTTAACCATCGTTGCAGCAGAAATGATGGGAGCTACTTCAGGTATTGGTTATTTAATCTGGACCTCTTATAAAGCATTCATGTTAAAAGAAATGTTCGTCGGTTTGGTCCTCATTTCTTTTTTTGGGTTTCTTTTTTCCCTCTGTTTACGTGGGCTTCAAAAGAGAGTTGTCCCATGGAGGTGAGTAAATGAGTGAAGCAGTGAAAATCACTATTGATCAGCTGACAAAGGTCTTTTATAAAAAGCAAAATAGTGTAACAGCTATTAAAAATATCTCCTTTGACGTAAAAGAGGGAGAATTTATCTGTATAGTTGGTCCGAGCGGCTGTGGAAAAACGACATTACTACGCATTTTAGCGGGTCTAGAAAATCCTAGCTCCGGTAGTTTTGTTATAAACTCTGAGTCAGATGAGAGACCCCTCCAGTCCATGGTGTTTCAAGAAAAAGGGGTAATCCCATGGCTAACAGTTGCCGAAAACGTGGCATTTGGGTTGAAGATGCGCCACTTACCAAAGGAATTTATTCAAAAGCAAACAGCCTACTATTTGGAAAAAGTCGGTCTAACCAAATTCTCTTCTCTTTATCCCAATGAGCTATCTGGTGGAATGAAGCAGCGAATTAGCATTGCCAGAGCATTTGCCAATGACCCGGAAATCCTTCTAATGGATGAACCTTTTGCTGCGCTTGATGAGCAGAATAAATTCATCTTGCAAGAGGAGTTGCTCTCCATATGGTCAGAGCATAAAAAGACAGTAATCTTTATTACCCATAGTATCGATGAAGCACTTCTGTTAAGCGATCGAATTATCCTAATGAGTGCTCATCCTGGGGAAATTGTGAAGGAAATACAGGTACCTGTTCCAAGGCCAAGGACAATGGAACAGGTGAGAGCCAATGCAGAAATGGCGGAGCAATTTATTGCTATTTGGAATCACTTGCAGCAAGAGGTTCAAAAATCAAGAAAATAAGGAGGAAAGTTGTGAAGAAACGCTGGCTTGTCTTATTGGTATCTATCATTCTTTTGCTAGGTGCATGTAGTTCAACAGAAAAGGGCTCAGATGGAAAGCTTGATGACTCTGTAAGTAAAGATAATCCATCAGGGGATTTAGCGCCTTTAAAGGAAAAGGTAAAGGTTGTCATTGCGGAGGATGGAGCAGCTTCAGGAGCTGGTTTTTATATAGCAAAAGAGAAAGGCTATTTTGAGGAGTACAATATTGAAGTGGAATTTGCGCAATTTGCAAATAGTGATGAGATGCTTCCAGCTCTAGCATCAGGAGAAGTGGATATCGCAGGTGGCGTTTCAACAGCCTCCTTCTTTAATGCCATTGCACAAGGTATTGATGTAAAGATAATTGGAGATAAAGGTCATAATAACCCTGGTAGTTCTTATTTTTCTTTTGTCATTGGAAACCACATGAAGGACGTTATAAAAGAGTATAAGGATTTTAAGGGGAAAAAGATTGCGATTTCCTCTAAGAATTCTATAGACGAATATATCTTCTTAGAAATGCTGAAGCATGGTGGATTAACACCGGATGATGTGGAGTTAGTAGTTTTGGCTGATTTCGGAAGTATGCTGGGAGCAATTGAAAACCAATCGATTGATGCAGCTCTTCAAATCGAGCCATTAATCACGCAGGGAGAAGTAAATAATATGCATATCCGTTTTGGAGATGCAACCGATTATGCTCCTGAATCCCAAATTGCTCTAGTTTTAGGATCTCCAGAGTTTATGAATGAAGAGCAGGATGTGTCCTTACGCTTCATGGCAGCTTATTTAAAAGGAGTACGCGATTATAATGATGCCTTCTTAAAAGGTGAGGGAAAGAAAGAGATAATAGAAATCATGATTAAACACACTAGCTTAAAGGATGCTGCGATTTGGGAAAAGGTATCCGTTACAGGCTTAGATCCAAATGGGAATTTGTTTTTTGATGATATAGTGAAACAATTTGAAACCTATAAAAATAATGGTGCCATCACTGGTGATGTAGACTTTGATAAAGCAGTAGATACCTCCATGTCTGAAAAGGCAGTAGAAATTCTCGGAGAATATAAGTAAATAGCGCAAGGAATGAAACAGGTGGAGAATTTGAACTCTACCTGTTTTACATATTTTCTATAACTGGAGAAGAGTAAATACTAATAAAAAAGCTAAAGGACAAGCGAGTAATATGATTAGCATCATAAGTGCTTCCTTATGTTTTGAGGCTCAGGTTCTTGCTGAGTCGGACGCTTTCCGTGGGTCAACATTGTTGGAGCCAGAGTAATTTAAAAAAAGAGAAACCCTTCTGCATGAGCAGAAGGGTTTTATTTAGTTGTGATTTATCGTGTGAATTTGATTAATGCGGTCCATTTGTAATACACGATATAAACACCAAACGAATAGTCTGGAGCAATATATACCCCGCCTGATTTGATAACTTCGTTCACACCGTCATACCATTCATTGATACTGACACTTGAATTGATAGCCTCTAAGCCTTTTTCAAGATCACTTCGGAATTGTGGGTCATCAAATCTGTCTAATGTGTATGTACTTGTCCCGAACTGAGAACCAGTTCCTTTCTTTGGTGCGTACTGAAATACCGTATCAGCAATTGCTTTATCATGTTCTTTCGTTTTGCTCTCTGTCCAACCAGAAGGGACGCTGATTAATCCTGAGGGAAACGGATTCCCCTCGACTGGGGGCTTCGTTAGCGGTATTTCCGGTTTCGGTGTTTCACTCGGATGAAGCGCTCGGTATAAGAATACCGCATAGTTAGCTCGGGAAACAGGTTCATTCGGCATATATTTACCGTTACTGCCAACTGTGATTCCACTCATATACAATGACGAGATATAGTCTGTAGCCCAATGTCCCGTACTTACGTCAGTAAAGATAGTGCCTTTGTGGATGTCCAACTGAAACGCATTAACCATCACTTTTGCCATTTGAGCACGCGTTAAGTTGTCATTGATACCAAATGTACCATTTGCGTCCCCATCGAAGATACCGGCGCGATAAACACTCTGTACCGCTTCATAATATGGGCTTGTTTTCGGTACGTCTTTGAATTCTTTTCCTGCTCTCACAGATGGTAAATTAAGTATTCGGTCAAGCAAAGATGCAACGTGTACACGACTGATTGATTGTTCCGGTTTAAACGTGTTATCTGGATATCCACCAATTATGCCAAAGTCTCGCATTGCTGTGATTTCTTTGTATGCGGAGTGATTTTTTGAGACGTCTTTAAAATCTTGAGATATACCTTTACTAACTGCTTGTGCTTGTACGGGAGCTACTATTGCAGGTAAAGAAATAGTAGCTGCCAAGGATAATAAAAACAACTTTTTATTCATTTGAACATTCCACCCTCTTATAATAATATGGTTATTCTGCTTATTTATATATAAGTACATCTCTTAATATCATCCCATTTTTCTATGTGAATTAGGGTTCATCTTCTGAGATAAAGGTATTAGATTTGCGTATATATAACTATTTTAATCTAATTATTAAATAACCATATAAATACATTAACAAAAATTGAGAATAAAGGTAAGTATTTAAAATAAACACAGTCATAGAGGACAAAGAGCCTTTTAGTATATCTACATTCGACATGAGAAAAAAGACCTTGGAGAATGCTCTAGAAGATGCTAGAGCGGTAGATTTGTTGCGTGGAGGCAAAACAGTTATTTTATACCTTTCTAACTGGATTAAACTGTTAATAAGATAAATCATAATATGTAGATACACTAATTGACTACTTAAAAGATCCAATGGATTGTGCTACGTTAATTTTTATGGTAGATAACGAAAAACTTGATAATAGGAAAAAGGTAGTCAAAGCTTTGCAAGGATAAGCAAAAGCCATTGAGGCTAAGTATTTATTCAAAAATAACCTGCAGAAAGCTGGGAAAAGTATAGAGGATGATGCTATCACTATAATTAAGGGGAGATTAGGGAACAACCTGTTTTTAGGAGTCAATGAATTAGACAAGTTATCTCTAGCTTATCGTGATGAGAATGTAATAAGAGCGGATATTGTCAATAGTGTCTTATCTAGAACATTAGAAGACGATGTATTCAAATTATTAGACCATAATGCAAATAAAAGGTCTACTGATCTTGAGAAACTAGATGATTTATTCAGACTGGGAAATGAGCCTATACAGTGAAGGGGTGGAAATAACCTAGAAGGCCTTGTGAATTTATCTCCTTTGCCTAGTAAATAGCAACCACACTTCCTATAGTGAATAATTCCATAACCTAAGATACAATAGCTAAAAAGGAGGTACTTATATGGTTCGTGTGTTAGTTGATGCAGATGGCTGTCCTGTGGTCGATCAAACAATAAGTATAGCAAAACAATATAAACTCCCTGTTACGCTTCTTTGTGATACTTCCCACCATATGCAACGAGAGGGAGCAGAAACGGTAATGGTATCAAAGGGTGCAGATGCAGTAGACTTTGTACTGGTGAATAAGGTTAATAAAGGGGATATCGTAGTAACTCAAGACTATGGACTAGCAGCAATGGTTTTAGCGAAGCAAGGGTACGCCATCGATCAGAACGGACGCTGGTATACTTCGGAAAATATTGACCAGCTGCTAGATAGTCGTCATGTATCCAAAAAGATTCGACAAGCTGGTGGTCGCATGAAAGGTCCGAAGAAACGGAAGAAGGAAGACAACGAAAGGTTCCAAGAGAGCTTTCAAAGGCTCTGTGACTATGCCATGAACAGACAGCCTTAATACCTCTTTATTATTTCACGGGCAATATTTGGGCTGTCTGTAAAAATACCATTTGCTTTCATTTCAATTGCATTACGTACATCCGCTTCAGTTTTAACTGAAAAGAGGTGGACAGGTAATCCGCGTTCCTGAGCCTCGTGGATAAACGTTTGATCCACCATATTGATATTTACGCCAATTCCACTAGCGTACTTTTTCATGGTAGAGAAGTCTTGTCTAGATAACTTCCCTTTTTCTTTCAGGCTTAGTAGCTGGATGAGTGGAAGTTTAGGTTCTAGCTGATGCATCTCTTGAAGACTCGCTCTATCAAAGGATTGGATAATGACCTTTGGGATATCATTAGCTGTTTGAATTAAATCGAACTTCTTTAATAAACGTAGAAGCTCCTCCTCCATACCTTCATAGAGCTTTGGTGATTTTAATTCAATATAATAATTAGCTTCCTGTCCAAACTCCTCAAATATTTCCTCTAATGTTGGTACAGGTACGTATTCGTAAATCTCACTTGCAAAAGTAGGGTGAGCTTTATTAAACCAGTTACCGGCATTCAACTGCTTTATTTCCTTAAGTGTGTAGTCCTTTACTAAGCCGGTTCCGTTCGTAGTACGATCTACCTTCTCATCATGCATGGCAACCAAAACTCCGTCCTTTGTCATCTGCAAGTCTATTTCCATGTATGTGGTATCGAATTCTTTCGCTAGCTGGTAAGAAATCATCGTGTGTTCTGGTGCATAAGTAGAGGCACCTCGATGGGCGATTACTATAAACTCTTCACTTGTGATGGGAGAAGGTGGATTTTTAGTTGCACAGCCGGAAAGAAATGATATAAATAGTAGGATAATAGTTACCTTTCTCATAAATTTCCTCCGAATGTAAATTATATTTCAACTTGAAGAATATCATATTAAATATTGTGAAAATAGTAAATTTCTTTACTAATCAAACTTTTATTATGTAAAATAAAAAAGAGATTACATAATAAGATATATTTACCAATAGTGGACTTGAACCGTAAGTTAGGGGTGACTATTACGGATGAGTTAATTTGGGTGAATTGACACTTCATTTCAATACCATGAATAATAAGAATCTGTTATTCGAAAAATTGGTTAATATAATCTGAAATCTTGCATATTTTTCTATTACAAGATACATAGAGAGGATTGGGAAATTGAAACGTGTAGAACTGATAGATATCTCTAAGTCATATGACAAGCAAACGAACGTTATCTCTAATATTAACGTAACAATTGAGCCGGGTGAATTTTTTGTTTTAGTTGGTCCTTCCGGTTGTGGAAAAAGCACCATGCTTCGAATGATTGCGGGATTAGAAGATATCACTGGAGGGGTTCTGAAAATAGGGGATAAGGAAGTAAACGATTTATCACCGAGTAAACGTGATTTATCCATGGTTTTTCAGAATTATGCCTTATACCCGCACTTATCTGTGGAGGAAAATATCCATTTTGGCCTTCACGTAAAGAAAGTTTCAAAGGAAGAGAGAGCCAAGCGTACAGAAGAGGTAGCAAGTATGCTAGGGCTAACTGATTATTTAAAGCGTAAGCCTAGGGAACTTTCAGGCGGTCAAAGGCAACGAGTTGCTCTTGCGCGTGCCATCGTTAGTCAGGCACCAATCTGCCTAATGGATGAGCCACTATCCAATCTTGATGCAAAGCTGCGCGCTCATATGCGGTCCGAGATAAGACAGATCCAAAGAAGACTTGGTATTACGATGATTTATGTAACGCATGACCAAATTGAAGCGATGACAATGGGAGACCGGATTATGATTCTCCACCAAGGCGATATTCAACAAGTTGGTAAGCCTATTGATATTTATAATAATCCCGCTAATCCCTTTGTAGCTACATTCATTGGTTCTCCACCTATGAATATAACGGGCGGAAAGGGTGATAAAGGTACGCATACTATTATATTAAATGATTTGGTAAGTATTCCTGTCCCAGCTGAGGATGCCCACTATTTACAGGAAGAGATTATTGTCGGCATTCGACCGGAGCACATTATAGCCCCAACGAAGGATACGACAGAAGCAGAGAAATTTATCATTGATGTAGTGAACGTTGAGATACTTGGAAATGAAACCGTTTTCTCCTTCTTTATGAATGGAGAGCTATGGAATGTAAAGTGGAGCGGTCAATGGCAAATAGCAGTAGGAGACAAAATACCTGTTGTTATGAAGTACGAGTCTTTCTGCTTCTTTGACAATCAAACAAAGCAGATTATTAAAAAGCCATCTGATGTAGAGAATCATGTGTTTGGCAAAGAGGTACTGCTATGACGACCGTACAAGCGAAGCCTAAAAAGAGTCTCTGGAAACGCTCATTAGATGCCAGAACGGCACTCCTTTACCTATTGCCATCTATTTTACTGTTTTCTGTTTTTATCTTTTATCCAATGTTTCGCACGATTTATCTAAGCTTTTTCCTTACCAATCAGGCTGGAGAAGCGTCGGTTTTTGTTGGTCTAGAAAACTATGCGTACTTATTTGAATCAGCTGCTTTCCGAAACAGTATGAAGGCTACACTACTGTTTGTGCTGTATACAGTGCCAACGGGTGTGATAATTGCACTTGGTCTTGCACTACTTGCAAACGAGAAACTGAAGGGTATTGGCTTTTTCCGTACCATCTATGCATCTACGATGGGGGTGTCAGTTGCAGCTTCCTCCGTTGTTTGGTTATTTTTATTTCACCCAAGTATCGGGATGTTCAATAAAATCCTAAATCTACTTAATCTCCCACAGGTGGAGTGGCTGCTGGATCCGACATGGGCTCTTTTATCCGTGTCACTGACGACTATCTGGCTGAATACAGGATTTTCTTTCTTAATCATACTGGGTGGGTTACAAAATATTGACGAGCATTTATATGAAAGTGCACGAATAGATGGCGCGAGCTACTGGTATCGTCTTCGTCGCATTACCATTCCAATGCTGTCACCGACATTATTTTTTATTATTACAATTTCATTAATTAACGCGTTCCAAACATTTGGTCAGGTAGATATCCTAACAAAGGGTGGTCCATCTCAATCTACGAATCTCATCGTATATTCCATTTACAGAGAAGCCTTTGTTAATTATCAATTTGGTACTGCCAGCGCCCAAGCTGTCTTCTTATTTGTATGTATCCTAATCTTTACGATTCTACAATTTAAGCTGGGTGAGAGGAAGGTGCATTACCAATGAGATTATGGAAACGCGTCTTGCTCTATCTTTTATTAGTTGTGACTGCCTTAATCATGTTTTTCCCGATTATTTACGCATTCATGGTGAGCTTCATGACCGGTGGAGAAATTTTACAAGGGAAGTTCTTCCCATCCTCTTTTTCATTTGATAACTATGAGAGAGTGTTTGATCGTCTGCCTTTATTACAATATCTATTAAATAGCTTTATTGTTTCTGCCGGAGTGATGATCGGTCAGCTAATAGTCTGCAGCTTGGCAGCGTATGCTTTTGTATTTATTCCATTTAAGGGAAGGGATCTTGTATTTTTCATTTTCATCTCCACTATGATGATTCCGTGGGAAGCAACGATGATTCCAAACTTCTTTACGATTCAAAAACTAGACTGGATCAATACGTATCAAGGGCTTACACTACCTTTTTTTGCCCTAGCGTTCGGTACTTTCTTATTAAGACAGCATTTTAAAACGATTCCGAAGGAGTTGCACGAGGCAGCTCAAATTGCGGGCTTGAGCCGATTTGCATTCTTTATTCGAGTAATTCTACCAGTTTCTAAAACGAGCTTAGTGACATTAGGAGCTTACGGGTTCCTCACAACCTGGAATATGTACTTATGGCCATTACTTGTCACCACCAATGATTCTGTACGTACTGTGCAAATTGGGCTAAAGCAGCTTCAATCGCAAGAAGTCGCAACAGAATGGGGGGTGGTTATGGCCGGAGTAATCGTCGTTATTATTCCGACACTGCTATTACTTTTCTTGGGACAAAAGCAATTACAAAAGGGGTTAACGCAAGGCGCTTTAAAATAACAGTTGTTTGAAACTACTAAAAGAGGTGTAAAAATGGGGAAGAAATTTAAGTTCACTTGGTTAGTCATGATTTTAATGGGGATTTTTCTATTAGCAGCTTGTTCAAATAGCGACAGTGGTTCATCTGAAACTCCACAAAAGAGTGACGAGGATGTAGAAAAAACAGAGGATGGTAAAACAGTTATCTCCTTCTGGCACGCAATGTCAGGTTCGGGGCAAGAAGCTTTAGATAAAATTGTAGCAGATTTCAATGCTTCTCAGGACAACTATGAAGTAAAAGCGGAATTCCAAGGCTCATATGAAGAGTCTTTGACAAAGCTTCGTAGCGTTGGTGGAACTGCGGATGCTCCAGCGATTACGCAAGTATTTGAAGTAGGAACAAAGTTTATGATTGATAGTGGCTACATTGAGCCGATGCAAAAATTTATCGATGAGGATAACTATGATCTTTCTCAATTAGAGGAAAACATCTTAAACTATTATTCTTTGGATGGAGAGCTTTACTCGATGCCGTTTAACTCTTCTACTCCGGTAATGCTATATAACAAGGATGCATTTAAGGCGGCAGGACTAGATCCTGAAAATCCACCACAAACGTTCCAAGAGGTAATCGAAGCAGCTGAAAAGCTTACGACTGATGATATGAAGGGCTTCTCTATGTTGACATATGGCTGGTTCTTTGAGCAGCTAGTAGCAACTCAAGGCGGTCTTTATGTAAATGAAGAAAATGGACGCGCGGGAGATGCAACAGAGGCTGTATTTAACGGAGAAGAAGGCCAACGTGTATTCAATTTCCTAGACACAATGAACAAGGCAGGTACATTCGGTAACTTCGGTACAAACTGGGATGACATTCGTGCTGCATTCCAATCAGGAAAAGTAGCAATGTATATGGATTCTTCAGCAGGTGTGCGTGGAATTATTGATAATGCTCCATTTGAAGTGGGTGCTGCATTTATTCCTTACGCAGATGAAGTGGATAGACAAGGTGTGGCAATTGGAGGAGCATCCCTATGGATGTCTAAAGGTATTGCAGAAATAGAGCAAAAGGCAGCGTGGGAGTTTATGAAATACCTAACGACGCCTGAAGTGCAAGCAGAGTGGCACTTAAGCACAGGATATTTTGCTATTAACCCTGCGGCTTATGAAGAAGAAAGTGTAAAGCAAGCTTGGGAAGAAATGCCGCAGTTAAAGGTAACAGTTGACCAGTTACAGAGCACTGAACCATCTATTGCGACACAAGGCGCATTAATCTCTGTATTCCCAGAATCACGTCAACAAATCGTTACAGCTCTCGAGAATCTATACCAAGGAATGGATCCTAAGGAAGCTCTCGATCAAGCTGCAGAAGGTACAAACCGCGCAATTGAAATTGCAAATAAAACAAAATAATATAGAAAACATACTAATATTAGTTGCACAAACCAAGGTTATGGTTTGTGCTACTATTTTTTGGAGGAAGTATAGGAGAGTTGACCAACCTCTAGATGGTTTAAGACTCCGTATTGAAAACCTGCTAACTTCACCCCCTTATAACACGGTTGTATATTCTTTTTCGTATTTATTTACAAAATTTCTGTTAGCAGAGAACACTATTGGCTCGGAGTAGCGTCGGCGACTCCTGCGGGAAGAGGGAGACTGGTGAGACATAGCAGTGGCACGCGTTAGCGTTCGGCTGTGGCTCACCGATCCCCCGTGGAAAGCGTCCGACGCCGCGGAGAACCGGCGGTCCAAAAAAGAAGCACTTATGATTCTCATAAGTGTTTCTTTTTTTTAAAGTAGAAAAAATAGATTTAGACGGCTTCTCTCTTCTTATAGTGAGGAAGAAACAGAAAAATTATCTAACTAAATTAACTATTTAACTTATTCCTAAAAGTTTGATATGATAAATTGATGGACAAATTTTGAAAAAGGTGGAGTAAAAAATGGACACACATGCATACAGAGTATTACTTTACTACAAATATGTCCCGATTGAAGATCCAGTAACATTTGCACAAGAGCATCTTGCTGCTTGTAAGGAAATTGGGTTAAAAGGGCGTATTTTAGTATCGAACGAAGGTATTAACGGAACATGTTCCGGAACAATTGAGCAAACAGATGCTTATATGGACATGATGAAGGCGGATGAGCGTTTCGCTGACATGGTGTTTAAAATAGATGAAGCAGATGGTCATGCATTCAAAAAAATGCATGTTCGTCCGAAGAAAGAGATTGTTCACCTAGGATTAGAGGAAGACATCAATCCAAACGAACTAACTGGAAAGTATTTATCTCCGAAGGAATTCTTCGAGCAAATGCAAGCAGAGGATACAGTTGTAATCGATGCTCGTAATGACTACGAATTTGACCTAGGTCACTTCCGCGGAGCAATTCGTCCGGATATCAAAAACTTCCGTGACCTTCCTGAATGGATTCGTGAGAATAAAGAGATGTTTGAAGGGAAAAAGGTTTTAACTTATTGCACAGGTGGAATTCGCTGTGAAAAATTCTCCGGCTGGTTAGTGAGAGAAGGCT
The DNA here is from genome assembly GCF_056856695.1 of Psychrobacillus sp. Z16_25. Taxonomy (NCBI): domain Bacteria; kingdom Bacillati; phylum Bacillota; class Bacilli; order Caryophanales; family Bacillaceae; genus Psychrobacillus; species Psychrobacillus sp. Z16_25. The sequence continues at coordinate 96,660 of NZ_JBXEOV010000010.1, read as the reverse complement.
TTGAGGATGTAGCTCAGCTACATGGTGGAATTGCTACTTACGGAAAAGACCCTGAGGTTCGTGGGCAATTATGGGACGGTCAGATGTATGTTTTTGACGAGCGTATTGCTGTGCCTATCAACCAAGTAGAGCATGTCATTGTAGGAAGGAATCATTTCACTGGCGAGCCATGTGAGCGCTACGTAAACTGTGCAAACCCAGAATGTAATGATAAAATTCTTTGCTCGGAAGAAAACGAGCATAAATATATGCGCAGCTGTTCAGACGAGTGTCGCGAGCACCCACGCAACCGCTATATTGTTGAACACAACCTATCTGAGGAAGAAGTTCAAGAGAGATTAGCTGCAATTAAATAATTTTAGAAAGCCCATGCTATTAAGCGTGGGTTTTTTTACATACAGTAATAGAATGTTGAGGTAATACTGAAAGGATAAAGGGATTTGCTGACTATTAGCGAAGTTAATAGAGAGTTCGTTTTTCACTATTAGAATGGAGGCACGCATATGGCAATCGAAGTAAGGAAAATTTCTGATTTGATGCAAGTGGACGTATCCAAGTTAGTGCAAGAAAGCGAAAAAGAGGGGTATCGGTTTTTATCTCGTCTAGTTTCTGAGTATGAGGATGGCACAAACAGATTTACAGAAGAAGGAGAAGCACTCTATGGGGCTTGGGATGGGGATGAAATAGTTGCTATTGGCGGATTAAATAAGCATCCGCTAGATAATTCAGCTGCTCGGCTTCACCGCTTTTATACGCTCCCAGAATACCGTCGAAAGGGTGTCGGAAGTCAATTATTTCAATTGATTTCTGATAAGGCGAAGGGAAATTTTACAGAGATCACAACCAAGACAGAGTCTGCCAAGGCAGATGCATTTTATCGGGCAGTTGGCTTTATTTTCGATGGGAGATCAGCAGATACCACTCATGTAATCGGACTGTAGGTTAAATATTCTAAAGGATAGAAAAGAGACAATCAATTAAGTTTGACTGTCTCTTTTCTTTTTAAAATTTTTTAGAGAGATATGGAGAAAGCTACTTTTTATTTTTCTTACTTACTGGAACCTTTAATTGTTGGAGTTTATTCCAAGGTAAATACATCACAACCCATAAAAGAATAACGAGACAGGCTAAACCGAATATGTATCCAGGGTTTCCAAATATATTTTCAAGTGGTACTAATGGAGACCCGGGCGATGGAACATTTAAGAACATAAAGTTTGTATCCCATACTTTATTTAATAAATAAATAGTTGGTGCTATAACAGCTAAAAATAGAATGGAACTTATCAGTCTCTTCTTATTTGGTTTTACTATTCCCGCATATAACACCATGACACAGTACATAACCAACGCAAAATGGAAAATGAAACTAAACAAACTAAAAATATCACTGATTTGACGGTGCGTCCAATTACAAAATAATAAAGCTGCAATGGCACCCGGTAAAAATAGATTGTAAAGCGTTTCTCCAACCATCGGATTATTCGTATAGGAATGATAAAAGATTGCAAAAATGGCGAAGCTGCATAGCTCTAAAGGCAAATAATTAAGCGTAAATTCATTTCTGACAATCAAATAGGTAATCTTAAATATTTCTGCTAACAAAATGAACCATGCTATTTTTTGCTGGAAAGCTTCTTGTTTTTCGGTATTCAATTGGTTGAAATGTTTACTAACAAGGACGACAGATATAGTTATAAAGATGAGCCATCCAATATGATATGGTCCGAATAATGAAAAACCCATTTTTCTTTTCCTCTCTTAACTATTAAAAGCATTTCTGTAAAACGGCTCTTAAGAAGCTTGCTTCTTTTTACATAGTAAATATTAATATATTTTTTAGATTGATAGGTAAATTTATATGATATATTCATTAAATGCTCAAAATTTTTTTAAACTAAGTTAAAATGAAAGAAAATTACTATCATGAGCAGTTTTTTTGACATGTATTGATATCCTAATATAACATAGAATAGTCTCGAGTCTGAGATAAAATCAAAGATGAAGAGGAGTTCTATGATGAATATTTTAGTAGTAAAAGCGAATAATCGCCCTGCAACAGAAGCAATTTCTAGCAAAATGTATGAAACATTTATGAATGAAATCGAGGGAAAAAACCTTAATATAACGACGTATGATGTGTACGAGGAAGACACACCGTATTTTGGACAAGATTTATTTAACGCTTTTGGAAAAATGCAAAACGGTGAAGAGCTTACAGAATTAGAGTCTCGATTAGTAGCTGCTAAGCAAAAAGCAATGGATGTAATATCTGCTGCAGATGTAGTAGTATTTGCATTCCCTCTTTGGAACTTAACAATTCCTGCAAAGCTTCAAACATTTATTGATTACGTATACGCAGCAGGATTTGCTTTCAAATACGACGCTGAAGGTAATATGATTCAGTTAATGACGGACAAAAAAGCAATCTTCCTAAATGCTCGCGGTGGTATTTATTCTACTCCTGAGTCAGCTTCTATGGATATGTCCGTAAACTATATGCGTGCAGTATTTGGTGGCGTTTTTGGAATGCAAATCATTGATGAAGTAATCATTGAAGGGCATAATGCAATGCCAGACAGAGCTGCTGAAATTATTGAAAACGGACTGAATGAAGTAAAAGCAGCAGCACAGCGATTATTAGCTGAAAATGCATAAATAAGATTGAAAAGCCGACGATTGTCGGCTTTTTTCTTTTGGGATGAGGAATAATCTCCTCCTCATTGTTATCTATACTTAGCCACATTTTACTCTTACATAGCCTCTCATTACTCTCGTACAGCGTTTCCTTATTCTCGGATAACTTCTATTTACTCTCGTATACTTTAATCTTCTTACATTCTTTAAAAAATTGCTCTACTATTCATATAACAAATGTGTTACACTTATAGTAGAACAGAATGACAATTGGAGGCTAGCCATGTTTATCGAGATACAAACGAATTCTCCTGTGCCGATCTATTTACAGCTTGCACAGCAATTAATAGAATTAATGGCTCGCAATGAGTTGAAGCCAGGCGATTCTCTACCATCTGTTCGTGCTTTTGCTGCAGACTTAGGAATGAATATGCATACGGTTAATAAGGCGTATCATTATCTCGAGGAAAAGGAATTTATTAAGATCGTTCCTAAGTCTGGGGTAATTGTTCAACCAAATGGTGTGAACAAAGCAACTGATATAGAGCGCCAAGCACTTGCGCAACAAATTCGGCCGCTGCTAGCTGAGGGGTTGCTCCTGAAGTTAACGGAGCAGGAGCTGACAGAAATAGTAGGAGAACTAATACAAAGGATTAAAAAGGGGGAAAAATGATGGTCTGGTTGTTTGCATTTATTTTTTTATTTATTACTGTACTTCAAGCTTTTATTCCTTACTTTCTAAAAAAGACGATTGTATTTGGGGTGTATGTACCAGAGCAATATGCGATGACTGAAATGGTTGCTAGATTAAAAAAGAGGTATACCATTTCTGTTATCACTTGGGGGTTATTGATTCTTGTAGCTTATCTTATTTGGGTATTCACCAAAAAGCCATTGGAGGATTTAGTGGCTTTAGTTAGCGTAGGGCTACAGTTTGCCATTTTGTTTGTCTCTGTTGGCTATTATATGGTGAATCATATGAAAATGAAGAAGCTGAAGGCGGAGCAGCGTTGGACTGAGGGGAAAAGCGAGGTTCGTGTCGTAGATTTATCGTTTCAAGACAAGCTGCAGCTGATACCAAAAGTAGTTTTTACAATACCAATGATTATCACAGTAGGTTTAATCATTTACACTTATATGAACTATGAGAAGATGCCTGACCTCATTCCGACTCATTGGGGACCTTCAGGTGAAGCCGACGCATTCACCGAGAAGAATTACTTTACCGTTATCGGGACAATGCTCCTTCTGTTGGTTATGCAGGGATTAATGATGATTACGAGTGAAGGAATGCGTTTTTCAGGAGTGAAAATTAATCCTGTTGAAAAACAAAAATCAACGGAGCAGCAGTTGAAGTTTCGGAAGTATAGCAGCTGGCTATCGCTGTTTATTTCTATCAGTATTACACTAATGATGGGGTACTTCCATCTGCAAACCATTCATCCGGAAATTACCTCATCTGCTTTCATGATTGGTCTGCCATTGATTTTTTTATTTGCAACGCTTGTTGTCGTGGTAGTTTTCACTATGAAGGTTGGCCAAGGGGGAGCCAAGTTGAAGGTGGGAGAGGACCAGACAACGACGGATGGCAATGTGATTGCTGTGGATGATGATAAGTATTGGAAGGCAGGGGTAATTTATTTTAATAAAGATGATCCGAGTATTATGGTTGAAAAGCGCTTTGGTGTTGGCTGGTCCTTAAACTTTGCCAATCCTATCAGCTGGCTAATTTTCTTTGGACCACTGTTACTTATTTTTATCATAACTTTTGCACTATGAGAAGGAAACGAGCCGTCGTTTTCTTCTTTTTTATATAAGTGTTGACTTATATACGGGTGAAGGTTATTATATAAGTAAATACTTATATAAGGAGGAAACATGGATATTCTGTTAATGGAAAAACAGCTAAAAGCACTAGCTGATCTAAACCGATTGAAGCTTGTGGCTTGTATGAAGAATACAGAGGTATGTGTATGTGATTTTGTGGAAGTATTAGATATTTCTCAGCCTGCTGTTAGTCAGCATTTACGGAAGTTAAAAGAGGCTGGAATTATTGTAGAGCGAAAGGTTGGTACCTGGAAGCATTATCGTCTGGTTGAAGACTTATCACCGATCGTACAGGCAATTGTGCAAGAGCTTGAGCCTATAAAAGTTGCTTGCGAAGGAGAAGCTTGTGATTCCTAAAATCATGCATGCATCATACTAAATTAGGAGCTAACGATGAAAAAGATACTTTACTTTTTATGTACAGGTAACTCCTGTAGGTCCCAAATAGCAGAAGGGTTTGGGAAACATTTCTTGTCAGATGAATGGGAAGTAAAAAGTGCTGGTATAGAAGCACATGGGTTAAACCCGAATGCTGTAAAAGCAATGGCTGAAGTTGGGATAGATATTTCAGACCAAACCTCTGATGTTATAGATCAAAATATCCTAAATACCGCAACACTAGTGGTGACTTTATGTGATGACGCTGCAGATAAATGTCCGACGACACCTCCCTCAGTAAGACGCGAGCATTGGGGGTTTCCTGATCCAGCGAAAGCTGTAGGAACAGAAAAAGAGAAGTGGCGGATGTTTCAAGAGGTTCGAGATCAAATCAGTAAAAGAATAGAAGAATTTTCAAAAGTGGGGCAGTAATTGCTCCACTTATCTAAAATCTAAAATATAAGTAAATAATTATATACGAATGAAAGGTGAGAATCATGGAATTTAACATATTAAATCAACCTACATGCTGTACGCCTAGCCTTCCTACAGCTATCATTGGGGCGGGTCCTATTGGTTTAGCCGCAGCAGCACATTTACAGGAACGCAAGCTACCATATTTTTTATTAGAGGCTGGTGAACTTGCTCACAATGTAAGTACATGGGAGCATGTAAAGCTGTTTTCGCCTTGGGAATACAACATAGATAAAGCAGCAAAGCGTTTACTAGAACATACAGATTGGCAGGAGCCTAAGGGTGATGTGATCCCAACAGGTGAGGAGTTAATGAATCAGTATTTATCCCCACTTGCAGATTTATTTAAAGACAAGTTATATACCAATCATAAAGTAATCGCTATTACACGCGATGGGATAGACAAAATGAAAAGTGGAAATCGCAAAAATACACCTTTTCTGATTTACGTAGAAACATCGGAGGGACTTAAGACGTTTAAGGCCGGTGCAATCATTGATGCTACAGGAACTTGGGGAAACTCAAATCCAACTACGGGTCACGGAGTGTGGATGCAAAGCGAAGAAAAATTAAAAGATTTCATTGATTATATCATCCCAAATGTTCAAAAGAATAAAGAGCTATATGCCAATAAAAGAATTGCAGTTATTGGAGGTGGCCATTCGGCAATAAATTCGTTATTACAATTAGTAGAATTAAAAATGAGATACCCAGATACTCAGATAATATGGATTCTTCGAAAACCTCGTGTAGAAGATGCCTTTGGAGGTGGCTCCAATGATGAGCTTGCTGCTCGAGGAGAACTTGGCATGCGTATTGCCGCTGCTGTTAAAGATGGTGCTCTTCAAGTTTGTACACCATTCAAGATTAAATCCTTAAATAAAACAGAGGAAGGTATTCAATTAATTGGCACAGATGGCGAGCTAAATGGGTTCGATCGTTTAATTGTTAATACAGGTAATCGACCAAACTTTGATTTCCATAGGGAGCTACGCTACGAAACAGATCCGATAACAGAAGCGGTTCCAGCATTAGCGCCATTAATTGATCCAAATTTGCATAGCTGTGGAAGTGTGGATGCGCATGGAGAAAGAGAATTAAGACAGAAGGAACCGAACTTCTATATTGTTGGTTCAAAGTCATATGGTCGTGCGCCGACCTTCTTGATGGCAACAGGCTATGAGCAAGTTAGATCTGTAGTTGCACATTTAGCTGGTGATACAGAGGCAGCCTCACAAGTCCAGTTGAAACTTCCTGAAACAGGTGTTTGTCACAGCGGGGGTGGTGGATGCTGCTAGAGGTAACTAGCAAGCAGTACAAAATATAGGCAATGAATGGCTCTCTGACTAATAGAGGGCCTTTTGTTGTGTTCGTTCTCCATTCAATCGTAGCTAGGCACGCATTAATTATTTTTATATTATGCAAATTTTGGCTGTAGTTTTAACTTTTTCTGGATATAAGATGATAAAATAGGGATATTATGAAATGAGGGAAGGGAACAGAAGGGGAATTTTTTTAAAAAGTTACTTTTCTCTTTTCGTCATTCTACCAGTTAGCTTCCGTAATAGTGTTAAGAGCAATTTTTAGGAGAAATGAAACATATACATGTTGAGGAGGAGATAGTAAATTTTCTAAGCTTCCTTACCCTGTTCCTTTTCCATCAGCCTTCTTACCTGCTCTTTCGGATTCCAGCAATTGAACTTGTAGCGTGGGTCCGTTTGAAAGCCCAGTCTTTTGCACATATACAGCATGCTGTTCTTTGTTTTTTCACTGCCAAAATGAATGCAGGTAGCACAGCAATGGTAATCTTTCATGTCGTTACCTCCTATTGAAAAGGTTTTTATAAATAAAGGCCTTGGAAAAAATTCCAAAGCCCACATGTAAATTATTCAGCGTCAAATACTTCTACTTTTTGCATTTTGTCGCCGTTCTTCATTGATTTCGCTACTTCTAAGCCGCTTGTTACTTTACCGAATACAGTGTGCACACCATTTAAATGTGGCTGTGGCTCATGAACGATGAAGAATTGGCTAGAGCCAGTGTCTTTCCCAGCATGTGCCATAGAAAGGCTACCTGCTTCATGCTTATGAGGGTTTCCAGCAGTTTCACATTTGATTGTTTTACCGCTACCTCCCATACCTGTACCAGTTGGGTCTCCACCTTGGCTTACGAAGCCAGGAATAACACGGTGGAAGATTACTCCATCGTAAAACCCGCTGTTTGCTAATTGCTCAAAGTTTGCAACCGTGTTTGGTGCCTCATTTGGGTATAATTCGAATTCAATTTTATCGCCTGATTCCATAAGGATATAACCTTTTTTAGTCATGAGAAAAACACTCCTTTTATTCTAATAAAATCCTTCATAAGTATAGCATGAGCTAATACCAATTACCAAAATTGTAGATATAGGAAGAGAGAAAGGAGAGAAATACAGCGACTACAACAGTGCATATATATAAACGTTGTGAAACTACAGTGGTAGCATAAAAATAGGGCAAAGGGGATGGGTATAAATGAAATTAGGATTAAAAAAGGATGAGGTTCGCCTAGAATCACATCAGGCAGAATGGAAAAATGAATTTATAAAAGTGAAACAGGAGATTATCAACGCAACAATGCTTCCTGAGAATCAAATCGAACATATTGGAAGCACGGCTATAGAGGGCATAGCGGCAAAGCCGATTGTGGATATAGCCGTAGGAGTAAAGGACTTAGAGACGGTTGATAAAGCAGTATTTCGGGGACTTCAGGAGGTTGGATTTCTCCGGCTACGGGTAGAACGTCCGAATGAAATCGTTCTTGCCAAATTCAGTGATGAAACTTATCTAGAAAAAACTCATTATATTCACATGGTCCAATATGAGGGAGAATTGTGGAAAAATCTACTCTTCTTTCGCAATTACCTGAATGCAAATAAGCCTGCCAGAGAAGCGTATGAGGATCTTAAAAAGAGCTTTCTAGAAGAAAATGCTGGGGGAATAAATGAGTACACCGATTTCAAAGAAAGATTTGTAAAAGAAATCTATGAGAAAAGAACATTGTAACGAATGGGCATCGGCTAACATTTAGCCAATGCCTTTTATTTTTTCAGGAATAGTTGTTTTAGGGGAGAAATAGGATGAGTTAGAATATATCTCTTTATCGTCTTACGATAAAAAGTAACAGAAGGAGCGAATTATTTGAAGCATATTAAGACAACTTTTTTAAAGATGATCGTCATTATGATGGGCTTGTTAATCCTAGGGCTGTGTGTATTTTGGGTACCTATGATTGGGAATTATTTTGCTCACATCACTCAATTTGCTTTACTCAAATACGTAATTGTCATTTTCCTATATTCCACAGCAATTCCTTATTTCTATGCACTTTATCACACTTTACTGATACTAGCTTACATTAGTCAACAGAACGCTTTCTCCAATTTGTCTGGGAAATCTCTTCGTTATATAAAGTATTGTGCATCTATCATTACCGGTCTATATGTACTATTTCTCCCTATTCTCTATATCATGGCGCAGGCAGATGACGCACCTGGTCTTTTATTGATTGGCTTCATAATTATCATCGTATCTACGGTAGTTGCTGTCTTTTCAGCAGTTTTGCAAATGTTATGGAAGAACGCTTTGGCAATAAAATCTGACAACGATCTAACTATTTAAGTGGGAAAAGTCCCAATCATATGGAGCAAAAAATCACGGATAGTGGAGAAAGAAGTGAATTAGGAAAAAGCTAAAAAATGGCTCATTTTGTCGAATAATTTTAATTCTTTAGTGTATCTGTTGTATGAAAATGGTACGATACAAAAAGAGGTGAAATGACAGTGGACGGAAAAAAACGAAAGGATATTCAACCTGGTTTAGAGGTAGATATCATATTAAAAAAGGACCAGCGAACTGGTGAGCGAACCAGAGGAGTAGTGAAGGATATTTTAACTAATTCTTCGTTTCATCCCCATGGTATCAAGGTTCGGTTAACAGACGGACAGATTGGGAGAGTATGTGAAATAGTCGGTTCATCCAAATAATTATAAAGGGGTAAATATAGTGCAGACAGAAACCCATATTATGAATTGGTTTGAGTATTTTCATGAAAATCCAGAGATCAGCTGGAAGGAATTTAATACAACGAATAAGCTTGCTGAAATTCTAGACGAATTAGAAGTTCCCTATCGTAGATTTGATGATGTGACAGGTTTACTTGCTGAGATAGGAGAGGGCGAGGAAGTAATTGCTATAAGAGCAGACATAGATGCATTATGGCAGGAAGTTGACGGAGTTTATCAAGCCAATCATTCCTGTGGCCATGATGCGAACATGTCAATGGTTCTAGGTGCGTTGTTGTTATTGAAAAAGGAAAAGCTGAATAAGCGGATCCGCTTTATTTTCCAACCGGCAGAGGAGAAGGGTAACGGTGCATTATGCATGATTAAGAAGGGGGCTCTACAGGATGTAACCCATTTATTTGGTGTCCATTTGCGTCCAATAGAAGAGATCCCATTTGGTAAGGTGACCCCTGCAATCCATCATGGAGCAGCGATGTTCTTAGAGGGGAAAATTAAAGGGATAGATGCACATGGGGCTCGTCCACATCAAGGGAAGAATGCGATTGATGTTTCTTTTGCTATACACCAAGCATTGAAAAATCTGTACTTCTCTCCCTTTGAAGCGTATTCTGCCAAGCTCACAAAGCTTCAGGCAGGTGGGGATAGCATGAACATTATTCCGGGAACTGCTTCTTTTTCTATCGATGCTCGTGCTCAGAAAAATGAAGTGTTACGAAAGATGAAGGACCAAATTGATCATCAGCTACAATCAATTGCCGAGCTATTTGATATAGAAATAGAGTGGAAGTGGCAAGATATCACACCAGGAGCAGAGGTTTCGGTAGAAGCTGTATCTCTGGCAAGGGAAGCAATTATAGATGCATTAGGTGAAGAATATCTTGCGGAAGAGGTTATAACCTCCGGCAGTGACGATTTTCATTTCTATACAATTAAGCAGCCCGAATTAAAAGCCTCAATGATTGGAATAGGAGCGGACTTGGCTCCGGGCTTACATCACCCGAAAATGACCTTTCGAAAGGATGCACTAATATTAGGGTCTAAGGTAATTGCAGAAACGCTCCGAAAAGCTACGCAAATTTAAGAGGAAGGTGAGCTAGATTGAAAATTAGAGAGATAGAGATATTTGCAATACGGCTACCACTTATCAAGCCTTTCATCATCAGCTATGCAACCTATCCAGATATGCCATCTATTATTGTAAAGATAACCACAGAGGAGGGTTTCATCGGTTACGGGGAAGCGGTCCCGGATGAGCATGTAACTGGAGAGACTTGGGAAAGTACATATTCTTTATTAGTAAATACCGCGGCACCTATTTTAATAGGGGAAAACCCTATGGAGTTTGAGAAACTTCACGAAAGGTTGGATAAGGCGGTTTACCAAGCTCCGGCTGCGAAGGCAGCGCTGGATATAGCTTGCTACGATTTAGTGGGTAAAAAGCTTGGTGTTCCAGTTTATCAGCTCCTTGGAGGGCGTTATCACGAGCGCTTCCCACTTACCCATGTGCTAAGCATCGGGACTCCTGAGGAAATGGCAAGAGAGGCAGAACAGAAAATTGCGGAGGGCTTTACCTCCTTTAAGATGAAGGTAGGTACAGAAGTACAATCGGATGTAGAACGGATCCAAGCTGTAAGGACGAGAGTCGGCAACCAAATTGCAATCAGAGTAGACGTAAACCAGGGCTGGGTTAACAGTGCGAATACAATTACAGCCATGCGACAGCTGGAGCATTTAGGAATTGATTGGCTCGAGCAACCGGTAAGAGCAGATGATTTCAATGGCATGGTAGAAATAAAATCAAAGATAAGTACACCTCTTATGATGGATGAAGGATTAAGAGGAATAAGGGATATGCGGGAATGCATAGAAAAACAGGCAGCTCATAAAGTCAACATCAAGCTGATGAAGTGCGGTGGTATATACCCAGCTATGAAGCTTGCCCATATGGCTGAAATGGCAGGTATCGATTGTCAAATAGGCTCTATGGTAGAGTCGTCTATAGGATCGGCGGCTGGTTTCCATGTAGCTTTTAGTAAAAAAGCATTTACAAGTGTAGAATTGACAGGTCCGTTAAAATTCTCTAAAGATATAGGGAATCTTCAATATGATGTTCCTTTTATTCAACTAAATGATCTTCCAGGTCTAGGGATAGAGGTGGATGAAACGATTCTTCAGGAGTTGACCGTTTACTCAACCAAAGTAATTTAAGTAAGAGGAAGTGCGCACATGAAAGAATGGAAGGTCCAGCTTGGGGATAACGAGTACCCAGTTCGGGAATTAACGACCAAGGATATTGATCAAATTCTAGATTTACAAAGCGTTGTTATTGAAATGCTAGAAGATCGAGATTTCCTTCAGCCTTTATCCCGTGAAGAAGTAGAGGGGACAGTTCATAATCGTTTAATGGTAGGATTGTTTGTGGAGAACCGACTAGTTGCTTTTCGAACTCTCCAAATACCTGTCATGGATGAGCATCATCTAGGTCTAGATATAGGATTGGATAAGGATCGGTTACTTGATGTTGTCTATCAAGAGATTACGATTGTTCATCCCGATTTTCGAGGTTATGGCTTGCAAAAAAAACTTGGTCACATAGTCATGGAGCTACTGGTCGATTCCCCGTATTCTATTGTCTGTGCGACGGTGGCCCCATTCAATATTCCAAGCTTAAAGGACAAGCTAAGCCAAGGAATGAAAATAGGAGCGTTAAAGCCAAAATATCGAAATATGCTTCGATACGTATTTTACAAAAATATAAACGAAGAAGCGGATGCTGTTTACACAAAGCAAGTAGAAGTGAAGATGGCAGACGCAGAGACACAGCAGTCCTTATTGAAGGACGGCTGGGTTGGTGTAGAGATTCTTCTGAAGGAAAACGAATGGCATGTCGTATATAGAAAATGAGAGAGATGGAGAGCGCCTGGTGGATTTCACTGGGTGCTTTTTATATAACTAGATTTCGCTCTATGCAATCGCTGGCTAAGGAGACAGTTATAGTAGCATCGCGCGATAGGATCCCTTAACCGAGCGATAGCCCCCAGTAATCGCGCAGTAACCCCCACGTACCGCGCGATAAGTCGTCATAATCGCTCGATAAGGAACCCCTCAATCCTAATTCTCTCATTAGGATCCCAAACTCACATTCAGCCAAATGTATGAGACGTATTTTAGACCAATGACTGAATGAAAATTCTTCCTTTTCTATTAGAGTGAGAGTAGATAGAGAAAGGGATGTGATGGGATTGAAAAGTTTATATAGAGATTCGAGATTTTGGATTATTATATTGGCAAATATAGCTTCCTCAATAGGAACAGGTATTACGATGATAGCCATTCCTTGGATGCTTGTAACGAGTGATAATGGAGGGGCTGTGTTTGGATATATCACCATCGGAATGACAATTATTAATTTCCTTATAACCCCTTATGTCGGAGCTCTAGTGGATCGGATGTCGAGGAAGAAGTTATTGATAGGCAGTGAATTGGCATGTTTTCTTGTTTTATTGCCATTTACTGCACTTGGATTCTTTGGCGTGTCTTATGAAACGTGGCACTATACCGTTATTTATGTAATTGGTAGCTTGTCTTACACCTTGTTTTATCCGACTATGTTCGCGATGAATCAAGAGCTTTTTACTAAGGAACAGTATAAGACATTAAATGGAACGATGGAGGTGCAGAGTCAGCTTTCTAGTATGATTGCAGGGGGAGTAGCGAGCATCCTCATGCTGAAGTGGGATATACATTATATTTTATTGTTAAATATCCTAACTTATATAGCAGCAATCTATTTCTATTTGAAGCTGCCCTATGCTAGAGCAGAACGAACAAAAGGTACAAAGTCGTTAAATAGAAAAACGAGTGAAGGTCTTTTATATATGCTTGCACGACCTGCCATGTTTGCCTTTCTCCTATTTTCCTTCATGCCTTTTATTGGCGTTATGCTAACAAATTATTTATTCCCAGTATACTTATCAGACATTTTACAGACTGATGCAAACATGTACGGAATCCAAGGGATGATGTATGCGGGGGGAGCAGTGGTAGCGGGGCTACTGATTCCTACAGTAGCGAGGAAACTGGGGAATGAAAAAACAATTATTTTAGGTGTACTTGTATATACGATAGCAATTTCAATGGTTGTGCTCGTGGAGCTACCAATCTATTTGATGTTAATGTTCTTTCTGGCATTAGGGAATAGTAGCGCTCGAGTTGCAAGGAACTCCTTCTTAATGGACAAAATTCCAAATAACATAATTGGAAGAGTGGATAGCCTATTTCGAACGATTGGCCTGCTTCAAAGAATGATCTTATTAGCGATTTTTACTGGTATGGTCTCATCTGAGTTTATCGTTCCATGCTTTTATATTCTTAGCTCAGTCTTAATTGTGGCAACCATTATCGTTGGATTTAGCTGGAATAAAGGATTTCAGGAGGATGCTATTGCAAGTAAAACTGTCTTGAAAAGTAGCTAATGGCTAGTCCTGAAACCATATCCATCCTCATACGTATAGTAGTAAACAGAAAAAAGAGAGAGGGATTGATATGGTAACTGTATTTATTATTTCAGCGTTCATCGCCGTGGCTACTGCCCTTGTAGTAGTGCCTTTGAAAGCCAATCGGAAAGACAAGGTTAGCTCCTTTATTGGATTAGCAGCTCTAGCATTTATCGCATCCGCGCTTGTTTACTATATAACAAATCTAGATAGAAACTGGACAGCTCTATGGCTTTGGCTTGTCGTTATAACTTTGGTCGGGACTTTGTTGGCAAGAGGCATCGAGCAAAAGGTAAAAGGAATTCTATTTTTAGCTAGTCTGGGTCTAGCTATTTACATGCTGTCCGCTCCTCTATGGAATGCCGACAAGAAGTATGAGGTAGCAAATATGGATGTGCAGGTTGAAATTGAGGCGTTCGATGAAACAAAGACACCTGCTAGTGTACCGCCGCAATTTGCACGTAATAAAATGAAGAAAGCATTTGGTCAGGTACCGAATACGAGCTACTATGAGCTTGGTAATCTTCAAATCCAGAAAGTAAAAGACGAATATGTATATATTGCTCCTGTAGAATTCTCTGACTTCTTCAAATGGTGGAATGGAGATGTGACTCCTGGTTATTTTACAATGAGTGCGACAGACTCCTCGGACAATCCCAAATTTATCAAGTCAGAAATGACATATACACCGTCCTCTTATCTTCACAAAAACTTAGAGCGACATATGCGTATGAAGCATCCGACAAAGATTTTTTACGGAGATCCTCAATTAGAGGTAGATGAGGAAGGAAAGCCTTATTACATCCGATCTTACGGAAAATTTATTACCGCTCGAAATGGTTTTGATGTGGAGGGAATCGTAGTAGTAGACCCTGCTACTGGTCAAACAGAATCCTTTGAGCTTTCAGAGGTTCCTGCATTTATTGATGGTGCAGTTTCTCCAGAAGCAGTTAGCTTGCAAAATAGCTACTACGGGAATTACATTCATGGATTTTGGAATAGTGTGATTGGGAAGAAAGATGTGAAGCTGCCTTCTGATGAAGGAACGGAGGCAAACGTTAGCCCTATTTTCGGTGAGGACGGAGAAATGTATTACTTTACCGACTTTACAAGTCCAAAAGAGGGAGTCGATTCAATGCTTGGCTACTCTTTAACAGACGGCAGAACGGGTAAAGCGGTGTATTACACTGGCAATATGGAAGAATCCTATATGGATTCCCGAGGTGCTCTACAAATTATTGAAAAGAAATTTATTGAAAAGAAATGGGAAGGCGAAATGCCGGTTCTTTATAACTTCTACGGAGAAGCAAGTTGGCTGACCCCTGTACTGGATTCCAATGGATTCTTGCAAAACTATTTTATCGTTTCTGCAGCCGATCCAGAGATATCTGTATATGGCAATACTCCAAAAGAAGCGTTAAAGCTCTATAAAACAGCGCTTCAGCGTGGAGGAAGCTCCGTAAACGGAAGCTCTAACGCAGAGGAGAAAGCTATATCTGGTACCGTCCTACGAGTGTTTAAAGAACGAGTAGGAGATTTCACGCAGGTTTCCTTCCTGTTGGACAATAAAACAAACTATATTGTATCCTCCGAATCTTCACCTTATGCGGTTTACATGGAAGAAGGAGACAAGGTGCAGGTGACATACTTAAATACAGGAGAATTATTCTTACCTGTTAAGGAAGTTACGATTGAAGGGCTAGAATAAGAATGAAAAAAGCAGCTGAATGAATTCAGTTGCTTTTTTTCCGGTTCATCTGTAACTAGAAACACAATATCCAGATAGAATTCCTTATCTAAAAATACTTCATCTAGAACCAATATAGAGATGCCGTTTCATTGGCAGGATAAATGAAACACTTATTCCTCCTTTATTGAATAGGCTAGAAATAAAAACAGGGGGAAACACAATCGGTTACTTTGTAAGGGTAGAAGAAGAGGTAAATGTATATGTAGAAGACCTAAATCCGATGGCAATAGATACGATTCTTTTTATTCACGGCTGGCCATTAAGCCATAAACAGTTTGAGTACCAGTTAAATGTATTGCCATCCATGGGCTTTCGTTGTATTGCAGTTGATTGGAGAGGGTTTGGGCAATCCGACAAGCCGTTTAGGGGATATACCTACGATAGGCTGGCTGATGACATCCATGCAATTATTGACACGCTTGAATTGGAGGATGTCATTTTAGTCGGACATTCCACTGGTGGAGCAATAGCTCTAAGGTACATGGCCAAGCACGGTGGAAAAGGTGTATCGAAGCTCGTATTGGTGGACGCGGCTGCCCCTACTGGTTTTACAGAGGAAACCGCTACGCATTTTCTAAGAATCGGCTTAAATGATCGTCCGAAGATGATGCAGGAGGTAACAGATGGATTCTTCTTTCAATACATTACAAAGGAATTTAATGACTGGTTTGTTCAAATGGGATTACAGGCAGCTGGCTGGTCTACTGCAGCAGTAATCGCCCTGCTACGAGATGAAAATGTGCAATATGACTTAGCGAAGATAAACGTCCCAACACTGATCATGCATGGAGTTCATGACAAGGTCATACCCTATGCACAAGCGCAATTAGTTCAACAGCAAATCCCAAACTCTCAGCTTATTCCCTTCTACTATAGCGGTCACGGACCATTTTGGGAGGAAAGAGAACTATTTAATAAGCTGTTAGCCGATTTTGCAAGGTAAAAAGGATTTAGGTAGCAAGCCATTATGGTTTGCTATTTTTATTTGGGTTAAATGGAAAAATGTTATAATTATATTTTCGGATGTAAATAAAAGGGAAGAGATACACATGGTAAGAGGTGAGAAGTAATGAATAATCGTTTGGAGCTTACTATTAAAAAGAAGGATATTTTATTAGTTACAGCTTTATGGCATTTTTTATTTTACTTGGATCAGCCGTCATATTGTTCATAGATAGTCCGTACAGTGCCGGAGGAGGCTTAATTCCTCCTATTGTTTTTGGACTTTATACTTTGACACGCTATTTTAGTCGGAAGAGAAAAGGAAGGGAAGGTACGAAATCGGTGAGTTAGTACCCCTTAATAGAGATTTTCCACTCAATCTTAAAGGGGAGCAGCACCTGAATGTCCCCTTTTTTTATTAAATGATTCAAATATAGGACTCAATCACTTGCTTAAAATCTTGATTGATCATGGGGTTAAAGGCCTTATTAATTAACACTTTTTGTTGATTCTTTAATATAAGTACTGGATAATAACTGACGACTGGACTTTTTCTAACTTTTAGCTTCTCATATTCAATATGACTAATCTGTTCTTTTGGTATGGGAAATTCTTGCCCTTTTAAAGTCAACACAATCGTGTTTTCATAGATTGAGATTTTCTCCTCACGTTTAAATATAACTAGGTATAATCCGATGAAAATAAATAGGCCACCCGCTATCATTAACATCGTTCTTGCGTAGATAAAATTTGCGACGACAATTAATAAGATGCCTGAAAGAATAAATCCAAAACCGTTTCTGCTGTTGTCGGTCTTATCGGCGTACAAAAGCTCACCAAAATCCTTCACAATGATTCCTCCTTGATAAAATATGTTGAGGCTCACCACAATAAGTTTAAGATGCTTGATGCTTGGTAAAACGAGTAAGCGTCACATCGGGTGACAACGTTCATGTTGCCCCGAAGTCTCTGCCCTAGGTAAGCACCGGTCAGAGAGAAAATCATCACCGTCTTCTCGCGACAAGGGTATTGTAACAATATTTAGTATATTTCGGTAACTGGGAATAGGCAATTTTAGATTAATTTCGATAAAGATCATTATCAATTACAACGTAAATATCGAACCATGCAAGAACATTCCATATGCTTTAACAAATTGCTCTAGCAATACCTAATTTAATTAATTTTATTCCCTCTTCCTAGCACCGGGGTTAAGTCCATTCCAGTGCAAAGGAACATTGTATATGTGACCGAGCCCTCTACTAAGCGTAATGGATCTTTCTTATTCCTTACGCTGCAGCTTAATCAATTCTATTACTGCTTCCTCATCACCTGGATCCACATATACTAGCTTCGTATTTTAGATAATATCTAAGTAAAATTGCTCGCCAGCAGGGTTAATTCCATCCCAGCGTAAGGGAACATTGTATACGTTGATCGTGCCATTCCCATTCCCGCTATATGTGACCGAGCCATCTACTAAGCGAGAGCCGGCTAACTGGATGACATCCTCTGGGTAGCTTGCACTTGTGCTGTCATCAGGGTTAAGAGCTGTACCAGCTGGAATATGCTTTATATATAATTCGTCGAGCTCTTGATTGGGACCAAGCTGTAACCAAATTCTAGCGTATTCAATTTCTTCATTAGAAAAATGAGCTAGTGTTTCTGTTTCTGGATTTTCTTCTGTATATATTTCCGTATTAGTAGACTGCTCCCTAGAGGCCGAGTCTGTGTCTGTGTCTGTGTCTGTATTCTCTATATCATGTTCGGAGCTGTTACTATCTTCTTGTACATTTGCACTGTTTTCGAGTTCTTTGGTAGGAGATTCTTCCGTGGTATTACTATCGCAGCCTATTAGAATAAACATAACTACCATCCACATGGTGTATAGTTTTTTCATCATGCTTGGTCCTTTCTTCTTAAAAGGTAAAATGTGAATTTCACTTAATGAGCGTTTTATTATGCAATACTTTATTGACCAAATTAAACAAAAGCACTAATTGGAGAAAAGAACATCGTTCGCAATCTTAGTCATTAGGAATTCCTCGTTTTTACTACTTTATTGACTACATTTTCATAGCCTACTAAAATATACGATTCTAAAATCAGTTTATTTTTCGATTTAAAATAATAATATACTTTAGGGTCTCCCTCTAATCTAACCACTACCATCCAATGTCTATCTCCTGAAAGATTAGATTTTCGATATATCCTTCTTCTTCCAGATATTCTTCGACAAATATCTTGGTAGCATTTAACTTATAAAAACCGTATAAATTATATCCAGTGATCATAACAATTATTAGCCCAATCCCATATAAAATTTAGTAGACCGTTTCCATCCCATTTGTTTCACCCTCTAAAAAATATTTAATTTACCTGTTGAATTAAAATGAAAATGAATTTTTCAACAGAGCTGTCTTTCTTAATATACTTTTACCTTATTTTAACATAACCTTCCTTATTATCTTTAAGGTATTGGTATATCCAAACGGCAAGAGCTTTAACACGCAAAGCTGTTAAAGGTTCTTCCAATCTCGGCACTAGATTGCCTTTATACAGTATCTAGATGTTGATATAATTACAATTAATGTTTTTTTATTTGATGGTAATAAAAAGATGAAGGGGATAAACGGTTATATGAAAAATAGCCCTCTATCAGAAAAAAAGAGATAGAAGAGCTATTTATGTTTCTATTATTCTATACGGAAGCTATGAATCATCTTGTTTACTTTTTCGCTCAGTTCATTTAACATTTCAGCTGATTTTTGAAGATTATCAAAAGCTTTGTTTTGATGATCAATGGAGTCATTTATTAACTCTGTTTTTTGTGAGACTTCACCAGCGACGTGTGATATATCAGTTATAGCGTTTACGACATCCTCTTTTATATTATTCGCATGAGAAATTTCCTCAGCAATTTCATTGAGAGAATGTAGGATATGGCTAATTGTTTCGTTTATTGTGTGGAATGCTACTCCGGTTTCTGCAACTATATTACCTTGTTCATTGTTAATCTGTACAGTTTGATTCATTAATACTAACGTTTTCTTGGTGTCATCTTCAATTGTCGTGATGGTGTCTTCAATTTGTTTGGAAGCAGTTGCAGATTGTGCTGCTAATTTTTGTACTTCCGATGCAACTACCGCAAATCCAACCCCATACTCTCCAGCTCTTGCAGCCTCAATGCTTGCATTCAGTGCAAGTAGGTTAGTTTGACTAGAAATCTCATTTAGGGTCTGAACAATTGATCCAATTTTTTTCATATTTTCCGCAAGAACTTGTACTACTCCCACAACTTGATGTGTGCTGTTTATGGATATCTCTGTTTTTTCTTGTAAATCCTCTAGCTTGCCAACGCCTTGTTGTAAAACTACTTTTGCATTCGCAGATAGTTTGTCCATATCTATATTCTTTTGGTTCAATTTATTAATAACCTCTGATAATTCAAAGGTCTTTTGATTCGTTATTTCTGTTAGATTTTTTTGCTTTGTAACACCTGCTGCAATTTCCACAATCTCTTTACTAATTTTTTCACCCGTTTTACTTGTTTCCTCAGAAATGTAACCAAGTTGGTGGGATGAATCACTTAGATGTTCTACTGTTTTTCTGACAGTAGAGATTAGTTGCTTTGTTTGATTAGTCATTAAGTTGAAATCCCTGGACAATTCCCCTAACTCATCATTTGTAGATGAATTAATTGTTGCTGTTAAGTCACCCTCAGCCATCTTCCTGACATTATTTCTTAGCGTGAGAATTGGGCGATTGATCGAACGGATAACTAGTAAACCAAGCAACGTACTAACGATTAGCCCGAGGATAATGATAATGCATGTAATCAGAAAGAGTTGGGAATAATTTTCTTTCACATCTTTCAACATACTTTCATTGTTATCGTAATATAAGTCACCAATGACATCTAACGATTCCTCTGCAGCTTCAAATTTTTTCAAGCCTTCACCTTGAGATAGCAACATGCCTTGTTCACGGTCGGCAGGATTAGAAGAAGATAGTAATGATACAATTTCCTGTGAAATGATAAAATATTCTTCTTTCATGCTTTCATACGTTTGAGCAAGTTCCTCTTCATTTGGAAGATTGATAATATTACCGTAATATTCAGCGAATCTTTCTTGGATATCCTCTTTTTGGCCATTATACTCCTCAAGTTGCGCTTTAAAAGCTTCCGTACCCGGTTCGTAAAGGTAAAGATTTTTTTCGGCCAAGTACATTTGGTGAAAATCAATTCCAACTGTCCGTAATAGATTCAAATTTTTTGATCTACTTTCCAAACTCTCTTCTAAAGAGGACTGGACCTTCTGTAGATTATATAACCCAGTTATCCCTACTAGAACATTCGTTAAAACTACCACAATAACTATCGTATAGATTTTTGCTTTTATAGACATTCTAAAATTTTTAATCACAGTGAGTCTCCTTCAGGATGAATTAAATAGTAGTAATTTGTACCAATAAATATTTCTGTTGATGACTATATACCTTTCATATATGTCGTAAATGCTTAAATTTAGGGTCTTTTGGATTAGTCTTAATTAACTAGTATTAATTTTACCATATTTAATACTTTTTGGGAATAATAAATTTCTAAATATGTTTACTATAGGAATGAACAAAATGACGGAGAAAATATTAAATCGGATGTTATCGATAGTTGGAGAATTTGTATTGGTGGATATTAACTTTCGCTAATTTGCATAATACGTTTGAGTAATTGGAATAATTTTTGAAACAAAACAAAATATATTCTAAAAAAGGAGCCGACATTTCAATGAATAAGTTAAAGATGATATTGGGACATATGATGATAGGTGGATTGCTACTGGCAGGGTGTTCTAATAGTAACGAACAGGAATCAGCAGATCCAGGTTTAACGCCAAATGAAATGGTGGAAGAAATGTTAGCGAAGGTAGAGCAGCCGATGCTGATGGAATTAACTGATGATCAGATAAAGGATACGTATAACATAGACCCTGCAAAGCTTGAGGCATATGCGATACGAATTCCAATGATGAATGTGAAGACGAACGAAATTGCGATTTTAAAAGTAAAAGATGAAGCAGATGTACCAGAAGTGGAAGAAGCATTGAAGAAAAGAGCGGAAAACGTACAAAAACAATTTGAAACATACCTTCCAGACCAATATGAAAATGCGAAAAATTATAAGCTAGTTACGAAGGGCAAGTATGTGTTGTTCGTTATCTCAGAAAGTGCGGACGAGCTTGTAGAAGTATACGAAGGTTTTTTTAAACAATCCTAGAAAATGGTTTTTAGTAGTCTGCTTTTCCTGTTTTTATTCCTACCTGCAGTTTTAACTCTCTATTATTGTTCGCCCAGAAGGATACGAAACTTACTTTTATTTATAACAAGTCTTTTCTTCTATGCCTGGGGAGAACCAATTTATATTGTCATCATGCTGGTGTCGACCTTATCCGATTACTTTTTTGGATTGTTATTAGATAAACAAAATTTCAATGTTACTAAACGAAAAGTGGTAGTGGCATTATCTGTGACGGTCAACCTTGCGCTATTATCTTTTTTTAAATATGCTGATTTTCTTATTCAGAATATTAATGGGCTATTTGGTACCGATATACCGTTAACAGAGCTTCCACTGCCAATCGGTATTTCCTTTTATACATTCCAGTCCATGTCTTACATTATAGATGTCTATAGAGGTACAGCGAAGGCACAGCGCAACTGGATTGACTTTGGGGCTTACGTATCATTATTTCCTCAGTTAGTGGCAGGGCCGATAGTGAAATATAATACGATAGCAGAACAGCTTCAAAATCGGTCGGAAAATAGAGAGCAGTTTGCTGAAGGGGTTCGAAGATTTACTATCGGGCTGGCGAAAAAGGTGCTATTAGCTAATAATATCGGTTTACTCTGGGAGTCCATTTCGAGCTCCCAGACAGATGCATTGCCCATGCTAACTGCCTGGTTAGGGATTATTGCCTTTGCATTCCAAATATATTTTGATTTTAGCGGTTATTCCGATATGGCTATTGGACTTGGTCTCATGTTTGGCTTTCGTTTTAATGAAAACTTTAATAAACCATATACAGCCCAAAGCATCACAGACTTCTGGAGAAGATGGCACATCTCGCTAGGTAGCTGGTTCAGAGAATATGTTTATATACCTTTGGGAGGGAATCGCCAAGGACTACTAAAGCAAGCAAGGAATATATTAGTGGTATGGATGCTAACGGGATTTTGGCATGGAGCAAGCTGGAATTTCATCTTATGGGGTCTGTATTTCGGTATCATCCTCATGTTTGAAAAGTGGATAGGCTTGAAGCTTTTATCTGGCTTACCGCAGTGGATTAGGCATGTGTATGCGCTTGTATTGATTCTTGTAGGGTGGGTACTGTTTGCCTTTGAGACGCCTTCTCTAATAGTAGATTATTTAACGGCCATGGCAGGCTTCAATAACCAACCACTTTGGAATGCGGAGACGGGATACTATTTTTATACAAATATTATTTTGTTAATCGTTTTAATCATTGCCTCTCTGCCCAAGAAGCAGTGGTTAAGAGCGGAGGGTTTTTGGATGCTTTATCTAGCGTGGTATGGCTTTCTTTTCTTTCTGTCAGTCGCTTATTTAGTGGACGCTACCTTTAACCCATTTTTATATTTCCGTTTCTAAGGAGTGAAAACTTGAAGGAAAAAGCGGATAAACTATTAATAACTTTTTTCATCGGGTCACTGTTTCTTTTAGCATTTCTCTTTTTTCTGTTGCCACACCAACGATTTTCGGAACTAGAAAACAGATACTTACAAAAGCTCCCGGACCTTACCTTAAAAAATATACTGTCTTCCAGTTATGCAGCAGATGCGGAGAGCTATGTAACGGATCATTTTCCCTTTCGAAATAAGTGGCTAGAGGTAAAGTCCATTAGTGAACAGGCACGTCTACAGAAAGAGAATAATGGTATTTATAAAGGAAAGAATGGCTATTTATTTGAAAAGTTTCAGAAACCAGACGATCAAAAGCTCCGGCGCTATCTGGATACGGTGAATGGATTTGCTGCTAGTCGTTCGAATGTAGAGGTGACGTTTTTATTGGCACCTACATCTGTTGGTATTTATCCCGAGTATTTGCCATGGCTGGCACCTTCTTATTCTCAAGAAAAGGTGAATGAATTTGTCGGGTATCATTTATCGAAAGAGCTAACTTATTTAAATGGCTTTGATTTCCTTGACCCACAAAAATCTGAATCCATTTATTATCGTACCGATCACCATTGGACGACATACGGGGCGTACTTGGCGTATGTTGCTTATGCAGAAAAGATGGGGTGGCACCCACTGTCAAAAAGTGAATTTTATATCCATAAAGTGAGTGATTCATTCCTTGGTAGCTATCATACGCGAAGCCAGTTTAAAGGACTTTCTCCAGATACGATAGACGCTTATTTTCCACGCAAAGCTATTGCAACTGGAATGTTCATAGCAGATACCAATCAAACCTGGACAAGTATGTATGACAAAAGTTTTCTGAAGAAGAAGGATCAATACTCCTATTTTCTAGGCGGCGTCCATGCATTAATAAAAATAACTTCAAATCTGATTGCCCCAGACATTGAACAAGAAAAGCTACTCATCATCAAGGACTCTTATGCACATAACATCATACCATTCCTAACTTGCCATGTACCTGAGATTCATGTGGTGGATATTCGATATTACAATGGAAGTATAGGGGAATATATGAACGAGAATGGAATAGAGGATGTCTTATTTTTATTTAATACCTCCACCTTCGTCGAAGAAGAGTCGATATTAAAGCTGAATAGTTAGAATTACTTCATGCCATGGCCAAGTTGGTCATGGCATTTTGCGTGTTTACATCTAAATGGCTAAGAAAGGATTCCGATTGCTACTTGTAGAAAGTGAGAAGAGCAATCATAGAGGAGTTGTTTTTTGTAACTAATTTATATTTTGTAAGACATGCTCATTCCATTTATACACCAGATGAACTGGTGCGACCTTTATCAAGGAGAGGGTTTGAGGATGCTCACAGGGTGACAGAGCTTTTAAAAACGGAAAAGATAGATGTAGTGATTTCAAGTCCATATAAGAGAGCAATACAAACCGTCCAAGGTATTGCAGCATACGGAAATAAAGAAATCCAGATAGTAGAGGGATTTAAAGAAAGAAAGCTGTCTACGGAGCCGGCTGAGGACTTTCATCTTGCCATCCGAAAAGTATGGGAGGATGAGCAATTTGCTTGGAAAGGCGGAGAGTCCAATCTTGTTGCTCAACAACGGGGGATAGAGGCAATGTATCAGGTATTAGAAACTTACAAAAATCAAAACATAGTCATCGGCACACATGGAAACATTATAGTGTTGATGATGAATTATTTTGATAAGCAATATGACTTTTCTTTTTGGAGCAGCCTCGATATGCCAGATATCTATCGTTTAACGTTTGATAGTACAGAGTTAAAAGAAGTTAAGAGATTGTGGAAAAGAGGATAAAGATGTAGGCCCAATACCATCGCAAAGACCTCTCGTCTTATCGTAAAGACCCTTGGTGTAATCGTGGAGATAAGGTGGATTATCGCAAAGACCTCGAATTTAAATGCAGACTTCCTAGCTGGGATGTCGCTATCGTAAAGAACTGGCACGTAATCGTCTCTACAAAGAATTGAAAAGAGATGTAGAAATATAATTAAAAAGGTTCATCACCAAAAGCTGGAGATGACATATAAGAAAAAGTTGATTGAAGTGTCGGCTGGCGACTCCTAGGGGATTAGCGAATTTATTTGCGACGAAACCGAAGCGACAGGAGCACCCGTGCGGAAAATCCAATTGTTTCGGAAGCATCCGAAACAAGATGGAAAACTAAGAACGGCACATCGTGTGCCAACGTTTTCCTGACCAACATCCTGTTGTCCCGAAGCCGCACCCCCAGGAAAGCGTCCAGCCAGAACGGAAATCCACCCCAAGTTATGGTGAAGAACCATTAAAAAAGACGTTATTCTGCGATAGCTGCAAAATAACGTCTTACCTCTTATTTTTTTGCTACTTTCACTGGCTTGAAGAGTGAGAGTAGATAGATAACAAAACCGGCAATACCGATACCTAAAATAGTAAGGAACGAACCACCTGTATAGAAGCCGCTGCCGAAGTAGAAGATTTCTCGTAGACCTTCTGACGCGAAACGGATAGGAACCCAAGGGCGAATGAAGTTTACAAAAAAGTCTGGAAGCATTTCTTGTGGCGTCATGAGTACTCCCATACCTAAAAGCATGACTACCATAAACAATGTAATAGCTGGCTTACCAATCCAAGCTGTAATTGCAGATACTAATAAAAAGAAGCAGAACGCTGCAAAGGACACAAAGAAAGCAACTAGGAAGTAGCTAGGCATGTTAATCCCAGCGATAGATGCTAAAGTTGCCACGGTGAAGCCTGAAAACAGGGCAACAAAAACACCAAATAATAATTGTTCACCCATTAAACGTAATGTTTGTTTACGAGTTAGCATTTCTCTTTTTAGAATGCTAGAAGTAGCCAAGAATAAAACGAAACCACCAATTAATGCTCCTACCCAAGCAGGCACTGCCATTAAAGTAGGTGCACTACCATTTGCTGTAGCGGCAGTAATAGGGTTAAATACTTGTTCTTTCGAGATAATCGGATTCACTAGTACTGCAGCTTTGTCAGCATCGATTTTTTGGTCGCCCAATTGTTCGATAAAGTTAGCAGAGTATTGTCCGCTTACCTGAGTGATTAAACCGTTTAAGGCTGTTTTAGCGAAGTTAGCACCTGTCGCGTTAAAGCCTTGGTTAATATATACTTCTAATGTTGCGGCACTGTTGTTTGTTAAAGCGTTTTGTACGGCATCATTATAGCCTTCTGGAATAACTAATGCGCCATAATATTTCTTATCATCAAATAGCTTTTCAATATTCTCTAGTTTTTCTTCCGTAAAAGCTAACGTAGGTTCTTTACCGTCTATGCCGATACTAATTTGTTGCACGGCCGCTTTTACAGCATCTACATGATTACCTTCATCATTCACAATGAGTGCGACTGGTAGATTTCTTACTTGAGGATCTCCTTGTGCAAATAAGTTTACTGAGAATAGTGCAATGATTAATATAACAGCGATGGGTGCTGCCCATGCTAATTTTTCTTTAAATAGTCTCAAGCGATCTTCGTCCCTTCTTAATTATGAACACACTGTTTAGTGGTTTCTATTAATTTTATGATTTACAATAAAGCAAAGCAATCAACAAAATGAACATATTGTTCAATTTTTGAAAGGGGGATGTTTTTGAGCACTTATTTAGAGAAAAATCGTAAAACAAAAGAGCTTATACAAAAATCGTTTATTCAAATTTTAGAGGAGAAGTCATTCGAATCCATTACGGTTGGAGACATTGCGAAGCAAGCAAAAATAAATAGAGGAACATTTTATTTACACTATAAGGATAAATTTGACCTGCTAGATCAAATTGAACAGCAATTATTTAATGACTTAGGGGATCATATTGATAAATTACAGTCAAATTATTCTTCTACCAATACATTTGAAGCAGGGCAGGAGCAGCTTGCTGCGGCCCTGTTCGACTCTATAAAGAAGCATTCACCATTATTAAAGATTTTTTTAAACGACCACGGAAGAGCAGGCTTTCACCTTAGATTTAGGGAAGCTTTTTCAGAAAAGGTACGTATAAACCTGGAGAAAAATGAAGTATTTACTGCCGATTTAACTGTTCCAATGGAGTACTTTTTATCATTCATTACATCGGCTTTTTTAGGATTAATCGAGCAATGGGTTCAAAATGGTTTAGATAAAACTCCAGAAGAGATGACCAAGTTATATATTGATATTATTTTATTTATTAAAAGTAATAAGGGTGTTTGAGAAATAAATCCTAACAAGAGGGGGGCCTTTAAGATGAATGAATGTCAGCTGTGTCATTTAGAGTTAATGCCTACACAAACGATAATGATGGAAAATGAGCATTGTATGTTTTTGCAACTGGAGGATGCTCGTAAGAAAGGTATGCCACTTGAGGGTGCTGGAATTATTGTACCGAAAATACATAGAGAGACAGCTTTTGATTTAACGATAGAAGAGTGGAATGCTACCTATGAGCTTCTACAGGAAGTAAAACAGTATTTAGATGAGGTTTATGACCCAAGTGGCTATAATTTAGGCTGGAATTGTGGAGAAATCGCAGGACAACATATCATGCATGCGCATTTTCATGTGTTGCCACGGTACAAGGATGAGTCATTAGCAGGTAAAGGTATACGATATATGTTCAAGGGTGAAAAAAATAAAAGAAATGAGAAGTAAAAATAGGAAGAGAATGGATGAAAAAGTGGGTAGATGAGCTGTGTACAATCTTGCTGTTTATATTCAAATGAAGAGGTTTGATAGAATACCAAAAGTGCCAAGACCGTTATATGGACTTGGCACAAAAATACACATTACTTTATATTAATTACAATAGGCTCCAACTCGATTTCAATATGTCCTTTCCCATAAAGTAAGCTTGCAACTTCCGCAGGCTGGATAATGAGTTGGGTTGCATCTTTATGAATCACTCCAAAGGATGTTGTTCCTTTAAATGTTTTATAATCATCGTCTGTTGTGCCAGCTCCCCCAGTACCATCCATATATTTATTTCCTAGATTATCTGTGATATAGAAAACAGGCGAAACACTCTCCCACTCCTTTAGCAAACTATCCTGAACTGACTGATGGTATGAAATAATCGTGGATACATCTGTAAATTCTATGGATGAAAGAGTGAAGCTCACTTCAGAATTTGAAATAGTTTTATTCAATAGCTGTAAGTTACCTTCTAATCGATTTAGTGAAAAGTCAAATGACCAATCACCCTCTACTTCGGTATTTGTGACAGGGTTGTAAAATGCTTTAGGCTCCCATGTAATGTTAACTGTTTCAGGATATTCATTGCTTTTAAAGTGAGGTGTAAAACTGGAAAAGCCCACATAACGGGAATCACTAATCTTTGAAATGCCACCAGTACCTCCACTCCCCTTAGAACCGGCTACTTCAAACCAATTAGGAGCGCGAACATGAATAGTATCACCAAAATCGTGTTCTGTTTCTATGGCATAAGACACTGTAATATTTGTGCCATCATACACTGCGTTATCAATCATAATAGTCATACCGTTGTCAGTTTGAACCATTCCAATTTCACTAGAAAAAGACTCGAAGTTAGTGTATTGCTTATTTTCATCGTTTATATAGTGAATCACATTGTCCATAAATGGTAACTGGGATGCCACAGAAGGAAAAGCAAAGTTTGTTGCAGCTACTGCGCTAATTAGTATTGCTGCTGCAGCCACAAATTTCTTCCATGCCGTCCCCTTCTTTTGTTTATTTAATACATGATTTTTCACTCGTTTTTTTTCTGACTCTGAAACCTGTTCTAATTCCATTTGGTCTATATCAAGTTTTACCCATTCCTTTATACTCATACAAACCTCTCCTTTAGCTTTGTATTATTAGCCAAAGCCTTTTTCCCGCGATATAGCCTATTATCAACAGCGGCTTTTGTTATTCCTAGGGAGTCTGCGATTTCGCCATTCGAAAGTTCAAGATAATATTTCATAATAAATACATGACGATCTAACTCTGAAAACTCACTAAGCGCAAACAGAATTTCATTTTTATCTTCCTTACGCATGATTTGTTGCTCTGTTTGAAGTAAGCTTGCTTTTTCATTAAGTAGTATATCTGGTTGCTCAATGGTCTGCTGTTTTTCAGCACGTCGGTATAAATCTATTGCTTTATATTTTGCAATCATACCTATCCATTTTTTAAAATCCTCTTGGTCACCTTTAAACTGTTTGCTATTTTCCCACACAGAAAGAAATACATCGTTTACACATTCATCAATATCTGCTCGCTTTTTATTGTGTAGGATTTTGATTGTTATCGTTTTAACCAGAGGCATATATTGATCAATAATATATTCTAGTGCATCTTCTTTTTGTTTTCTTAATCTCAAAATAAAATTCTTAGGGGTACTTTTCATCGACTCCGCTCCTTATATAAATTAAAAAAGCTTTTTCGTTAATTACAACGAACGATAGGCTAACTTATTCTTAAAAACTTTTGAAAAAAAATCAGAGGTATTGTTAAAGCGTCTATTTGTTTGAGAGTAGCACCCCTAAAAAGATAGAATATTTAGATTAAAATGCTACAATTAATTTTATTTATAGTAAAGTTGAATTTGTATAATCGATATAACTTTACTTGCAGATGGGTGATATAGAGAGAATATAATTCCTATAAAATTATTATTTAGGTTCATCACCAAAAGTTTGGGGATGACATTCAACCCCAAGTTATGGTGAATAACATTATTTAAGTGGAGAACTAATCAAGGATTTAATCAATCTCAAGATATCTAAGTCAAATATGAAGGAGACAAAAAATGAAACAGCTATATATAAAGCAAAAGGTGTTTAGTTTAAGTGGTAAGTTTACAGTAAAGGATCAGCAGGAGAGAGATGTTTATTACGTGGAGGGCAGTTTTCTGAGAGTGCCCAAGACTTTTTCCATTATGAATAAGGCAAGAGAGGAGGTTGCGTTAATTACTAAAAAGGTATTTAGCTTTTTGCCTAAGTTTTTTGTAGAAGTGAATGGGCGAGAGATATTGACGATTCAAAAGGAATTTTCCTTTTTTAAAGCACGCTATACGATTCAGGCGGCGAATATGGAGGTGCGTGGCAATTGGTGGGATATGAATTTTCAGGTATTTCAAGATGGTGAAGTGGTTGGCAGTGTAAGTAAGGAATGGTTCACTTGGGGTGATAGCTACAAGGTGGAAGTGTTAAAAGACGAGATGGAAACGATGATCATTGCAATTGTTGTGGCAATTGATTGTGTGAAAGCTGATGAAGCTGCCGCAGCTTCTACGTGATGTAATTATACAGAGTAAAAAACAGGCACATGTCCTACTTGTTGGTAGGATATGTGCCTGTCTAAATTTTATTTTTTATCTTCTTCAGCTTCCATAAACGGTTTGTTTAAGTAATGGTACATGAATGCCATGAACAATGTTCCACCAATAAGGTTTCCGAATGTTACAGGAATAATATTGTGTAAGACATCACTAAATGTCACTGCATCTGGATGCTGAGTTGCCATTGTCACACCAAAGGTAACAAAATTAGCGATACTATGTTCATAACCGGATACAAAGAAACCGAAAACTAGAAACAGCATTACGGCAATTTTTGCAGTCTCTCCCTGAATACGATAAGGAAGGAAAAAGGCAAGGCATACAAGCCAGTTACATAGAATACCACGGAAAAACAATTCGGACGTCGGTGCAGATGTTTTTCCTTCAGCTACACTTACTAAAAAGCTGTTTACAGAAGGATCTTTGAATAGCCCGGTTGCAAAAATCAACAGTGCAAATAAAACTGCTCCAATGATATTTCCAACGTAGCTGTATAACCATAACCTTCCGACATCTTTCCAGCCCAATTGCTTGCGAATAGCACCATAGGTATAGTAAAAGGTATCTCCAGTGAACAGAATACCCCCGCCATAATAAATCAAGATAATAGCAATACCAAATGTAAAGGCTGCAACTGGATATGCAAAGGGAGAATGTTCTAAGTAAAAGTAATTACCCGTTTTAAACGCTACAATAACGCCAAAACCAATGAATAAACTTGCAAGTATAGCTCTTAAAAGATAATTGAGAGAGCTACTTTGATGAATAAATAACCTCTTTTGAGCCAGAGCTTCTATTTTGGATAATGCTTCTTTTTCCAATTCAAATCACCACACTATTTAAATTTAGATCGATTTTTCCAATCATCTTAAGTTGTCCTATATCTGTTTTTACATACATAGTGGACAGCACATTATTTTAAAATAATTAATGGATAAACAAGAGGATAAAACGAGGGATTTTTAGGACATTTTTGCGCATTTTAAATAGATGTGAGTTTTGTTAAGGAGATTGTATAGGTATTAAGAGAATAACAAGAGAGAGGTAAAAATACTTGGAAGAAATAAGTGTAAAAGGAATTTCTAATTGAAGACAGAAAAAAACTTGGGACAATTGACGTCCCAAGCTACTTCTTATTTTTTCGCTAAATTCAAAGCAATATCTGCTTTTTCTAAATCATGCTCCATTTGCTCGTCCAAATCGTATGCATGATACATTTCGTTTTTAATCATATATTGAGCAATCTTGTCATGAGTATCAATAGCGTTGTCCAGTTCACGGCGTAGTAGCTTCTTCACAGAAGGAGTAGCTGTTTCAGTGATAGCTGTCGCAAGGTTACGAACAGCGGCTTTGGATGTGATCAATAAATCAGTTGCAATTGCTAAGTCGTCAATCATTGCCATTTCTTGTTGTTCATTTTTTGTTTCTTCTTTTTTAGTAGCCATGTAATATTCCTCCTATTCATTCATTTATTTACTTGCATCTGCAAGAACTTTTCGTAAATCTTTAATAGCCTTCGTAGAAAGCTCTAAATCTTCCTCTAAAATTTCCTTAAGCTTTTTATCTTGAACTAGATCCACAAATAATTTACTTTTTGTTACACAAGCAGTTTTGAAAATCAGCACTTCATGTACCTCTAATTGTTCATGTAAAGCAAGCTCCTTGGTAGCCATTGTATTACCTCCTAGTTCTTTTTGTCCTTATTCGTTTACCCCGCCAGAAAATTTTTAATCATTTTACTAGCTTGTTAGATTATATTTGAAAGAGGTATAAGAGAGGGCTATGCTAGAGATATGAAAAGTGAGGGGGAGCCTGGATGGATGTTTTTATTGTAACTGGTACAACCAGCGGAATTGGTAAGGAACTAGTGAAGCAACTATTAGAGCAGGAGAAAAAAGTGTTTGGTATTTCTAGAAGTCAGAGTGATATCAACCACGAAAACTATCATCACACCAAGCTAGATTTAGCTGAAAGTTCCTTGCTGGAGCCTGAAATGAAACGAATACTAGGAAAAGCATTGGATAACGCTTCAACTTTAACGTTAATTAATAATGCGGGAACTATTGAACCTCTTGGATTAGCTGGTAATTTAAGTGCAGAAGATATTGCGAAGAGTATTGCGGTTAATCTAACTGCGCCTATGATCTTGACGAGTGTGTTTATCCAAGCAAGTGCAACAAGCGCAATTCCAAAGCGAGTGCTACAAATATCCTCTGGAGCAGGAAGAAAAGGCTATGAGGGTTGGAGCTGCTATTGTGCAGGAAAAGCTGGGTTAGACAGATTTACAGAGGCAGTGCAGCTTGAAGAGGCGAATAAACCGTATGGCGTTCGTCTAGTTTCAATAGCACCGGGAATAATTGATACAAATATGCAGGGAAAAATAAGATCTTCCTCTGAGAAAGAATTCCCGTTAGTTGACCGTTTTAAAGATTACAAAGCTTCTGGACAGCTTAGCAGTGCAGAAGAGGTAGCAAGAAAACTGATAGAATTTGTGCAAAGCGATCGTTTTGAGAAAGCGGAGGTACTATCAGACTTACGTATTCTGTAAACAATCCCATTTTATCTTTTGAAGGAAATCCGATACAATAGAGAGAGAGTCTTAAGGTAGTGAAATGGAGGACTAGTTGTGCAAGAAGTAGCAACATTACAAAAAGAAGCCATGGACATGCTGAAGAAAACGAGCAGAACCTTTTATATTCCAATAACCTTTTTAGAGCCTACGCTTAAAAAGGCGGTTGCTTCTGCATATCTTTGCATGCGTGCTATAGACGAAATTGAAGACCATGAAACATTGGATCCTGATGCTAAGCAATCTATCTTACGTGCTACTAGCCAATTGTTATTAAATGATAGTTTCGATGAAAATGAATACAGAGAGCTTGTCGCTCCTTATGAGGATATATTACCACCAGTTTCTTTACGTTTAGGGGATTGGTTAAAGATCTGTCCGAGTGATTTACTTCAAACAGTCAAAAACTACACGAGTGAGATGGCACAAGGAATGGCCAAATGGGTAGAGAAGAACTGGCAAGTAAAAACCAAGGAAGATTTAGATGAGTATACATACTATGTTGCAGGTCTTGTAGGTGTTATGCTCTCTGATCTTTGGAAATGGAATGCAAACATAGAGGCAGATCGGGAACTGGCAATTGCCTATGGAAGAGGACTTCAAGCGGTCAATATCCTTCGTAACAAAGACGAGGACAAAGAGCGTGGTGTGCAGTTCTTCCCAGAGGGCTGGACAAGAGCAGATATGTTTGCGTACGCCGAAGGTAACTTGGCAAAAGCAGATGAATACATCAAGAGCATTGATCGCAAGAGTATCCTGCTTTTCTGTAAGCTGCCATTAGCGCTAGCACATAAAACATTGAAAGCACTGAAAAACGGAAAAGAAAAAATGTCTCGTTCAGAGGTAGAGGAAACAGTACAAGAGGTACAAGCTGAGGTATAAATAGAAACTTAAAAGCTGCTGTCTGTAATTTTACAGGTGGTAGCTTTTTTATGTACCCGAAAAGAGAGACATTTTAAGAGCGTCTCTCTTTCGGCTATAGTCTAGAAATATTTTATTTCACTCGAATAAACAATACCTTTAAGTAATTACCTTCTTTAAATAAAGGACTTGTTTTAAAGTCACTTGGCAAGGAGTATTCCTCTTCAATTTCGTAGCGGAGATTGCTATCCTTAAACGCCTTATCTACAAAGCTTTTAAACTTTTTCATTCCAAAGGTAGCATTATTGGTTGATGCAACAATCACTCCGTTTTTATTCGTAAGAGAAATAGCATCCTTCAATAGTTTTGTATAATCCTTTGAGGAGCTGAAGGTATATTTTTTAGAACGAGCAAAGCTTGGTGGGTCTAAGATAACTAAATCAAAGGATAGTTCTTTACGTTTTGCATATTTAAAGTACTCAAAAACATCCATTACGACAATATCCTGTTGTGATGGATCAATACCATTGACCTCAAACTGCTCGGTTGTTTTGCTTAAGCTTCTTTTTGCTAAATCGACGCTAGTTGTTTTTTTAGCTCCGCCACTAGCTGCAAAAACAGAGAATGCGCCTGTGTAAGAGAAAGTATTTAGGACTGTTTTTCCTTTGGAATAAGTATCTCTAATCTTCTTCCGAACATCTCGTTGATCCAAAAATACGCCAACCATGGCGCCATCATTTAAATAGATAGCAAAGCTTTGGCCGTTTTCCTTTACTATTAAAGGGAATTCGCCTCTTTCCCCACAGACAAAATCATCATCTTCTACATATTGTCCCTTTGTGTCAAAGCGCTTCTTCTCATAGATACCTTTATATTCAGTACTAGATTCAAGTGCTTCTAATATCATCTTCTTAAAGGAATAGATTCCTTCACTGTACCAGCTAATCAAGTAATAGCCATCAAAATAATCGATGGTTAATCCACCTATCCCATCACCTTCTCCGTTAAACACTCGAAAGGCCGTTGTATCTGGATTTTGGAAGTATTCTTTACGATATTCAAGCGCAGCTTTGATTTTTCGCTGAAAGAACTTAGAGTCTATCGTTTCCGCTTCATTTTTTGTCAGTACCCAGCCAAGTCCTTTGTTTTGATGACCAATATAGCCCTTGGCGATAAACTTACCGGAGGGATTTTGAAGCTTTACAATGGCCCCTTCCTCTAACGAATCTATACGAGGAAATCCTTCCTTGTGTAAGATAGGAACCCCTCTCTGTAAATCATTTGCAGTTGTCTCGTTTACTTTTATAGCTAATTCTTGTTTCAAATATATTCATCCTTCATTTTGAGTTTCTATCATTATCACATACAAAAACTAATATACAAAGGAGGGTGCCTTGGTAGGTACAAGTTTAATAGAGATTTGGATTGTATATTTTTAAACTGCAGAAGTATTTATGTAATAACTTTCCTTCTCCCAGATGAATACGGTTGGTCCAATATTATCCTTACGAAAAAGTTAGTTAGATTTGAAAAGTGCTTGTTGTTAAAATATTTTTGTAAAATATGTACGAGGTGAGACACTATATGGCAAAGGAAAATGTATTAATTGTGTATTTCAAAACAGAAAGTGAAGCATTTCAAGCCTTTACGGAAATTTGTCAAAATACTTTTTCGAGAGAAAAAGATATTTTAATAGAGCAAGCGTCACTTATTAAGAGAGAAAATGGCAATATAATTGGAAAGGATCATTTTACTAATGAACAAAAGAAAAGTGAAGGTGCTGTAATTGGTTCGATTATAGGTAGCTTTATTGGTCTTTTAGGTGGTCCAATAGGTGTGCTATTAGGGTTGGGCGTAGGTGCTTCCCTTGGTACACTTCCATCGATTGATGAAGAGGAGGAAAACGCAGGGATTCTTCATTCAGTGACAAGTCGTTTGCAAGACAACGATGTGGCAATTTTGGCTGTTATTCAGGAAGAGGATGAAGCAAAGCTTGATGACTATTTCGCTAAATTTGAAACGATGATTGTTCGCTACGATGCACATGTCATTGAAGAAGAAATAGAGTATGCGGAGGAATTGCAAGAAGAATTGGCTTATCAAGCACGAATTCAAATGAAACACGAACGTTCGGAGGAACGAAAACACAAAGTCGAAGAAAAACGCGAGCAAATTCGTGCTCGCTTTGAAGCGTTAAAAGAAAAGATAAAATCGTAATTATAAAAGAGCTCTAACATAGACGGTAAGCTGACTAAGAGTATCAAAAGCGCTTATGATCCTGTTACAAATCATAAGCGCTTCCTTTCATTAAACGAGTCATTTTATAGGCCCCTCATGTGCTTGGTCAGCTTAACCATGCCATTTTTTAAAAATGCCTATTAGTAATAGGACCAGACCAATGATGAAAACAATAGGAAATAAAATTACCATCATGGCTCCTGCGGCAAAACCATCCCCAACGAGTATCCCAACACTCATACCGAATAGCCAACTAAGGCCCGGCGCGAAAATGAACATAGTTAGTAAACCCCAAGTAACAAACTTCCTTTTTCTACTTTTCTTCAAAGTTAGTAAAAATCCCACATAAACAGTAACGAAAACAAAAATAAAAGCGAATAATAGTAATTCCCACATTTGGCTTCCCCCTCTCCTATTTGACGAAAAGCAGGAAGAGAAAGATTCCTTGAATCTCCTTCTCTACCGACCTTGTGGTACAATGGAGATAGATATGTAACGGAAAGGAAGTTACCATTGAATAAATTAAAAGGTATTGTGCCTATCATGGTAATAGTAATCATATTGGCCACGATTATGCTAAGTCAGGATCAATACGATGAAGTATCCAACCTAAATAAAATTATCATGACTGCTGGAGCAGCAATCCTTTCTTCTCTTCTTGGATTACTGTTATTAAGACCAGACAAAGACAAGATTGATCCAAAGCCGACGAATCAATCAGGACCGAATAAAAGAGGAAACGGAAAATAATCTGTTTCCTCTTTTGCTTCACTAATATAAGGAGTGACATTATTGATAAAACAAGCAAGACAATTACTGCATAAATACTACGGCTACGACTCCTTCCGTGAGGGGCAGGAAACGATTATCCAACATGTGTTGAATCAGCAATCCAGCTTATGTGTAATGCCTACTGGAGGAGGGAAATCGCTCTGTTATCAGATTCCTTCTCTTATGCTAGAAGGTACTACCATTGTGATTTCTCCCTTAATTTCCCTCATGAAGGATCAGGTGGACACACTATTGCAGGCGGGGATACCAGCAGCCTTCATCAATAGCTCATTGACTACGGAAGAAGTGAGAGAAACGATGGAGGAGGTTGTGAATGGTCAGTATCGCTTACTGTACATTGCTCCTGAACGACTAGATTCGCAATTTTTTTTAAACCAGCTAAAAAGAGTAAAGGTGCCTTTGATTGCAATAGATGAAGCGCATTGTATTTCACAGTGGGGACATGATTTTCGTCCTAGCTACCGTTTGATTCATCGATTAAAGGAAGTTTTTACCGAGGAGCCTGTCATCTTAGCGCTAACTGCAACAGCAACTCCGGCTGTTCGAGAGGATATTTGCAAGCTACTGCAAATCAGTGAAGACCACACGGTAATTACGGGTTTTGAAAGAGAGAATCTAACCTTTTCTGTCGTGTTGGGACAAGACAAAAACAAATTCCTCAAGGATTTTATTAAAAAGAATGCAAATGAAGTTGGGATTATTTATGCAGCAACGAGAAAGACAGTGGACTTGCTCTATGATTTGTTAAATAAAGCAGGGGTTCGTGCTGCAAAGTATCATGCAGGCTTGTCCGAGGTAATGCGGAATCAAGAGCAGGAACGCTTTCTGACGGATGACGCTCAGGTAATGGTTGCCACGAATGCTTTTGGTATGGGGATCGATAAATCCAATGTTCGCTATGTCATTCATTATCAGCTACCGAAAAATATGGAAAGCTATTATCAGGAGGCAGGGAGAGCAGGGAGAGATGGATTGCCAAGTGAATGTGTTGTCCTCTATGCATCTCAAGACGTCCAAACGCAACGTTTCTTAATTGATCAGTCACCGGACCGCGATAGAATTCCGCAAGAGCTAGAAAAACTCCAAGGAATGGTAGATTACTGTCATACAGAAAGCTGTCTACAAAAATTCATCGTAGAATACTTTGGCGAACCAACTAGCGGGGACTGTGGCAGATGTGGAAACTGCACAGATAATAGAGAAATTCAGGATGTCACAAAGGAAGTGCAAATGGTCCTTTCTTGTGTTGTTCGCATGGGACAAAAATTTGGAAAGACGATAACTGCGCAAGTTTTAACTGGCTCAAAAAACAAAAAAATCCAAGACTTTGGATTTACGAAGCTATCTACTTATGGAATTTTAAAAGGAAAATCAGTAAAAGAGGTTTCTGGACTTATTGAGTTTATGATTGCAGAGGGATTATTACTAGTAAACCATGGGAGCATGCCTACGATTTATATTTCCCCTAAGGGGAAGGAAGTTTTATTAGGGAGTAGTAAAATTATGCGAAGAGGGGCAACGGTAACGAAGAAAATTGCTGTGGATGATCCGTTATTTGAAGGATTAAGAGCACTTCGGAAAAAACTTGCGGACGAGGCAGGAGTACCTCCGTTTGTCATTTTTTCTGATAAAACGTTACAGGACATGTGTGTAAAGCGTCCGCAAACCGAAGAAGAGCTATTAGATGTCCATGGTGTTGGCGCTAATAAACGAGATAAATACGGAAAGGCATTTATCGAGGAAATTAGACGTTATATTACGGTGTAGTGTTTATGAGATACTACTGTTAAGTTGGAAGGGACATTAATCTTTTTTGCATCTTCCGTGGATATTTCCACAATTACCGATTGCTCTAAGATTTTAAAGATTGTGCCTTGCACCTCATGGTTATTTCGAGTAAAAGAGATTTTCTCATCAATTTTCCGTGCTGCCACGAAAGGTGTAACATCCTTTGGTTGTCGTTGGAAACTCATGTCATTGCCTCTTTTCTATAAAATTCTCACAAAAAGCGATAGTTTCATTGTACCATAGATGGAACCTAAACAGAGGAAATTAAGCTTTTATATAGAGAGATTACCAGAATAAGATACGTTTTTGTCGATTAAACGAATAAATTAGTTGTCGAAGTTTAAAATTAATTAGAAAGCTTAAAATAGAGGAGAAAATAAATGAACCAGTTTAAAAATCTAAAATTAGATGAAAAAATTATAAAAGCGATTGACCAGTTAGGCTACCAAGAGCCGACAGAGGTTCAGCAAAGAGTGATACCGGTTGCACTACAAAAGCAGGATGTAACAGTCCAATCTAAAACAGGAAGTGGTAAAACTGCTGCCTATGCTATTCCACTGTGTCAATTAGTGAAATGGGAAGAAAACAAGCCACAGGTACTTGTTTTGGTTCCTACGAGAGAGCTAGCTGTACAGGTACAGGAGGACTTTACAAATATCGGCCGTTTTAAGCGGATAAAGGCTCTTGCTGTCTATGGAAAGTCTCCTTTTGCAAAGCAAAAGCTTGCATTAAAGCAGAAGACACATATAGTAGTGGGTACCCCAGGGCGTGTATTAGACCATATAGAAAAGGGTACGCTTGACGTTTCGAAAATAGAATACTTAGTGCTTGATGAAGCAGATGAAATGTTAAATATGGGATTCCTAGAGCAGGTAGAATCTATTATTAAACTGTTGCCGGAGAACCGCACAACGATGCTTTTTTCAGCCACACTTTCTGAGGATATAAAGAACTTGAGCAGTGCGCATATGAAAGCACCTGTTTCTGTCGAGGTTGAAACCAATGAGTTACAACCATCCTCTATCGAGCATGCAAAATATGTCGTAAAAGAGGAAGAGAAGATAGCATTTCTGGAAAAGATGACAATTGTAGAAAATCCAGATAGCTGTATTATCTTTTGTCGAACGAAGGATCGCGTTGATATGCTAGTGGATGTGCTGGACCGAAAAGGATACACAGCAGATAAGCTTCATGGGGGCATGCATCAAGAAGACCGTTTCGAAGTGATGGATGATTTCCGAAGAGGGGAATTTCGCTATCTTATTGCAACGGATGTAGCAGCACGTGGAATTGATATAGAAAATATAAGCCTTGTTGTTCATTTTGATGTACCACTTGAACGAGAAAGCTATGTACACCGTACGGGTAGAACTGGACGTGCTGGGATGACCGGAAAGTCTATTTTACTTGCTACCCCTCACGAAGGGAAATTTGTAAAAGAAATTGAGGAATATATCGGCTTTGAAATAGAAGCGGGTCCTAACTATACAGAAGAAGAGGTTTCGAAAAATAGAGAAGCTTTCCTTGAGAAAATGGAGGAAGCACCTAAGCTTAAATCACAGAAAGGTGAAAAGCTAAACGAAGGTATTACGAAGCTTTATTTTAACGGTGGTAAGAAAAAGAAGCTTCGCGCAGTCGATTTTGTAGGAACCATCGCAAGAATAAATGGTGTCACTGCCGACGATATTGGCATTATTACGATTCAGGACAACTCGACCTATGTAGAAATACTAAACGGTAAAGGTCCCCTTGTATTAAAGACCATGAAAAACACAACAGTAAAAGGAAAACAACTGAAGGTCCACATAGCGAAGAAATAATGATGGAGGCTTGGACAAAAAAACATGATGAGTATATTCCACTTGTTAAAGATTTTTATTAGGAAGTACTCATGGTTCAAAGCGGTGCCGATGATTGCTGTAAAAACAGGGTTACAGTTGAGCCATAGCAACAGTATGCGTTAGCGTGCAGCTATGGCTCATTTTAAGTTTGGAAAATAAGAACGTCTCATCGTGCGATAACGTTTTCCTGCTCTAAGTGGCCGTCGCATCGGAGGACCAAAAAGAACGTCTTAATTGTCCCACCCTCATGCTGATAAGGAGCAAAGTTTATGCCAGTAATCCAATATGAAGTGTATATAGAAGCGCCAATAGAAGTCTGCTTTGACTTAGCCAGAGACATTGATATACATATGAAAACAACAGCCAAAACAAAAGAGAGAGCAATTGCCGGAGTTACTTCGGGATACATTGAAGAGGGGCAGACCGTTACTTGGGAAGCAGTACATCTAGGAGTTAAGCAAAGACTAACAGCTAAAATTTCGCAGATGGATCGACCACACAAATTTACAGATGTCATGGTGAAGGGG
Source organism: Psychrobacillus sp. Z16_25 (assembly GCF_056856695.1). Classification (NCBI taxonomy): domain Bacteria; kingdom Bacillati; phylum Bacillota; class Bacilli; order Caryophanales; family Bacillaceae; genus Psychrobacillus; species Psychrobacillus sp. Z16_25. Next base: position 55,487 of record NZ_JBXEOV010000010.1, on the reverse strand, counting down.
GCATTCCATTCCTTTACCCACACCCATGAGTTTGTTCAAAAAGGTAACGGTACAGTAATGAAGGATACCTTCATCTATACTTCTCCCTTAGGTATCCTTGGTAAGCTTGCAGATAAACTGTTTTTAGAAAGATATATGAGAAACTTTATTGTGACTCGTGTAGATGCTCTAAAAAAGTACGCAGAAGAACAACAATTAGTTAGGAAATGAGAGTCCCTGAACAATGAAAGAAACAGCCTCCTCAAAAGCTTGTTTTTCCTCTAAAAAAGGATAATGATTACTTTCTTCAAAAATCCATAAAGAGGAGCGGGGGATCAATTCTTTCATTTCAAATGAAAATTCTACTGGACATTGGACGTCATGTTGTCCGCAAAGGATATAGGTTTTGACTTGAATGGAAGGCAACTGACGAGTGACATCGTAAATCAGCGCCTCTCTGCTAAAAAAGTTCAATCGACTAGCAACAATGCTTTTGGAGATACCTTTAGAAAAGAACTCCTCATATTTTTCGGGACGATAAAGGGAAAGCTGGATTCTTTTCTTGCTATAGGAAGTTCTTTCTTCAGCAGAAAGAGTAGATTTTTTCAATATCTCCATCAGCTCTTGCATTCTAGCATAGTGGGGATGTTTTTCATTATAAATACATCTTTCAGAGGAGGAGCTGTATTCTCTGGCAGCTGATCCTACAGCGATAAGAGCATCCAATGAAGAGGAGAAATGGATTCCATAAAGAAGTCCTAGCATTCCGCCTGTTGAATGTCCGACAAAGGCCCAAGTTGTGAATCCTTTTGATTCTCTTATAGCCTCTAAATCTAGTACAGCATCAATCATACTAAGCTCAAATGCTTCCTTTGGCTTTTCTGAATTCCCTGCATCCCTTAAATTGACTAGGAATACCTGATAATGGTCGGTGAACATCTCTGCAAAATAGTCACCAGAGCTGTTGTATTCTGAATACAAATGGGTGACACAGAGGGGTTTACCAACTCCCTTTGTAAAAATCTCAAACCTTCCCCTTGGCGTCTGAAGCATTTCCACCTTCCATTTCGTCATGGTCCATTCTCCTTTGGTTCTTTTGGTAAAAGTGGATTAATTGTTCCTGACCAGCTCTAAGGTCACTTAATAGGCTTGTGATATATATTAATAAAACAATAATGAAACACACTACAAATAAAATTATTTCATTGCCTCCGAACAAACTTAAATCCAATAATCCAATAATGATAGATAGAATCATACTTATAAATAAAATGAATGATATCTTATCCAAATTAATTCTTGTGTCTCCTCAGAGTGTTATTTTATTTTTTCATTTAGCTCCCTTAACAGATTAATCGCATAGATTAACAAGATGACTATAAGGGATAAAATAAAGACAAACACCAGCTCTAGGTCATTGAATAACACACCAATTCCCATAAAAATAAGCGTAAGAATCCAACTGAAGGCTAAAATTAGCAGTATTCTAATTAAACGCATACAAGCACTCCTTTCTATGCTGACCCTTTGCAGAATGTAAGAATAGACTCTGCATGCTTGCTGTCTTTGATAAGTCCGGCTAATTTGCATACCTCTAGTGTAAATTGCGGAAAAGCAGTTCCTTTTGCTGTGATAAAGCCTTTTCCAATTTCCACCTCACTACCGATATAGTGAGCACCTTCAAATAACTCTCTAAAGTGCTCGAAGGTCCCAGGCTGACAAGTAAACTCCTTTCCTTCAAGCAAACCTGCTTTTGAAAGAAATGTAGCGGAGGCACAAATACTTGCAATAGGGATATGGAGTGAATAAGCTTGTTTTAATAAGTCTGAAAGAGTGGAGTTATCCAGTACCTCTTGCACACCATCTCCTCCTGGTAGTAGAACAAGATCAAACTTCCGAACATCCACCTCTTCCGCGGAAGTGTTTGCAATTGTTGTCAAGCCAGCAACACTCTCTACAGGCTTTCCATCCGCACTAAAAGTAGTTATTTGGGCTTTCCCAAGCTTTCTTAGAAAGAATAAAGTATGAGCAACCTCAAAGTCGGCATATTGAGGAAAAGCAAAGAATAATACATTCATCATAGATGTCCCCTTTGGTTTAATATGGTAAATAATCATACTAATAGTTTATCATAGAAGATGGTAATATTATTGATAGGAAATGAAACTTTCCCAGAAGTTCATACGTAATGTAATTTAGGATAAATTAGAGGATGTGAAGTAATTTTGACCAAGAAGCTCTGGTTTCAAGTTGGAGTAGCAATTTTATTAACTTTAGGTATTATTTATATGTTTATGCTTGTAAAAGGCATATTCTCACCATTCATTATTATTGCCCAGGCAATTTTTGTCCCATTATTGCTTGGAGGAGTACTATTTTATTTAACTCGCCCGTTACAAAAATGGTTAGAGTCAAATAAGTTTCCACGATGGGCTAGTATTATCTCTGTTTTTATCGTAATCGGATTATTAGGATGGGGCTTCTATGCATTAGTAGGTCCTGCTGTTTCAAAGCAAGTAAGTACTCTAAGTAAAAATATGCCGGAAATGGTGAAGGAAGTGGAGGAATTTATAAATTACTCTATTTCTCAGCGAGATAGGTTCTCGGAGCTTCCACAAGCGATTCAGGACACAGTTGAGAGTGCAGCTAAAAAAATAGATAGCTTTGCTGTGTCGGCGGGATCCATTCTTGTGAAATTTATTCAAAATGTTTTTCAAGGGGTATTTCTACTTATACTAGTGCCTTTCTTCCTAGTATATATGTTGAAGGATCATGAGAAATTTCTTCCTTTTGTCACTCAATTCTTTAAGGGAGACAAAAAGAAGTGGGTTGCTAAGACATTAAGAGATATTGATGCAACATTGCGTGCGTACATTCAAGGGCAATTATTTGTCAGCTTTTTAGTAGGAGTCATGCTCTTTATTGGTTACTCTATTATCGGACTTGAGTATGCGCTGTTATTAGCCATTTTTGGTATGCTAATGAATGTAATTCCTTTCTTGGGACCTTACATTTCATTGGTGCCAGCGTTAATAATTGCACTAATACAAGAGCCAAGACTTGCTATTTATGTAGCGATTGTCATGCTATTAGCACAGCAGATTGAAAGTAATTTTATAACTCCGAATGTGATGGGTAAATCCTTGGATATTCATCCTTTAACAGTTATTACAATCATTTTGGCTGCGGGGAATATAGCTGGACTATGGGGAATTATTTTAGGGGTTCCTACTTATGCAGTGATTAAATCTATTCTAAAGAATATCTATGCTATTCGAGAGGGGATAAAGGATACCGCCACCAAGTCGGTATAAGGGGTGTTTGGGATGGAGTTTACGTCGAAGATGGACAGTACGTTTAAAAAGTTGATGGGCATAGCCATGGGGCTTATAGGGGTAGCTTGTCTTTGGCCAGTAGCTTATGAAATATTTATAAGTGAAAAAAAACCGGAGTGGGCCGGTATCTTCCTCTGTCTTGCCTTGCTTGTATTATTCGAGGGTTTTTTACTTTGGATATCCCTAGATATCCGCTATGTGTTCGAGAAGGACTATCTCTTTGTTAAAGGTGGTCCTTTCCGAAGCAAAATCCCTTATGAGGATATAACCAAGGTTAACCATACGAAGGAAATTCTATCTGGTTATCGTATTCTGTCCTCTAAGGATGCCTTAGAAATTCACTACAAAAGAGCTTCCTTAGGGAGTGTCATCATCTCTCCTAGCGATAAAGAGAAGTTTTTGGAGGTCCTATTACAAAAAGTACCGTCTATTCATTATGTGAAATGAGGGATAGGGATGGATCAATTTGAGAACCAGCCAAGAAATGACTTAATGGGAGATATTTTAAGGTCGTACGAGAAGACAGGTGGAATGGATAACTTGAAAGGCCAAGGAAAGCCTCTGAGTGAGGAATACCTTACTGGAGACGTCTTTCAACACTTTCAAAAGATTGCAAAGGATGCAGGCTTTAAACCCCATTGGCTAAAGCTTCAACACGAAATTCGAGAAGAAATCCAAGATATCTCGAATAAGAAGAAGAGCGGTCTAACAGAAGGTTTGCAGTTCCGCATCACAAAAGTAAATGAGAAAATTATTGCTTATAACAAGGCATGTCCTCCTTTACAAAAGGGACAGGTAAGATGGGAAACCATAGAGAATATAGTCCAACATTGGTAGACAAAACCTATATGGTTTTGTCTTTTTTTATAGCACTTTGCCAATTTTGATGGGACAGCTCAGTATTCGAAGTGCTTTATTGTCCTTCACTTGCGCCCTCTCCCTTATACAATTTTCAGAACCCTCTTTCTATTATTTGTTAAATGTGTTAACTTATAATGACATTTAGGTTTACTCATTTTAAAGGGGAAATGGAAATGGGAAATAAAAAACTAAAGGAAATGATTGTAGCGGCGATGTTTGCTGCAATCATAGCAGTGGCTGCACAAATAATGCTCAATATTCCACCGGTGCCGTTCACTTTATTAACCATTGCAGTCATGTTAACAGCTACTATTTTACCAACTAGATATACTCTATTGGCAATCGTTTTATACCTTGCAATGGGGATGGCAGGTGCTCCAGTTTTTGGGGGCATGAAGGGCGGGCTTGCTGTACTTACAGGACCTACGGGAGGTTATTTAGTAGGTCTTCTTCCTGTTGCAGTATTCATAAGCAGTTATACAGAGTTTTTTAAGTACAACAAATGGCATACTATTATCGCGAATTGTTTAGGTGCTCTGCTTATTTTGGTAATTGGTTCCTTGTGGTTAAAAATAGTGTCTGGATTAACATGGCATGCTGCGTTCGAAAGTGGATTACTTCTTTTTATAGTTCCCGACTTAATAAAAGCTATAATAGCTGCATTTGTTGGTTTGCGCATAAGGGTACGACTAAAGTCCGCAAAATTAATATAAAAAATAAAAGAATTGCTCCTGGAGGTAGAGCAATTCTTTTATCTTTAACTAGGGGGATAACGCTCCTCGCTAGAGGAACGATCTTTGGTGTGAGTAGGATTTTTTTCGTCTTCCAAATTGAGTCTTAGATCTTCGATAGAAATGGTGTCAACGGTCTGCATATCCTCATGCATATCGAATATGCTAATTTTATCCGACTTGACTCCTTCAGGATTATCCATAAATCGGCCATCAGCTTCTTTTCGATTATCCTTCATTCTTCACAAGATTTAATAACATGTGGCTAAGAGCTTTTTGCTGATCTTTGTCAGAGCTTTTCCACAGTTCTTTTAGAAGGTGCTCTTCACGATTTCTTGGTTCTTCATGAGTCGCAAGGTAGCCAGCAACTTTTTCTGTAGCTTTTGCTAACGTTTCTTCACTGAAGCCCATTTTCTCTCCAGCACGTACTTTATCAGCAAGGTAGCCTTTAAAAGTTGAGAAGTTCTTCAGAATATCGTCTTTTTGCTCAGGACTAAAGCTTTCTAAAGCGATTTCTACTTCTTTATTGATGTTTTTCTTCTTCATGCTTTTCCTCCTCCCTTTTCTGTATTTAGCTATTCCCAGCGATGATGGTAATATGCATTTTAAGGTTCTAAAAAAAATAGGAAATCTATTGACATTTTAATTGAAAATGATTATCATTACCATATAGAAAACCTCCTCTTAAAATAGAGAAGGCTCTTACAGCAACTTTTCTCCAAATTGTCGCTGAAAAAGTTAATTTTGCACAAGTGACTCCCCTCAACAGTTAACATTGTGCATTAGTAAGGTATCTACTCCCATTGTAGATACCTTTTTTTTATGAGAAAAATGGATACAAATTGTCATCCAGCTTCATAATACTGATAAACATTTAAACAAATTACATGTGTGGGGATGTGTCGGTAGATGACTTTAAGGGAAAGTGCTTTACAGCTTCATCAAGAAAATCAAGGGAAAATGGAGATAAAAACAAAGGTGCCAGTAAATAATATGGATGACCTTAGCTTAGCTTATTCTCCTGGGGTGGCAGAGCCATGTATAGAAATTCAAAAGGATGCTAATAAAGCATATGAATATACCATGAAAGGCAACTTAGTTGGTGTTGTGACGGATGGCTCAGCTGTTTTGGGATTAGGAGATATTGGTCCGCTTGCTGCATTACCTGTGATGGAGGGTAAGTCGATTTTATTAAAGGAATTTGCAGGTATTGATGCCTTTCCTATTTGTCTAGACACGAAAGATGTAGAGGAGATTATCAAAACGGTGAAGGCGCTGAGTCCGACGTTCGGTGCGATTAATTTGGAGGACATATCAGCACCTCGTTGCTTTGAAATTGAAACCCGACTTCGAGAGGAATTAGATATTCCTGTTTTCCACGATGATCAGCATGGTACAGCAATTGTGGTCAGTGCAGGATTGGTGAATGCCCTAAAGCTAGTGGACAAAAAGAAAGAGAACATAAAGATTGTCGTTAATGGAGCAGGTGCTGCCGGAATATCTATCCTAAAGCTTTTAAATCAACAAGGTTATACGGAAATTATTATGTGTGATACGAGAGGAATTATATATAAAAATCGGGAGCAGGGCATGAATGCGGTAAAACAAATGGTAGCAGATATATCTAACCCTAATGGCATAAAGGGTGGTTTAGAAGAGGCGATGAAAGGCGCTGACGTCTTTATAGGTGTATCTGTGGCAAACCTGCTGACGAAACAAATAATTGACTCTATGAATGAGGATCCAATTATTTTTGCTCTAGCAAATCCTCATCCTGAGATTTCGTATGAAAATGCAGTGGAATGGGGCGTGCGAATAATAGCTACTGGTCGATCAGATTACCCTAACCAAATTAATAATGTGTTAGCTTTCCCAGGGATTTTCAAAGGTGCTTTAGAATCTCGTGCAAAAGACATTACAGAAAAGATGAAGCTTGCAGCGGTGGAGGCGATAGCATCATTGATCTCACCTGAGGAGTTAACTGAACAATATATCATCCCTAAGCCATTTGACCAAAGAGTAGTGACGGCCGTTGCAACAGCAGTAAGCGCTGCAGATTAGAAACCTTTTCCCTTTTTATCCGTAGAGGAGGGAATAAAAATAGAACCCTTAGAATATTACGTTTCCACAAGGCCCGAGGCGACCGCTTATCTAGTTGAAGAACTTATTGTTCATAGCTCGCTCTTTGGTCAGGGGTGTGGGAAGCAGCCTTATAAAAAGCATGGAAAAATCGCTTGAACCATATAACAAGTAACCCATCAACCTGGTTGGTGGGTTTTATTTATACTAATTACACGTTAGCAAAGTCCGATGATTTTGAGACCCAGTAACCGCACACTTGGGTGTTTTCAAAGGAGTTTAATGGGAAAAATACTTGACTTCCGCAAGTAACTTCTCTCAATCCGCAAGAAATGGCATCTATTTCGCAAGTAACCTGTACCGAGCGCAAGTATTAGATAGGGAAGTGCAAGTAACGATTGAATAACCGCAAGTATTTCCGTTTATTTGGAAATTATTGAGGGGTGAGGCTGTCACTAGAACTTTTCATCCTTTTAAGTGAACGGAATCTTTAATCTATCAGGTATTAGTCTATCCTTTTCACTATTCATTTCTAATTAGCAGCCTTTTCATTTTCTTCCTCGCCAAATAATCTTTCCACTATAACAGCTCTCCAAAACACAACAGTATCAGTACTTTTACTGTTATAGTAGCCAAAATAAACGCTCCTTTTTACAGAAATTGTTATATAACAAAAATAATGTATTTTCTAAAAATTTGAAATATAATTAGTGTAAGAATAAAATGAATGACCATTCATTTTATTCGAAAAAAAGATAAAGGGGGTTTAGTATGGGAACGTTCAAACTGCTGGGAAAAGAGCTTTCTAAGCTCACAGAGAAAAAAGGGGTGTTATTTTCTCTAATCGGAGTTCTCTTGATTCCGATTGTCTATGTTGCTGTATTGTTGTCTGCAACATGGGGTCCATATGATAATTTAGACAATCTTCCTGTTGCATTTGTCAATAACGATGAAGGCGCTATGTCCGGTGAAACACCTATTAATGTGGGAGCCGATTTGGTTGAAGAACTAAAGGCAAATCCTTCATTAGGATGGAATTTTGTATCGAAAGAGGAAGCGGAAAAGGGATTGAAAAGCCAAAAATATTACATGATGGTGGAAATCCCGCAAGATTTCTCTAAAAAGGTTTCTACTGTATTAGATGCAAATCCTGAAACCCCAGAGCTTCTTTATACACAAAACGAAGGGCTAAACTTTATGGCATCTCAAGTTACCAAAAGTGCTACGGAGAAGCTAAGAGAACAGCTAGGAAATAAGATTACGGAAACATATACTCGTACATTATTTGCTCGTTTTGGAGATATTTCGAACGGCTTTGCTAATGGTGCGGACGGATCTAACCAAATTTATGAAGGGACCACGACTCTCTCGAATGGGACTAATCAATTACTACAATCTTTAAATGAGAAGTCAGGTGACATTCAAACACTAGCAACTGGTGCTCAAACTGCAGAGCAAGGAGCTTCGCAGTTATTAAACTCCATCAAGGGTGGAGAAGGAGATATCAGAAGGCTTGCTGCGGGTTCTAAAGAATTGGCAACGGGTGTTGATTCCTTGAAAGCAGGCTCTGAACAAGTATTAGCAGGATTACAATCTGCTAAAGCTGGCAGTGCTAATTTAACAGCTGGACTAGAAAAACAATTAAAACCGGGGACGGAGCAACTAGCTGCTGGCATAACGAAAGTGACTGAAACTACCAAAACACTTTCAGGTGGCTCTCAGCAACTAACTGATGGGTTGAAGGCATACTTAGCGAAACATCCTGAGCTTGCGAAGGACGTAGATTTTCTCACTTTAGTTGGGACAAGCGAAAAAATCTCTCAAGGGTTAGTTCAATTCGACCAACAGGTTCAGCCTTTACAGCAGGGAGCTAACACGGTTGTAGCGGGTGTGAATCAACTAACAGCTGGCTCTAAGCAGCTGGACGGTGGCTTAAATCAGCTTGTAGCAGGACAAACCTCCGCAGTAGCTGGTATTGATAAGCTGAAATCTGGTGCAAACCAAGTGGCTAATGGGAACTCTTCTCTCACTGTTTCTTGGAATAAAATCACTAATGCTGTTTCTGACCTAAAAACTGGACTATCTCAAATTAGTGAGGGCAACCAAACAGTAGCAGTAGGTTGGGAAACAATTACGTTAGGGGTTAATTCTTTAAACGATGGAGCAACGAAGCTCCAGAGTGGAAGCCAAGAGTTGAACACTGGGCTTACAGGTGGGCGTGACCAAGTAAGTGCTATTCAAGTTGGAGACAACAATATTGCGATGTTTGCAAATCCTGTTCAATTGAAGGGGGATACAGTTAACGGCTATAGCTTCTATCGTGATTCAACAGCGCCTTATATTATTTCCTTGGCATTGTTTGTAGGCATGCTAGTACTGTCCTTTATAGTAGACTTCAAGCGTCCAGCTGTATTACCGGGATCGGTTGTTAGCTGGTATACAAGCAAACTGCTACAGCTTTCTATTTTTGCGGTAGCGCAAGGGCTATTCGTATCATTGTTTACGCTATTATTCCTCAAGCTGGATGTTGCAAACGCCGGGCTGTTCATTCTGTTCACGATTTTCGTGAGCTTGACTTTCATGGCGATTATATTCTTCTTGGTAGCAGTAGGTGGAAACATCGGCCGTTTTGTAGCCCTTGCATTTATCGTATTGCAGTTATCTACAACAGGATCAAACCTTCCGATCCCTATGCTGCCTGAGAACTTACAAACATTAAGTAAATTCTTACCGTTAACTTACTCAAATGCAGGCTTTAAAGGAATTATCTCATTAGGGGATACGCCGTACCTAATGGCGAATGCGTTTGTATTGCTGATGGTATTACTAGCGTTCCTAGTATTGGCATTTGCAGTATTTGCATTTAGCTATAAAAAAGTTACTAGTTCTTTCACGAAAGAAGCGATCTAATAAGAAAAGCACAAGCGCCTATGTCTGCCCCGACAAGCAAATGGGAATTGGAGAGGAGGCATTTCCTCAGCCACCACAGCCGATACCCATTTGACCTCGAGGGGCAAGGCGCTGGAACTGGACAATAAAGAAAAGCACAAGCGCCTATGTCTGCCCCGACAAGCAAATGGGAATTGGCGAGGAGGCATTTCCTCAGCCACCACAGCCGGTACCCATTTGACCTCGAGGGGCAAGGCGCTGAAGCTGGACATCTTATTATCTAATAAAAAGTGTCAGACTCCTCAGTGGGTCTGACGCTTTAAAAATTAAGCTTGTTTTTCGAAGGATTGGATAATCCCCTTCATTACTTCTGTGGCCTTTTCCATGGCATCCACTGAGATGTACTCATACTTCCCGTGATAGTTTTCTCCGCCAGTAAAGACATTTGGAGTCGGCATTCCCATAAAGGAGAGCTGAGAACCATCTGTTCCTCCTCGAACTGGGATGATTAAAGGTTCAATTCCTAAATCGATCATGACATCCTTTGCGATATCTACGATTTCCATTACAGGAGTGATTTTTTCTCCCATATTGTAGTATTGGTCATTTACAGTTACTTCAATTGCTTTTTCTCCATAAGCCGCCTTTAATTTTTCAGCAGTATCAAGGAACAACTGTTTTTTCGCTTCAAATTTTACGCGGTCATGGTCTCGGATGATATAGCTTAATTCCGTTTTCTCTACGTCTCCATTAAACTTCATGAGATGGATGAATCCCTCATAGCCATCTGTCTTTTCTGGAACCTCTTCCTCTGGCATATGAGCTTGGAATTTTGTTGCGATGGTAATAGCGTTGATCATTTTATCCTTCGCAGATCCAGGATGAACGCTCTTTCCGTATGTGATTACTTTAGCGCCGGCAGCATTGAAGCTTTCATATTGAAGCTCACCAAGTGGCCCGCCATCCATTGTATACGCATACTTCGCACCAAACTTCTCTACATCAAACTTATGAGGTCCACGTCCAATTTCCTCGTCCGGCGTAAATGCCACACGAATCTTCCCGTGCTTCACCTCTGGGTTTTGAAGGAAGTATTCCATTGCAGTCATAATAATGGCAATTCCGGCTTTATTGTCGGCGCCAAGAAGCGTGGTACCGTCTGTTGTCATTAAAGTATGACCTACATAATTCTCTAATTCCGGAAAGTCAGCAACCGTCATCACAGTAGACTCGTTTAGTTGAATATCTTTCCCGTCATAGCTCTCGATTATTTGAGGCTTCACGTTTTTCCCTGTATAGTCTGTTGCTGTATCGACATGCGCTAAGAAGCCGATTGTAGGGACTTCTTTATCTGTATTAGCTGGAAGAGATGCGAAAAGATAGCCATTTTCATCTAATGTGATTTCTTCCATTCCAAGCTCTTCTAATTCTTTTTGTAATAAATGCAGTAAATCCCATTGTCCTTCTGTCGAAGGGCATGTTGGGCTTGCGGCATCCGATTGCGTATCAATTTTAGCGTAGCGAGTTAAACGGTCAATTAAAGTATTTTTCATGTGTAAAAGTCTCCTCCATTGGTGCAAAGCATGTCTTTATTTTAACAGATTATTCCGAGAAGCGGAATAATGGGCGTAAATACTATGGGCGAATAAAAATTGAGCTCCGTAATAGGAAATCATGATGAGGGCGTGAGAGTACGGCACCTCCATGATAAATTTATTAATCGCTAGAATGGAATCGGAAAAAATGAAAGAAATAGCTCCGACAATGGCTAATTTGTTGCCGGTTTGGATGGCATTCCAGCCCATCGTAAGAATGACTGCAATATATAACACTACTGCCACGGCAAGGACTGTATCTCCATCTCTCCATAATGTTCCGGCTAACCAGATTACCATAATGAGTCCATAAGTCAGCAGTAGAGCAGCAGCCCATTTTGGGATTGGCTTTGCTTTAATCTTACGAAACGCAAATATATACCAAATATGACCGATTAAAAAGGTAACTAAACCGATGATAAACCAATAAATAAGACCGTCAGCAAGCATACAGATAAATAAACCAGTAACGATTAGCGTCTTATGGTTTTTTGGTGTCCCAGCTGGCTGCAGCAGCGCATAAAGAATAATAAGAAGCATAGGTATTAATTTAAAGAAAATTTTGGTGCCGACCGGCTCTGCTGGAATAAAGAAAATATAAATAATCCCCATTACTCCTGCTAGTATTGCAATGATTTTATTCACAAAATAAGCCTCCTTTTTCTTCTATTTTATTTTCGAGAGTATAGTGAAAATTTCCTTCCATACAAGTAAAAAAAGGGAATTCTGAAAACTATCTAGAGAGGGGTCCTTTGCAAAAAGGATAGATCTGACTAAAGCTGGAGCAATAATACACAAAGAAGGAAGGGGTGCCCCATAAGTTTTCTGCTTATAGGACACCCCTTCTTATAAAACATAATGCTATTAAAGAGCTGCGTCATCTACGCTATTTAAATATTCTTCTATAGTGCCAATTACTGACTCTACGCAGCCATCCTCGAATGGAGAAATAAGGTTCGCTTCTTCTACTAGCTTTGTGAAGGATTTGGATCCACCAAGTGAGCAAAGGTGAAGATAATCCTTCCAAGCCTCTTCATGGTTTTCTCTTGAACGCTTCCAGAATTGGAACGCACAAATTTGAGCCAGTGTGTAGTCGATATAATAGAAAGGGCTACCGAAAATGTGACCTTGTCTATGCCAGAAGCCACCATTTTCATAATAGCTGTTTCCATCATAATCTCGATGTGGTAAGTAGGTCTTTTCGATTTCTCTCCAAGCTGCCTTTCTTTCCTTAGGCGTCATTTCTGGATTTTCATACACAACGTGCTGGAATTCATCTACTGCCACACCATATGGAAGAAATTGAAGACCGCTACTTAAATGAGCAAACTTATATTTTTCCGTTTGGTCTTTAAAGAAGAGCTCCATCCACGGCCATGTGAAGAATTCCATACTCATCGAGTGGATTTCTGCTGATTCAAAGGTTGGCCATAGATATTCTGGGATTCCGATATTTCTGCTAGAGTAAACCTGAAAGGCGTGACCAGCTTCGTGTGTTAAGACATCAATGTCTCCTGACGTTCCATTGAAGTTGGAGAAAATAAATGGAGATTCATAGTCCTCGATGAAGGTACAATAGCCTCCAGCCTCTTTCCCTTTTTTCGCAACTAAATCCATCAAATCACGATCAATCATGAATTGGAAAAACTCAGCCGTCTCTGGAGAAAGTTCTTCATACATTTTCTTGCCATTTTCAATAATCCATTCAGGAGAACCCTGTGGTGTAGCATTTCCTGTTAAAAAGTTAAGTGGTTCATCATAGAATTTTAGCTTTTCTACGCCAATGCGCTTCGCTTGACGCTCATACAGCTTTGTAGTTAATGGGACAATAAATTCCTTTACTTGATCACGGAAGTTTTTCACCATAGCTGCATCATAATCGATACGATTCATGCGAACATAACCAAGCTCTACAAAGTTTTTATAGCCAAGCTTTGTCGCAATTTCATGACGTGTTTTTACTAATTGATCGTATATATCATCAAACTTTTCTTCATTATCAGAGAAGAAGCTAGCTGATGTTTCTCTTGCTTTTTTACGTGTTTCGCGATCTGTTGACTCAGTAAACTTCCCTAATTGAGCCAGTGTGTATATTTCACCTTCAAATTCGACCTGTGCAGAAGCCACTAGCTTTGAATAATCCGAGCTTAGTTTATTTTCTTTTTGCATTAGGCCAATTACCTCAGGAGAAAAGGCTTTTATTTGAAACTCTGCTAGATCAAATAGTTGGCTTCCCCATTTTTCCTCTAGCTCTTTACGGAAAGGCGAAGCTACTAGAATTTTATAATACTCTGTGATTAGCTCCTCTACCTCTGGTCCAGTTTCATCAAGATAATCTCTCTCTTTTTGATAAAACTCATCATGTGTATCGATAGAAGCTCTAATGTACACCAAGTTGGCTTGTGTAGAATAATTGTTGCGAATAGTATTTAAATCTTCGATAATGCTGTTTTGTTCCTCTAACGTAGAAGCTTCCTTTAACTTAGATAAAAGACCGTGAAAGTTTGTCTTCATTTCCACTAATTCGGGTCTCTTATACTCATAATCCTTAAAAGTAACCAATGCTTTTCCCCCTTTGGAATAACTATATTCCTTCTAATTGTGCTTTATTTTCAGATAAATCTCAATACATTAAATTGTCAGTTGACATTATATAGACAATTATATAATATGTTTATAAAAAATCAAACATTTTAAGGGGCTGTTTGTTCGTGGAGTTAATAGAAAACTTTTGGGACGCCAATATGGAGGAGCTGAAGAGGGGGTATACAGAGAGTTCCGAGTCATTTGAGTGCTTACTGTGCGGAGAAAAAATTGAAAAGGGAATTATTTATCACAAGGAAGAAGTGTTATACGAGGCGGAGCGCTATACAAAGCTTCATATTGAGGAAAAGCACGGCTCTGTTTTTCAATATTTAATTGGATTGAATAAGAAGGTTACTGGTTTAACAGATCATCAAAATAGCCTGCTAGCTCTCTTTTATGAAGGGAAAAGTGACAAAGAGATTCAGCAGGAGCTCCAAATTGGTAGCGCTTCTACTATACGTAATCATCGTTTTGTATTAAAGGAAAAAGAGCGACAAGCGAAAATATTTTTGACCTTGATGGAGCTGTTAAAGGAAAAGGATCAACATGCCCCAGCATTTCTTGCTCCGCATAAGAATGCAACGATGGTGGATGACCGATACAATATGACGCAGGAAGAGCAGCAAGTGCTTGAGAAAAAGCTATTTCCTCAAGGTGTTGAAGGGATGCTGGTCAAATTTCCGAAAAAGGAAAAGCAGAAGCTTGGTGTCCTGCGAGTAATTATTAAACGGTTCGAAGAAGGAAAAAGTTACACAGAAAAAGAAGTCAATGAGGTATTAAAAAGCATCTATGATGACTATGTAACATTACGCCGCTACCTTATCCAGTATGGATTTTTAGATCGAAAGGACGATGGGAGCGTCTACTGGGTGAAGAGCTGATAAAAAGAGATGGTGTAAGAATATTAACGAATGAAAGTGTAAGGGGATGAATGAGAATGAATATAGAGTGTACGAGATTTAGAGTGAAACCAGGTAAAACAGAAAAAGTAAATGAGTGGTTAGGCTACTTAAACGAAAATATGGAAGATGTTCTGATGACACTCGAAGGCGAGAAAATGTATGTCGAGACGATTTTTCGAGAAATCTTAAACGGAGAAGAGTATCTATATTGGTACTCTGTTCAAGGGACCGACGGAATCGAGGTGGAGGAATCAGAACACTGGATTGATAAAAAGCACCTTGAATATTGGGAAGAGTGTATCGATAAAACATACAAACCGGTTCATTTACAAACAGAAGTAGTAATGATTCCTGAAAAAGTACGAGAGTCTATGAAATAACTATTAGTATGAAGAGGCTTTTTATAGGATGGGGTGGTGAACCGTATGATAAAAGTGATATTTTTTGATGCTGGTGGTGTCTTATTCGATACCCCTGTAAAAGGCGATGATCGAGTAAGATCCCTATTAATGGAAAGAGGCTATCCTCTATCTCGCATTGACGTTGCTCTCAGAAAGGCAAAACAAGTTAAACTACCTTTTATTACAAGTTGGGATACAGAAGAAGCTTATTATAAAGAATATTATGCAACGATAGCTGAGGAGCTTGGTGAACTAGTGCTTGCCCAAGAGTTATTTAATTGCACTCATTATGCTGCCCAATGTGAGCTATATCCAGAAGTAATAGGAGTTTTAGAGGAATTAAGCAAGCATTACAATCTAGCTATTATTTCAAATGCAATGCCAAGTATGGATTGGGTATTTGACCGATTGGGGAACCGCAAGTATTTTGATCCTATTAATCTTTCAGCTTTTGTAGAGGCAGAGAAGCCGGGAGAGGAAATATTTCGCATAGCACTTGATCAAGCGAATGCTTTGGCAGAGGAATGTGTTTTCATTGATGATAAGCTGGAAAATATACTTGGTGCTGAGAGACTAGGCATTCGGACGATTCACTTAGATAGAGGCAAACTAGATTTGATTACCCTATTAAAAGAGTCACGACTCGATTCGTAAAGAAGGATTCAAAGCAGTTCTTATAGAATGAGATTAGGTGATACTTGGAAGTTTCGTTTTGTCTGGAGGGGGGATGTTTTGAAAAGGTCTTATTTTGTAATAGGTATATTAACCGCTATCATTCTTATGTCAAGCCTTCTATATTATAGATATGCTAGTGAGACATATATCTTAAAAAGTGAAGATTTCTCCAAAGAAGATATCGTGATAAAAGAAGAATATCCACTGTATGATGAAGAATCAGCTTCTGTCTTTCTACTGGCTAATCCAGAAAAAATAGGTCTAATCGTTTCTGTGGAAAATAAATGGGGATTGTGGAGTAGTAAGCTAAGATCGATCGCTAATAAACCAGCTGACGAGCAGCTAGTGACAGTGGGGTTTGCCAGAACTACAGAGGAAACAATAGATATAGAGTCCCATATGATGGTTGCCTATTATGTGGATCATCCCTTTGATGTGGAAAGTCCTGCGGAATATGATTTAACAGTCAAATTCATCCCTGTAAATGACCGAACGTTGTTGTTTGCACATGCCGTTAGCAATGGTAATTCCTCTTTATCTTCAGTTGAAATGGTGTCCTATCTAGAAACCTACTATGAATAAGCTTCATCCCAAGAGAGAGCCAAATTATGTCCTCTCTTTTTTTATGGATGAGAAGTCTTTGTTATATCATTAACCGTCAAGAAGGAATATTAGCTCCTCTAATAGAATGAGATGGCGGGGAGGAATGAAAATGAATGATATGTTAGCAATAAATAAAGCGGGCTGGGAAAAATCGGCGGAACGCTTCTTTGGTAGAACGGCACTACCAGATTATGGTCCATATGCACCATCAGAGGATATACTTCAGCTGTTCGGTGATTTGCAGGGAAGAAATGTGTTAGACATAGGCTGTGGCAGCGGACATTCACTGCAGTATATGAGTAGGAATGGCGCAAGTGAGCTGTGGGGACTTGATATGTCAACCAAACAGATAGAGACTGCCACGAATGTACTGGGAGAACAATCGGTAAAAGTGTCATTGTTTGAATCACCGATGGAGGAGAATCCGGGACTTCCAGCAGGATATTTTGATGTTGTCTACTCAATCTATGCTCTAGGCTGGACTGTGGATTTAAAGAAAACTCTATCCAACGTTGCAAGTTATCTAAAGCCAGGCGGGGTTTTCATTTTTAGCTGGGAACATCCTTTACATGATCGGATAACTTATGGAGAAGAGAGATTTTATTTCCAGAAGTCATACAATCAAGAAGGACCGGAATATAACGAGGCGTGGCATAGCGAGGTAATCACATTCCATCGGAAGTTAAGTACATATATTAATACGCTCATAGAATGTGGATTTTCAATCGAAAAAGTAGTCGATGACATTGTTATGCCGGAGGGAGAGACTCCACCAACTAAATGGTATTCCAATCAAAAAGCGGAATTTCTTCCGCCGACCTTTATTATAAAGGCGCGTAAAAATGTATGAATCATTATTGTGACAGTGCTTTGAATCAAATAAAAATTGCGTTAGATAGTGTCTTAGTTATCATGGAACAGCTAACAGAAGAAGAGTTGTCGGTAAGACCATCTTCTGAAATGCGATCGATTCAGGAGCAGCTTGACCATCTGGTAACGATTTGCAAGGCGGATCTCCTTATCGCAACTGGCTATGGGCAGGAAGAGATGAATGAATTCTATTCCTCCGTAAAATTCGAAAGTATAGAGGATTTAAAAAGGGAGGCACTAGAAAACTTTGCGTATCTATCTGCAACCTATAAAGCGTATTCTGAAAATCAGTTGGAGGAGCAGGTAACCTCCTATTGGGGAGCGACCTACACAAAATTTGAATGGCTGCTAGAAATTGTAGCTCATGTCTATCACCATAGAGGCCAGCTTCATGCACAGCTAGTATACGGAATGGGTAAAGAGATAAAGGTATCGTTGTTTGAATAGGGGAATTGGTCTTCTAAGTAGTAGAATATTCTAATTAGTAAGGCGGAGATGGAACAGGGAGTAACGTCTAGAGCAGTAAGAATTGGAAATCGAGTGAGAGTAAAATTGCTCTATCCGAGAATAAATAGCCTCCGAACGAGAGTAAATCAGCTGAATGAGAGTAAATAGCTTCCGAGCGAGAGTAACGGGAAGCCATCCGAGAATAAAGTGTCACCGAATGAGATTAACCACCGCCTAACTGAGAGTAACGGCTGACCCAGTAAGAGGTGGGAAATTGAGTGAGAGTAAATAGCCTCCGAGCGAGAGTAACGGCCAACCCAGGGAGGTGGGAATCGAGTGAGAGTAAATTCTCTTTATTCGAGAGTAAAGTAACCCCGAACGAGAGTAAATTGGCCGAATGAGAGTAAATAGCCTCCCAGCGAGAGTAACGGGAAGCCAACCGAGAATAAAGTATCACCGACTGAGAGTAACCATCGCCTAAATGAGAGTAAAGGGTGGCCCAGTAGGAGGTGGAAATCGATCCACCAGTAGGAAGCGGAAAATCAATAATCCTAGCTGCCCCACCCCTTACTCCAATTAAAAAACTCTGCCGTCCACATAGGCAGAGTTTCATTGTCCAGTGATAAATGTCCTTAGTAATGCTACACGTTCCCTTAGTCTCAGCTTTGCCTCGGTTACTGGTGGTGTCTCGGCAGGAACTACGTCTGCATCCCAACCAAGCCCCTCGGCAATTATCTTGGACCGTTGCAAGTGGAAATCACTAGTGATGATAGTGACAGCTTCCACGTCATCAGGCAGAATCTCCTGAGAGAATAGTAGATTTTCATAAGTAGAGGTAGATTTATTTTCCAGAATGATTCTTTCCTCTTCAATCCCGTGTTCGACCAAGTATTCTTTCATTACAACTGCTTCTTCTATATCCTCATCAGGTCCCTGACCGCCAGAGACTACTAGTTTGATGTGTGGATATGATTGGGCATATTCCAAAGCGGCTTCTAGTCGATAGCGAAGTGCCAAGGATGGGATATTTCCTTCTTTGACTTTTGCTCCTAATACGATTGCATATTCATTTGTGCCATCTGCTGCTGGCTTAAGTCCATCCTCTAGCCATTTGCCAGTTAGTAACCATAATCCTCCTCCAACAAAAAAGGTGATAAAAACGGGTACTAGCACAATCCACCTCATTTTTCTTTTCATGTATGCTCCTTAGGTTGAAGGCTTTTTCTTCTTAATAACAGATGAAAGTGTTCGCTCTTCCTTTTTCATTAGTCGCTGAACATTCTCGCGATGAAGTAGAAGGGCCATCAAGAACAGAAAGCTGGCAACTATGACAGGACCTAATCCGTCTGCTACCCAGAAAGATGCTGCTACGAAAACGATATAAAATGCAAAAACTCCGATTAATAAATAGTCCGTTATAATAGTGATTGCTATAAGTAGCAGTAATGCGGCAAGCCCTACCGGCCAATGCAATGCAAGTAATACTCCGATAATGGAAGCAGTACCTTTTCCTCCTTGAAAGCGTGTGTAAATAGGAAAGTTATGTCCTAGGATTACAGCAGCCCCAGCTAAATAGAGTAAAAAATCTAACTGTGCAGGAGAAAAAATCTCTGTATATTGAGCAAACAATCGAACGCCGATGATCATAACGGCGCCTTTTAATATATCGATTACCCCAACAAGAATGCCATATTTCCAGCCAAGTACAATGGTTGCGTTAGATGCACCAGAATTATTTAGGCCTTCCTTTTTAATATTCACACCACTAAAAAATTGTGCTAGTTTCGAACCATGAATTGACCCAAGAAGATATCCGATGAAAAGAGTTGCAACTCCATATACCCAAATACTCATTTTACGTTCCCCCTTTCCAAGGTATTCCTTTTATTAAACGAGTGTAAGAATGAAAAAGTTTCAGAATTTTAACTATTTTCCTTGACGAATAAAAGAAGAGGAGCTAAACTGTGTAACAAGATGGAAATACAAACCAAATACTCTTATCAAGAGAGACCGAGGGAATAGGCCCTACGAAGTCCAGCAACCCCAGTTTTTACTGGAAGGTGCTACATCCTACAAATCCATTTAGTTGGATTTGGAAGATAAGAGGAGGAACAAGTCAAACAGTCCCCTCTTCTCATTACTAGAAGAGGGGTTTTCTTGTTCAATATCCTCTCGAGGCCTCCAGCATTCCATCTAAACTACTAAATTGGAGGAATTCAAATGACTAATCTTCACAAAGAAACATTACTTCTGCACGGTGGACAACAACCGGACCCTGTCACTGGCTCACGAGCGGTACCCATTCACAAAACGACTTCCTATGTATTTAAAGACACGGAGCATGCACAAAACTTATTTGCTTTAAAGGAAACTGGTAACATTTACTCCCGTATTACGAACCCAACAGTTGATGTGTTTGAACAACGTATTGCAGCATTAGAAGGAGGAACAGCGGCTGTCGCACTTTCCTCTGGGATGGCGGCTATTGCTTTTTCTATCTTAAATATTGCAGGAGCAGGCGATGAAATAATTGCAGCTGAGAATTTGTATGGAGGAACATTTAATTTATTTGCCCATACACTCCCAAGGTACGGCATTACCGTAAAATTTGTTGATTCAACCAATCCAGAAAGCTTCCGAGAAGCAGCTACGGACAAAACAAAGGGATTCTTTGCTGAAATAATCGGTAATCCAAGTCTCAATGTGTTGGACGTAGAGAAAGTGGCAAGCATTGCAAATGAGGTGGGAGTTCCATTACTGGTGGATAATACATTCGCGACACCTTATGGCTGCAATCCAATTGAGCATGGAGCTCACGTGGTGATTCACTCTGCAACAAAGTGGATTGGAGGTCATGGAACAACAATCGGTGGAGTCGTAGTAGACGGTGGTAATTTTAACTGGAACTCTGATAAGTTCCCAGGCTTCACGGAGCCAGATGTAACCTATCATGGATTACGTTACGGCATTGATGTACCAGATGTAGCGTTTGCTATTAAGCTGAGAGTACAGCTGTTAAGAGATTTTGGTCCCTCTCTTAGCCCGGAGGCTGCCTTTTCCTTCTTACAAGGATTGGAGACACTTCATTTAAGGGTGCCGAAGCATAATGAAAATGCACAGGAGATAGCTGAATACTTACAACAGCATGAAGGAGTGACATGGGTCAACTATTTAGGGCTTGAAAGTCACCCGACTCATGAGCTTGCAAAAAAATACTTAACATCAGGATATGGCTCCATTCTAACCTTTGGAGTAAAGGGTGGAAAAGAAGCGGGTCGAAAAATCATCGACAATATTGAAATTTGGTCTCATGTTGCAAACGTAGGAGATGCAAAATCGCTGATTATACACCCAGCATCCACTACCCATCAGCAGCTGACTCCAAAGGATTTAGTAAAGACAGGTGTAACCGAGGATTTAATTCGCTTATCAGTGGGCTTAGAATCAGTCGAAGATTTAAAGGAGGCGCTTGGTAGAGTTCTTCTAGAAAAAACAAATGTCCTCTCTAGATAGAATTTTTGTTGTGATTTGGGTTAAAATGGTCTACAATAAGTAAAATAATCAATCGTTGAAAGATTGGAAAATTTACTTCAGTACGATTTGGCTCAGGTTGTACGGGTTCTGAGGAGGAAACATCATGGCGAAAATTAAAGCGGCAATCTTAGGCTTTGGGACAGTAGGTCAAGGTATATATCACATTGTGAATGAAAAACGAGAAGACTTAAAAAAGTCATTGGGATTAGACATTGAAATTAGTGCAATTCTGATTAGAGATCTAGGGAAGGAAAGACCTGAGACACCAGGTGTTTTAGTCACGGATGATTTTGAGGATATTGAGAATATACCGGGACTTCAAGTGGTATTTGAGGCCATCGTGAATGAAGAGCCAGCATATAGCTATCTATGCAGGGCGATTGACAAAGGATGTCATGTTATTACTGCAAATAAAGTAATGTTTTCAAAATACAGCATCCCACTGCAGGAGAGAGCAAAATCTAGAGGAGTGTACGTTGGTTTTGAGGCTACTACAGCTGGAGGAGTACCGATTATTAAGACACTAAAAAACTTACTACAGGTCAATTCAGTTAAGCGTATTCAAGGTATCTTAAACGGAACCTCCAACTATATTCTTACTCAAATGCGTGTGGAAGGAAGCTCCTTTGAGAGTGCGTTATCAGAAGCACAGCTTTTAGGGTATGCGGAAGCAGATCCTTATAATGATATATCTGGTCAGGACGCTTTTCGAAAACTAATGATCTTAAGTGCGCTAGCATTCGGAAAACAGCCTAACTGGGATGATGTACAGGTAATTGGGATTGATCAAATATCCTCTGAGGATGTAGAAAAAGCAAAGCAGGAGGGATACCGCTATCGCCATGTAGCGGAAATAGAACAAGATGAAAACGGGGACCTATATGCCTCAGTTGGTCCACAGCTTGTGGGACCGGATCATCCGCTTTATGCAATTGAAGGAGTAAACAATGCAGTTTCTTTAGACACAAATTACATTGGTACGCTGACATTGGTAGGACCAGGTGCAGGAATGTACCCAACTGCTAGTGTAATGGTAGAGGATTATGCAGAGATTATTGGAAAACGTGCAGGATTTTTTATTACCATCTAAGGGAACATGCTACTAGAATCACCTGGAGTTGAAGTATCCATTTAAATTAAAGAGGGGTATGCCATTAATATGGGATACCCCTTGCTTCTGCCATTGTCTCAATAAAACATTATTCTTGTCTCATAAAGTGCTCTCACGAACTTTCTACTGCTTGTGCGCCTCCATTTTTCCCCGAGGCCAAATAAAGTATGCAATGGAAATAAAGAAGTCAATCACTAGCACTAGTGACCAGATTTTTAAGGCAATCGATAAAATTTCAGTGCGACTTGCGTCGTTCACTAAATAAATGAAAAGAAATAAAAATCCTGCCCCAATGGCGTATGCTACAAAATGCTGGACAAAGCCTTTCATAGAGAGGCGTGCATATTCGTATCCAACGATTTTCTTCGGCTTTTTGCCTATCCTTTTGAAATAAAATAAAAAGCGTTCATCTGCCCAGCGTATCAGGTTCTTGCCGAACACAATGGATATTCCTAGGTACACAGCGGCAAGGGCATGCACCTCAGTTGCGGTTCCGCCTTTTAGCAAATCAATCGAGGTAAAGACCAATAGAAATAAATTAATAATTGGGGTGATTGCTAGTAGGATACCCCCAAGTCTTTTTCGCTCCAAAGCATATCGAGTGATAAGACCAAGTATAAGAACAACCCAAAAACCTATTTCTGCGGCAAGGATGGACCAAACAATCACCTTCATTTAATCACCTCTTTTTTAGATTATATGAGGCGTTCAGAAAAGATATCAACATATTAACATAATAGTGTGAATAATTTAAATCCTAAGCATAAGTTATTCACTATTAATCGTTTGCCTTCCTGGTTAACGGGAAGAAAACACAATCTTTGATTGTTTTACAATCAGTTAATACCATCAGAAGCCGCTCGATTCCAAAGCCCCAGCCAGAGATGGGAGGCAATCCGTACTCCATCGCAGTTAAATAATCCTCATCCATTTCCATCGCCTCAGTATCGCCGTTTGCTTTTAACCTAGCCTGTGTTTCTAATCTCTTTCTTTGCTCGATTGGGTCTACTAACTCAGAATAAGCGTTAATCACCTCAGCACCATTAATAACCAATTGAAAGCGATCGGTTAGCCTATTGTCTTTGTCGTTTGCTCTTGCTAAAGGTGAAAGGTCTATTGGATGCTCTATAAGGAACGTCGGTTTAATGAGAGCAGGTCTAGAGACTTTTTTGTAGAGTAGGTCAATTAAGTTTCCTCTCCCCATTTGTTTGGCCTCCACATGGTCGAGAGAGATACCTTTCTCTTCGATAGCTTGATACAACTCGGATGCTTCAGGAAAAAGGTCAATATCGATAGCACAGTCCCTCCATATTAAATCTCGGAAGGATATTACCTCCCAGTCCAAAGAAAAATCAATTGGTTGCCCATTGATTGAAACAGTTGTTGTATGAAATGTCTCCTGCAGAACAGTTAACATCATCTCTCTCATAAGTTTCATGGTATCTTTGTAGTTCCAGTAGGCTGCATACCCTTCTAGCATGGTGAATTCTTGTAAGTGCTGGGGACTTATGCCTTCATTTCGAAAACATTTAGCAAACTCAAAAACCTTTGTAAATCCACCAGCTATCAGCCTTTTCAAATAAGTTTCAGGAGCAATTCGTAAGTTCAGCTCTGTATCTAAGGAATGATGAAAGGTAGAAAATGGCTTTGCGATTGCTCCCGAGGAAGTGTGCTGTAAAATCGGTGTTTCAACCTCTAAAAAACCATGGTCTTCAAAAAACCTTCTGATAGAGCGGACTAACCTTGTTCTCGTAAGTAGGCGATTTTTTGTTTCCTCCGTCATGATTAAATCCACATAACGCTGACGGTAGCGAAGCTCAATGCTGCTCAGTCCATGCCACTTCTCAGGTAATGGACGCAATGCTTTTCCAAGGAAAGCATAAGATTGTATGCGAAGCGTTTTTTCACCTGTATTAGTCGTGTACATAGTACCTTCCGCACCTATAAAATCACCAATATCCATAGAATGGAGGAATTGCTCAAATAGAGCTTCTCCAATTTCTTCTCTTTTTAATAAAAGCTGAAGCTTCCCTTCAACGTTAGCAATGGTTAGGAAGCATAGCTTGCTGAAGCTCCTGACGCCAATAATTCTCCCTGCCACTCTAACTCCATTTGCTCCGTCCTCTAGCTGTGACGCATCAAGTAAATCGAAATTGATAGAATATTTCTCCGGATAAACCTGTACATCCGCCGATCGAAGACTCTCTAGTTTTTCTATTCTGCGCAGCATTTGTTCATTCATTCATTTTCCCTCCAATTTTTAAAATCCAGCCCAACAAAAAAACTCTCGCCCCCAAGATTTTCATCTTGAGGACGAGAGTATTCATCTCCGTGGTACCACCCCAGTTTATCGGTATGTCACCATACCAACCTCTTCGGGTACGGCATTACACGTATACCCTATCTCTATAACGGGAGATCCCGTCGCAGTATCAATTGCCAGTATGGCAAAATCCGTGCGAAGCTCCGAGCCTTTTTTCATGACGAACGTTAATGCTCCATCCCACCAAACAGGAGCTCTCTAGGAATAACATTTCAGCACTACTCTTCTCTTCTTAGCTTTTTAATCGATTTATAAAATTAAGATTATTCTAAAGAGCGGAACGTAAGAAGTCAACTGAAATTTTAAAGTGTTGCATTGGTTTAATTAATATCTCCTACATAAACAGGCGTTTTAATGCCATCTGCATAAGCCATCAGATGAGGACGAAGGTCAGCTGGCAGTAAATGAAAGGAATCAAGCTTGTCTAGTGGAATCCATTCAATCCCAATTTGTCCGTTATCTAAGTTAGAGCCAATAGGTAATACTTGTTCCTTCAGTGAGCATAAAAACATCAATTCCATCACATGTACACCCGCATGATAGACAGCGACCTCATGATTTTTCCCTATGTACTCTCTAACAAATAAAAGATCTTGAATTTCTATTTCTGCACCGAGCTCTTCCATGCACTCTCGCTTCAAGACATCGTGAAGATTTTCTTCATGATGCTGACCTCCTCCAGGCAAAATATAATACGTACCTGCTTGTTCCTGAATTTTCAGGACCAATAGACAATCATTTTGAATAATAATAGCCTTTGCCGCTGTCCGTCTTAGCTTCATGGGTTTCACCTAACCTATGCATTATTTACCAATATGATAGACTATTGGGAAAATTAATACAATATATAGCAAATAATTAAGTGAAAAAAGGAAAGTTGAGCAATGGGATTTTCTGCATAATAAAGGGCCCGTCTGAAAAGTCATTTTGAGACGGGCCCTTTGCGACGAGGCTGGTGGCATTTTGATGCGACCACCACAGGAGCAAAGAAAATGTCTGAAAAGTCCCTTTGCGACGAGGCTGGTGGCATTTTAATGCGACCACCGCAGGAGCAATGCTACATAGCAGATACCTGTCAAAGAAGGAAGGGGGTGTCCCATAAGTTTTTTACTTATGGGACACCCCCGTAATTTAATCTTCGTCTTTTACATCTATATCCTCTGGAATAGGGGTATTTCTCCATTCTTCGATTAATTGCTTCACTTCTTCTAATTGTTCAAAATGGGTCTCAAACTGGGAGCTGTTTACCAAGTATTGTTCCCCGTCAAATACCGCTCGGATTTTCTTTTCAGCTATATATCTTCGGACTTGCTCCACAGGCATAGATAAATATGCGGCTACTTCTTCAACTGTCATATACATGTGCAAATCCCTCCTATCTATATTAGTATAAGGGAGAGAAAACCTTATCTCAATCTCTGTTTCTATCATTACATAGGAAAGGTCTGTGTATAAACAGCGGCCAACAAGGATCTGGGGCTTCTCCACGGCTTTTGCAATTGTAGGCTGTCTCTTTTTATTCCTGACAAAGGGAGAGGTAACTATTGATCCAATAGGAGTTGGCTATTCGCTAGTAGCAGGGCTGATTTTTGCTGTATATACAATGACAAGCAAAAAGTTGCTGGAAAAGGAGGATGCAATTGCAGTAGTTGCAGTGACCTTTTCCGCTAGTGCTATCCTATTATTGCCGTTCTTCTTTCTCTTGGACACGAGTTGGCTAAGTAGTCCGACCAATATTGGAATCATTGTGTATTTGGGGTTAGCCACCACGAGTCTTGCATATGTTTTGTACGGAATTGGTCTTCGGCAGATTCCGGCTTCCTCCGCTTTGACCCTATCTTTGGCTGAGCCAACAACGGCTGCATTACTAGGAGTTGTAGTGGTAGGAGAGGTGCTTGGAATGACCTCCTGGATTGGGATTGCCCTCTTATTAGGAAGTATAGTCCTGTTAACAGTGGGAAGTAAAAAAGCGGTGTAAAATACAGCGGGATGGTACAGCTATAAGTGATTTATATTCCTCTTAAGCAGCTACTACTTTAAAATAATCAAGCGAAATGTGCCAATTTGTGGTACAATAATAAGATAACTTTAAAGTGAGTAGGCGAATAAATGATAGAGATAAAAACATCTCCACTAAGTGACGGAGAATTTAATAGAGGCGTATTTGCAAAACAGGATATTAAAAAGGGAGAGCTTTTCCATCAAGCACCGGTGATTGCTTATCCAAACGAACAGCATGAGCACATAGAAAAAACGCTACTAGCTGACTATGCTTTTGAATATGGGATTGGGCAATCTGCTATTCTGCTAGGCTATGGAATGCTGTTTAATCATTCCTATGAGCCAAATGCAACCTATGAAATTAATTTTAGAAATCAAACTTTTGATTTCTTTGCACATACAGATATTAAAGCTGGGGATGAAATCCTCATTAACTATAATGGCGACGTAGACGATCAAGACGAGCTATGGTTTAACAAAGAATAAAATAAAAAAGTGTAAGCAAGTAGCGAACTTGTTTACACTTTTTTTATTTTTCGTGAAGGGTGATGACAATTAAACGATACAACAAGTAAACACCGAGATAAGCACCGGAAATTAAGAAAAATGGATTTAAAAAGATTCCGTGAATCGTGGTCATAAAAACGGCATCATCCACGATAATCTGATGAATGGATAGCGAAGCGATATTCCCAAAAATAAGTGCTGAAAGTATAGCCAATACATTAAAAATGAAGCGAAAAACCTTCTTCTTATAAAGTGCATACATCACAATCGGAGCCACTATGCTCCCCAATACTAATAATACCTTCATTATAGAACCTCCCTATTCTATTACTTTCCTTTCGTTGAGCTGTCTAAACAGTGAGTAGTCAGAAAAATGGAACTAAATGTATTTGGAAGCGTCTAAATAAGGAGAATTCTAGCAGTTTTGTCATCAGGCGTTATTCGAGAAATGGATTGTAGCAAAAACGGGGTCCATTGTAGCAAAAATCGCAGTGATTGTAGCACTTTTTGTTTCATCGAGCTTCTAGGGAATTGATTGTAGCAAAAACGGGGTTCATTGTCGCAAAAACGAGCGTGATTGTAGCAGAAATCGAATTGATTGTAGCACTTTTGAGTTTCCGGAGTCCCTAGGGAAATGATTGTAGCAAAAATGGAGTTCATTGTAGCAAAAAAGAGGCTAATTGTAGCAAAAATCCCAGTGATTGTAGCACTTTTAAATTTCACGAGATTCACTAGTAGCAACAATTCTATTTTACCGATAGTCAGGAAGGGGAATATTGTATGTTTTATCGTCGTAAGCATTATCTGGTGAAGCTAGAAATAGTGGAAAGCTTTAATGAGCATTTTAATGAAACCAATCTACCTGAACAATTAAGGAATGGCTCACGCTTGGTAGGACGCAGGATGAAGGAAAGGGAAGACGGGGTAGAGATTTTCGCTATTTGGGAATACGATAGCTATGAGGATTATGTGAAAATCGAAAAGACAATTAGAAGCAACAAGGCTCATGTGGAGAGAGTGAAGGCTTGGTACGATAAGCATGGAGGAAAAGAAGAAGTGTTAGCGAAATATTTAATAGAGGTGAAGGACGAGGAAATAATCTCGACCCTAACATAAGCGGATTCTTCAAGAATCTGCTTTTTTTATAGCTTTAACTGATAATTTCTTTATTTCAAAAACGCCATACATAGTAGCTTCGTCTATTTAGTAAAGAGAGGAAAGGGGGAGTGAGAGTGAACCGTTATTTAGAGGAGCAGCAATTCCGGGAAATCATGCAGGAGCATACGGATTACTTACTAAGATTGGCTTATCTGTATGTAAAGGAGTGGCCTGCTGCAGAGGATATTGTGCAGGACGTCTTCTTAAACTACTATCAAAAATTTGAGCAATTTGAAGAGCGAGCCTCTCTCAAGACATACCTGGCCAAAATGACGATCAATCGATCCAAGGATTATCTGAAAAGCTGGCGCTACCGAACTCAAATGCTAACGAATTCATTTAAAGCTCCAGCAAAAAAAGGTAGAAATCGCATTATAGAAAAGGATGAAAAGTTAGAGCTAGCAGACGCAGTGCTCCAGCTTCCATTAAAATATCGAGAGGTCATTATTCATTATTATTTTGAAGAGCTTTCCATCCTAGAAGTATCACAGCTCCTAACGATTTCAGACAATACAGTAAAGACTAGACTCCGAAAGGCAAGGTCACTCTTGAAGGAACAATTGAAGCATGGTGAATGGGAGGTGCTTGTTCATGAATGAAATAAAGCAGCAGCTTTTAAGGAAGATGGGAGATACCACCGATCGGGCAGCAAGAGTGCAAGAGAATGTACAAAACAACAAAGGGGACTATCCAAAAAGAAAGTCTGGTAAGTTAACCTACTATACAACAATTGTTGCTTTCGTCAGTTTACTAACAGTAGCTAGTATTTTGCTCATACCGAATTTTCTTAATGAAAAGCAAATGCAACCTTCAGAGGAACCGACCGAAGTAATTCCACCTGTTGAGGATCCTGTGGAAGAGGATTTAGAAGTTCCGCAAGAAGACGATTCCGAAAATATCGAAGAAGCTCCATCCGAAGACGACCTTGATTATACTTGGGCGCTAAGAAAATATTTTCCGAGCAATAGCACCTCTACCTTCAATGGAGGTTACGAAAATAGCGGTTCTACTATTAAGTCACATTGGATTAACCAATACTACTTACAGCAAATAATTGAAAATACAGGAACAACTATCGAGCATATTTTTCGTTTTAAAGATAACAAAATGGATTTAGTGTATAGAGAAAATATTGATGGTAGATCTCCATCAAATATGACATTTGATGAATTAGAAGCGTTAACCTCAATTGAGCTATTCCTAGAAGCACCTTTTGAGGTAGGGAGTCAGTTTGGTTATGGGGGACTGTTTGGTGAAGGGATGATTATTTCATTAGACGAAGAAATAACAACACCTTTAGGCACTTTTACAGACGTGATGATTGTGCAGACGGAGGCAGATGGCTACCGAAAAATCAGCTACTATGCTCCGGAATATGGCTATATAAAAGGCGTTGCAGAGGGTTGGGACTGGGATACCGAGGATTATGTAGTAAATAATACAGAAGAGATTATTAGTATTACGTATGCAGAGCACGCTTTCAATAAAGAAACACCAGCAGCTTTTGAAAAGACGACTACCTCCAATTACAAGCCTAACTTTCATACACCATGGGAGATATCGCCAAATGGGAAACTTCAAGCAACGATTGAAGGAAAAGGAGAAGAAGTTATAGAGGAAGGTGTTGCTACTCTAGTAATCGAGAATAACGAAACAAAACAATCTATTATTTATAAGCTATTAGAATCTGAAAAGTACCCACAATATACACCAATGGGAGTAGCTTGGATAGACGATCACCAATTATTCGTAATTATTGGTTTTGGTTTCGGGACAGTGAGCATGGGTGGAGAGCTATATATTTTAGATATTGAGAAAAATGAGCTAAAGCCTGTTATCACCGAATTATCGAATAGAGAGGGAGTAATATCAGTAGAAGTAAATGATAATGGCACATTCACTTATCAGTTACATGTCTACGACAATGATTCTTTATCGTTACCAGAGAGTCATATAGAGGAAGAAACCTTGCCGTTACCATAGGGTAACACCCATTACAAACTTCATTCAAAGCGGAGTCTTCATCTAAAGTAAAAAGGACCGAAGCAACAAAAATCGGTCCTTTTATTATTGCCTTATCTCTCTAAATTCCTCTCACGAAAGAGTTTTCGTCATATCTGTCATATTCTGAAATCCAAGATGCTCGTAGACAGTTCGACCAGCTGAACTCGCCCATAGTCTCGCTCTTTTCGCTCCTTTTTGCTGGAGCCATGAACAAATTTCATCTACTAATTTGTGTGCTAATCCATTTTTACGATGTTCTTTTAATGTATACACGGATATCACCCAACCAAAAAGGCTTTGTTCAGGGGCAAGTGGGAAGGAATACTCTGTTCTGACTAAACCTCCTGCACAAGCGACGATGTTATCTTCGTTATCTACAGCAACTCTGAACGATAAATTACCTAATTTGTATTCTTTACTAAACAGGTTCTTTACCTCTTCTGCTCTCTGTAAATCTGGCTTTGGTATTCCGTCACATTCGCCCATTTCACAAGCCATCCTGTACCAATAATCTGCTAGAAGTGATATTTCTTCCTCTGTAGCCCACCTTGTCTCATACATGCTAAAATCCCCTAACCCAATCGTAGTAGTTGATACTATTCTAACTGTAACATAAGATTTCCCATAGTCTTGGTTGATTTGTTGCGAATCAATCACCGTAATTTTTATAGGTAAATTACTGTTTGTTTCTTTATTATCTACTTCTACCAGGATTTTATTACGCTTCCTTTTCGGTGAATTTTAGTTATCTTGGGGTATTTGTTTGCTGTTTAAGTAATAACATAAGAAAGGTACTAAAGAGTGCCCCTTTTTAAAACCCTAAAGTTTCTCTCACGCTAGCTAAATAGGATTGGCTAACTGGCAGCTCTTTGCCACTCTGTAATACAATCACTAAATTAGAGGAAAAATCACGAACGATTTTATCAATAAAATCAATATTTACTATATACGATCTGTGTATTCGTAAAAATTGGGCTGGCAGTTTTCGTTCTAGCTCCTTGAGAGCAGTATTAATCTTATATGGTTTCTCCTCAGCGTAGAACCATGTCTTCTTTTGAAGGCTCTCGATGTGTGAAATCCTCTCGATAGAAATTGGCTTCCATTCTTCCTCTCGTTTTCCGGTAAGAAAGCGAACGGGTGGTGTTACTGTAACAGTGTGATTTGGAGGAAGGATTACAATGAGTGCGGCTTGTTCGCCATTTAGCTCGATCGGGTAGCCGATTCCGTAATATGGCAAACCATATAATGTCATGTCCATTGTAGCTTCTGCTCTTTTCCCGGTCTGTATAACAAGATCTGCAATACTTCCCTTCTCTACTAATTGTCCCTCTGCTATCTGCAAATCCTGAATCCCAGCTCCATAATAAATGTACTGTCCTTGTGAAGCGATAGCGATTGAAGCCTCCTTTGGAATCCACTCCTCTAATAGATTGCCATACTTCTTTAATTGGTCTTTGGTAATTTCCATCACTACACCCCTTTGAAAATTTTATGACTCATCACGCTTATTTTTCGTTCATCCCCAAAATTATGCATTTTATCCAAATACTCATACAATTGTTTCTATTCTGTTATATATTACATTATAATAAAGTTAACTGTTATGATACAGTAAAAAGAATAGAAATCCAAAAATTAGTAGAGAGGTGTGTTATGAATGACAAAAAGACAACAACAAGTAGAAGAACTACAAAAGCAATGGAGTGAGGAGCGTTGGAAAGGGATTGAGCGACCATATTCTGCTGAAGATGTTATTAAACTACGAGGCTCTCTTCAAATTGAATATACATTAGCAAGAAAAGGAGCAGAGCGCCTATGGAATTCTCTTCATAAGGAGGACTTTATCAATGCTCTAGGTGCGTTAACTGGTAACCAAGCTGTTCAGCAAGTGAAAGCGGGATTGCAGGCTATCTACCTAAGTGGATGGCAAGTGGCGGCGGATGCAAACTTATCAGGTCAAATGTATCCGGATCAAAGCTTATATCCAGCAAATAGTGTGCCAGCCGTTGTAAAACGTATCAACCAGGCACTGCAACGTGCAGACCAAATTGACCAAGCAGAAGGCCGAGAAGAAGAGTTTGATTGGTTTGCTCCTATTGTTGCGGATGCAGAAGCAGGATTTGGTGGTCCACTAAATGTATTCGAGCTTATTAAAGGAATGATTGAAGCAGGAGCAGCTGGAGTCCATTTAGAAGACCAACTGGCATCTGAAAAGAAATGTGGTCATTTAGGAGGGAAGGTTTTACTTCCAACACAAAATGCTATTCGTAACTTAACAGCAGCTCGCTTAGCGGCAGACGTATGTGGGGTACCAACCATCATTATTGCACGTACGGATGCAGATGCAGCAGACATGGTTACAAGCGATATCGATCCACGCGACCATGAATTTATTACAGGAGAAAGAACACCAGAAGGCTTCTATCGTACAAAAGCAGGAATTGATCAAGCGATTGCTCGAGGTTTAGCTTATGCACCATATGCAGACCTAGTTTGGTGTGAGACATCTCATCCGAGCTTAGAGGAAGCAAAGCAATTTGCAGATGCTATCCATGAGAAATTCCCGGGCAAAATGTTAGCGTATAACTGCTCACCATCCTTTAACTGGGAAAAGAACCTAGACAAAGAAACGATAGCAAAATATCAAGTAGAGCTAGGGAAGATGGGCTACAAGTTCCAGTTCGTAACATTAGCTGGTTTCCACTCATTGAATCACAGTATGTTTGAGCTTGCTCATGACTATAAAACTAATGGAATGGCAGCGTACTCTAAGCTTCAGCAAGCAGAATTTGCGAATGAATCGAAGGGCTACACGGCTACGAAGCATCAACGTGAGGTTGGTACAGGATACTTCGATGAGGTTTCACAAGTGATCTCTGGTGGAACATCATCTACAACAGCAATGAAAGGCTCTACGGAAGTAGCGCAATTTGCTTGATTAGAGAATGGAGGCAGATGGCATGGAACAAACGACAGTAAAAAATATAGAAATTGTTGGAGAAGAGGTGGAGGGTCTCAAGGAGATTCTGACACCGGAAGCATTAGACTTCGTAGCATCTCTTCATCAAAAATTTGATGAGCGACGTAAAGAGCTCTTGATTGCTCGGAGAGACCGTCAGGAAAAGCTAAGTAAGGGGGCGTCTCTTAATTTCCTAGAAGAGACGAAGCATATCCGTGAAGCCGACTGGACGATTGCTCCTCTTCCAAAGGATTTGCAGGATCGACGAGTAGAAATCACAGGCCCTGTTAATCGGAAAATGGTCATTAATGCTCTTAACTCTGGTGCAAAGATGTTTATGGCATGCTTTGAGGACGCAACTTCTCCTACATGGGAAAATATGATTGAAGGTCAATTGAACATGCGAGATGCAGTCCGTAAAACAGTCTCCTATACACAGCCTGAAACTGGAAAGGTGTATCAATTAAACGAAGAAACAGCGGTTCTAATTGTTCGCCCTCGTGGCCTGCATTTAATGGAGAAGAATGTGCATATTGACGGGAATTCTATCTCTGGCAGCTTCTTCGATTTCGGTCTTTATTTCTATCATAATGTGAAAGAGCTATTGGCTCGAGGAACTGGTCCGTACTTCTATCTACCAAAGCTTGAAAGTCATTTAGAGGCAAGGCTTTGGAACGATATTTTTGTATATGCACAAGAGCGTTTCGGTATACCGGTAGGAACAATTAAAGCGACTGTGCTAATCGAAACTATAACAGCGGCGTTTGAAATGAATGAGATTTTATATGAATTAAAAGAGCATTCGGCTGGTCTAAACTGCGGTCGCTGGGATTACATCTTTAGCTATATCAAGCGACTACGTAATCATCCAGAGGTTATCCTGCCGGACCGTGGTCAGGTCACGATGACTTCGCCATTTATGAGGGCTTACACACAGCTATGCATTAAAACGTGCCATCGCCGAAATGCCCCAGCTATTGGAGGAATGGCAGCTCAAATCCCTATTAAAAATGATGAGGAAGCAAACGAAGCAGCTTTTGCAAAGGTCCGAGAGGATAAACGCAGAGAAGCTACCGATGGACACGATGGAACATGGGTGGCGCACCCGGCATTAGTTCCTGTAGCGATGGAGCAGTTTAATGAGCATATGCCTACTCCGAACCAAATCGATCGCAAACGCGAGGATGTGGAAGTGACTGCTGAGGAATTACTAGAGGTGCCTACTGGAACCATTACAGAGGAAGGGCTTCGAATGAACTGCAGTGTTGGTGTTCAATACATCGCAGCTTGGCTAAGAGGAAATGGAGCAGTTCCGATTAATAATCTAATGGAAGATGCTGCTACTGCAGAGATTTCCCGGACTCAAGTTTGGCAATGGGTTCGCCACCCAGAGGGCAAACTAGAAAATGGTCAAAAAATTACGTTTCCACTCGTTGAGCAAGTCCTCACCGAGGAGCTCGGAAAGCTAAAGGGCATCTATGGAAACGAGAACTACAGTAAAGGACGTTATTTAGAGGCGGCAGAGCTATTCTTGACGCTAATTAAAGAAGATACATTTGTAGAATTTCTTACGATTCCAGGCTATGCAAAACTATAGGAGGTGATTGGTATGAACAAGCAAACAACAGAGAAAAACCCGAAAATCTGTCTTGAATGTGGATGCGTCATCCAAGAAAAAGTCGAATCTCCCATGTTTGAATGCGAACGTTGTCTGAATAATAAATGTGAATAGGAAAATGAAAAACGTGAGAGTCGCAAATGACTCTCACGTTTTCTTTGTTATTCTGGCTTGGTGTATACATCGTCGCGAGTAAATACTTCTACCGGACCGAAATGCGGAAGTTCTGCATTTTGACCGTTTTCTTTGAAGAGGATTTCCTCTAAGCTTGGGTAAGCATCAAAATAAGAATGAAGAATACTTCCTACGAAAATGGCTTCCCCTGCTGAACCTTCTACATTTTCTAAGATTCCTGACATGTTCAATACAAGTGTTTTCTCTTCATTTTCGAAGCTATAGTCCTCAAGGGTTACTTTCGTATCTAACTGGTCAAAAATTTCATGTACCATATCTTTACTTGAGTCTATGGAAGCCTTATGTGGCTCCACATAACTAACTGTTGGGTCAGCACGGTATATGTTTACTGTGCCTGCAGCTTGTTCATTTCCACTTTCGTTAGCAGTCGCCTCGTTCTTGCTACCATCTTTCCATTCATACGATGCTTCCACCTTTTGTTCAGCAAGTTCATTTGCTGTAGACCAAGCAACGATTGTATAGGAGCCTTCTGGAATGTTAGCAGCTGCTAATTCGTTTGGTAGATCTAGAGGAACTTCTATCTTTTCGTTTGGTCCTAGCAATTTATCTTTAATTGCTTGTGTAAACATCTTGTTTGCTGAGTAGCTGAATACTTCTTTCTTCTCTTCGTCAAGTAGATGATAATCTACCTCTTGTCCACTAGAGAAGGTAAGCTGTACATCCTCTTGTGATTCATTTTCAATAATAAACACAGCGTCCTCGTTATCCTTCATATCTATAGAAGTCGCAATAGTATTCTCCATATTTTCCTCCCCGCTAGTAGGGTCTTTTTCTTCATCCTTATTGGCATTATTATCACTTGTTCCGCAAGCCGTTAAAAATAGAACGAAAGAAAAAGCGATGAATGTTAAGAAAAGTTTTTTCATCATTTTTGCCTCCTTTACTGTATTAGACACGTAAGAACAGAGAAAGTTTCAGGTATTCTAAAAAATGGTTAGATTGTCCTCACTCATGGAATGGTTTATAGGTTTTTCTAATGGGATTACGAAAAAATCATCTATTTAATTGTATTTACAGATACTAAAGAGAGGAGTAATATGTGTATATTTCCATCGTTGAATCCGAGGAGACGGGAAGCCATGTCTAGAAAAGTGATGCGTAGTGAATCCTTTTAGGAAGGGCTACTTTTGGTCTAGCCCGTGAACTATTCTCGTAAGAATGAGTAATTAGATGAATTGAAAGCAGATAAAATGAGTAGGAGCGAGCAACATGTCAAAAACAGAAAAACAATTTGCAGTAATTGGACTAGGAAGATTCGGTGGTAGCGTGTGTAGAGAGTTATATTCCTTAGGTCATGAAGTACTAGCGATTGATATAGCTATGGAACGAGCAGAAAATTTTCTCGACTATTCCACGCAAGCAATCCAAGGAGACTCTACAGATGAATCCTTTTTAAAATCGATTGGTATACGAAATTTTGACCACGTAATTGTGGCAATCGGAGAAAATATTCAAGCAAGTGTACTAACGACATTGAATCTTAAGGAGCTTGGTGTTAATAAAGTGTGGGTGAAGGCACAAAATACTTATCATCAGAAAGTTCTAGAAAAAATTGGTGCTGATCGTGTGATTCATCCTGAGGTAGATATGGGGATTCGAGTAGCTAATTCGATGTCCTCTAATCATCTCGTTGATTACATCAACCTTTCTGATGAATATAGCATTGGGGAATATCATGCAACCAAGCTCATTGATAATAAAACCTTACAGGACCTAAATTTTCGAGGGAAATACAGGGTTAACATCCTCGCTATTAGGAGGGATAATCTTGTGAATATAAACCCGCTGCCTACGGATATTGTCAAAGAGGGGGATGTACTAGTAGCGATGGGGCTTAACAAGGATCTAAACCGATTTGAAGAGAAGGCTCTGTAATAACCCTTTACATTTTTGATTACATGAAAAATGTTTCCACTAATAGCTGAAAATGTCCCTTATAAATGTGAACGCTGGCAGTCTAACTGCTGGCGTTTTTTTCGTTTAGAATAGCGGAAATAACCTTTTGAAACCGATAATGGTATAAAAAGGTTATAATTTTCTTAAGAATTTCTTCAGATTTATGCTACGAGAATGTTCATAATTGAACGATACAATAATGACAGGTGCAAGGGAGGTAGATGGTGAGCATGTACACAGTGTTAATTACAGATGACGACCAAGATATCAGAGATGGAATTGAAATTTATTTAAAAAATGAAGGCTATCGAGTATTAAAGGCAGCGGATGGGAGAGAGGCTCTACAATTACTGAAAGAGAATGAGGTCCATGTCATTATTCTAGATATTATGATGCCGAATATGGACGGAATTTCAGCTACTTTTAAGATTCGAGAGGAGCGTAATGTTCCAATCATTATGCTAAGTGCCAAAGCAGAGGATTCAGATAAGATTCATGGTCTATCTGTTGGAGCAGACGATTATGTAACAAAGCCCTTTCATCCAATGGAGCTTGTTGCTCGTGTAAAATCACAGCTCCGTCGGTATACAAAGCTTGGAACCTTTCAAGGGCAGCAAGAGGTCATCGAAGTGAATGGACTAACGTTAAATCAAGAAGCGAAGGTGCTAACAGTCGAAGGTGAACCGGTTAAGCTCACGCCAATCGAATACAAAATTACAGAGCTGCTCATGCTGAATGCCGGTCGCGTATTTTCCATTCATGACATTTATGAGCGAGTTTGGAACGAGCCCGCATACAACGCAGAAAACATCGTCGCAGTACACATCCGGAAGATTCGAGAGAAGATTGAAGCAGATCCTAAAAATCCTCGATATTTAAAGGTGGTGTGGGGCGTTGGCTACAAAATCGACAAGTAAGGCAAGCATCATTTTATCAATGGCGGCAATTCTATTAGGACTATTGTGCATTGTTTATTTTACACTAAACCTTTTCCCTATCATTTTGGAAAATAACAGCTTTAAACAAATTATAAGAGTGATGAAAGGCGGAACTACCGGATGAAAATGAAATTAGGGAAAGTAATCCTGCTTAGTCTTTTGGCAGTAATAGCAATTACTTCTCTTTATACGCTTGTAGATGAGGGTCGGAATTATATAGGGAAAAATTATTTTGACAGTGATGAGTTTCAATCTGAGCTATCGCAATATCAAACAGAGCTTGTCCCATTAGCGTTAGTGGAGCTAGACCCGGAGGAATTAAAGAAGGAGATTACTGTAAGTCCTTCTGATATAGAAGAGTATCGCTATCGATATGGTAACCTGGAGAGTCAGTTGGATTCCATCCGCATGCAGTATGAGGGGGTCGAGGATCAAGCCTTAATCGATGAAAGAGATCAAAAAATAAAGGATATCACTCGCAATTTCCAGGACGATGAATATGTGGAGAATAAAATAAAAAAGGAAAAAGAGAAAGAAGTTGATGCTTATTTTCAAGCGCTGGAACGAGCGAAGAGAGAATTTGAGTATCGTCAATCTCAATTTGTCTATGACCTAGAGAATGTGAAGACAGGAGAGAAATTTACTAGTGGTGGCTTGGACGGTAAGCTTGCTTTCGAGAAAGTATATTCCAGTAAAAATGGATACCTAACAGAGAACCCGATTTATTATCCGACAGAGTCCTTTAACATCTCTCTTCCTCCAGAACGATTTAAAGGAACGATTGCTATTACAAAGGATAGTATCTTGAACGGCAGTAGAGCTTATGAATATAGCGATTTTGTTACAAGGCAATGGATTTTCTATGGTCTACTTGTAGGTGGAATTATTGCAGGCTTCCTTTTTGTAAGATTATATCGAGGGAATAGAGAGCTCTTTGATTATAAGCCTGGAAGAGAGAAATTTAGAGCGTTGCCGATAGATGTACGCATAGCGCTGATTGTTGTTTGTGCTTATTTTGCTCTCTTGTTTTCCAATCGACTCGTCTGGTCGATCCTATACTCCTATAGATATATGGATATTCCTATTACCAGTTTAGTGTTTTCGGCTTTATTATTTGCTGTAACTATATATATGTGTGAATGGTTTATAAGGGATTACGCTCGGAAGGATTGGGAGAATAGCTGGATATTGGGGGCGTGGAAATCCATAAAAGGTTTCTTTAAGGTTCGCACTATTGGTCTTCAGATATTGATTCTCCTAGTGGTTATCTTTTTCTGGGGGTTTGGAACGATGCTTTTACTTCAAGTTCCAGAAGCTATCGTAGTCTGGATAGGGGCTTCTCTTTTCATTGGTTTCCCAACACTATTTATTTTATTATCTAAGACCTCTTATTTAAATCGAATTATCCGAAAGTCAGAGGATATGGTGAAGGGAATAGGGGAGACAGAAATAGAAGTAAAGGGACATTCGGCCATTGCACAATTGGCAGCAAACCTAAATCACCTTCGAGGAAGAGTTCAAACCTCTCGAACCGAGCAAGTGAAAAGTGAGCGCTTGAAAACCGAGCTCATCACCAATGTGAGTCACGATTTACGAACACCCTTGACGTCGATTATTACGTACACGGATTTACTGAAGAACCCTAATTTAACAGATGAAGAGCGAGCTTCATATATTGCGATTCTGGACAAAAAATCGCTGCGATTAAAAACATTGATTGAGGACCTATTTGAGGTATCCAAGATGGCATCGGGCAACATGGAGCTGGAAAAACGCAAGGTCGATCTGGTGCAGCTTTTAACCCAGGCCATTGCCGAGCATCAAGAGGATATCGATAAACAAGGACTCGACTTCCGAGTAACAATCGGAACGAAGCCAATCATGGCCTATGTCGATGGCCAAAAATGGTGGCGAATGTTAGATAACCTCATCATCAATACATTAAAATATGCAATGCCGAATACGAGAGTCTATATCAATCTGGACCAGGAAGGGCAGGAAGCTGTTTTTGTCATAAAGAATATTGCTAACTATGAATTAGGCAATAATGATATAGAGGAACTAACAGAACGATTTAAACGAGCAGACACCTCTCGTCATACAGAGGGATCGGGACTAGGTCTTGCGATTGCTCAATCTATTGTAGATTTGCATGGCGGTGTGCTAAATATTGAAGTGGACGGAGATCTTTTCAAAGTCACTGTGCGCGTTCAGGCAGTGTCGTGATTGGATGGAACCCCCTCTTGGTGAGGGGGTTTTTGTGTTGTGAGAGCGCAGCTAGTCTAACCGAGCGAGAATGTTGTAAAAAAAGACGAGAATGTTGTAAAAATGAAGACCAATGTTGTAAAAACTCGGCCTAATGTTGTAATTCTGGGAGCAGAGAGACCCGCCGAGCGAGAATGTTGTAAAAATAGACGAGAATGTTGTAAAAATGAAGACCAATGTTGTAAAAACTCGGCCTAATGTTGTAATTCTGGAAGGAGAGAGTTCCTCCGAGCGAGAATGTTGTAAAAAAAGACCAGAATGTTGTAAAAGTGAAGAGCAATGTTGTAAAAACCCGGCCTAATGTTGTAATTCTGGAAGGAGAGAGTTCCTCCGAACGAGAATGTTGTAAAAAAAGACGAGAATGTTGTAAAAATGAAGAGCAATGTTGTAAAAACTCGGCCTAATGTTGTAATTCTGTTAGGAATAAATTCAAGGAGTAAGTGCGCTTAATAACAAAATGTCTCTTATCTATATCACTCAGCAGATATCGCTTTCATCTTGTTCATCTACCTTAAGAATAAGTATTATTTCTTCAAAATTGGCACTGGCTTGGGAAGAAAATAATATCTTCCTCGAGTTTTGTTTGATGAATGGAGTCCAGAATTTCTCAATACATAAGAAGCTGCATACTTGTCCTTCAACCCCAAAAACTCCATGCATTCCTTATTAGTAATCGTGTCCTTGCATAAGTAGAACCAGTCCTCCAGTCCTTGCTGAAGCATCAGCTTCTTCTTGGTTCCGCACACTGGGCAACCCCCACCGCTGACCTCCACTATTCTTAAGCATGTGGGACAGAGCAGCCCTTTTCTTACAGAGGCAATATCCAAGTCAAATATGGTCGATAGTGGCTTCGGGATAAACGGGGTGTTGTGCTCCTGCAGGAATTTCACCAGTCCTCGAAGCTTAGCGGAAGTTATTTTATCTGGGAGAGCATGTAGTTCTTCGATATGCATGGCGATATCGCATCCGATTACGGCTTTTGTTTCGCGAGGTGGCTGAGCGACGATGGTTTTGGAGTAGGCAAATACGATAAAGGGTTTGATTGGGAGGGAGATGCCTTGTTGCTTTAGCAGTATACCCAGGCTCTTGGCGTGGCGTTTGATTTGTTGCTCGGGGCATTTGAAGGAGGTTGTGTCTCCGTCGATGACTCTTAGAAGCTGTTCAGGATTCCGCTGAAAATAGAGGGTGCCTTTAATATTTTTTATTTCTAAGATAGCAACATATTTCTGTGTAAGAATGAGCGAGTCGATTTGGAGATAGTGGTCGTCCTTTAAGGAAATGTGTAAATCCTTCAAGATGGAATAATTTTTAGGGAAGGTGACTTGCTTCAGAAAGTTATCTACGTATGCCTCGCCAGAAATGCCGGCTTCTATGCTTTGCGTTCGGTTCTCTAGGTAAGATATTAGGGGATGTTCGAGGGGTAGGCGTTTCATAAGACGAAGAAAAATATCCATTTGTATAGTAATCACTCCTTTTGATAAAAAATACCATATTCGCAAACAGAATGCTATACTCAAATAAAAAAGGGGTGGAAGCATGGAAGCGCTAGATCAACTAAATTTTGCTCGAGTATACACCTTAGGAAGAATAAAACAAAGTGACTTATCAAAATGGGATAGCCAGCCACCAGGTTTTCATAATACTATTCGGTGGAATGTGGGTCATATCTATATCCAAATGGAGCTTTTGACAAAAAAAGCTGTACCTACATATGAAGTTGTTAACCCTGAGTGGGCCCCATTTTTTATACCGGGAACAAGTCCCGCACAATGGAAGGATGAGCCGCCAAGCACAGAAAAATTGGTGC
This sequence comes from Psychrobacillus sp. Z16_25, assembly GCF_056856695.1. Classification (NCBI taxonomy): domain Bacteria; kingdom Bacillati; phylum Bacillota; class Bacilli; order Caryophanales; family Bacillaceae; genus Psychrobacillus; species Psychrobacillus sp. Z16_25. The sequence continues at coordinate 13,218 of NZ_JBXEOV010000010.1, read as the reverse complement.
ATGCATTAGAGGAGCAGGCACCAAGGATCATTGCTTTATTAAAAGAAAATCTATCAGAATACTTACCGGAAGCAATGCAAATTGGCACCTTGCATACGATGGAAACTGTCGATGCGCTGGTACAATTCATCGTCTGGCATGAAGGCGTGCACGCTGGGATTATTCACTCATTAAATCTAGCAACCTAATCAACTGCATCTCCCGAGAGATGCGGTTTTTCTATTTATGAAGCACCAATTCCCCAATATTTAGAAGGTATATTATTGGAATATATAGAATAATTGGATCAGTTGTGATTGCTATTTTACTAAGTGTTGGTGCCTTTTTTTTGTTACCAAAAGAGGAAGCAGCAGTAGAGAAAAATTCGGTAGTGAAAGATGAGCAAAAAAATTCTTCTAAACGGAAGGTTCCTTTATCGGAGCTACCTGGCTCGAGAGGTAGCTATAAGATTGATATTCAGCAAGCGGAGGATTTGCGCTTCTATATTTCTGCTGAAATTAAAGTGGTAAATGAATCGAAAAGCGTTTGGGAGGATATCGGGTTTTATTTTATTCCGAATGCGATGACTAAGGAAAATGTTGATTACTCGTTGCATATGCCGGGAGAGGCAGAGATTTCTTCTATCACAGGGGAAGCGGGGAAAGAGCTTAGCTACACGCTGGAGGATACAATGCTTCATGTAACTCCAGATAAAAAACTTCATCCTGGAGAGAGCACCACCTTAAAAGTAGAATATATGCTTATGCCACCGGTAAATGGGCAACGTTTAGCGCATGTAGATAATAATTTTTATCTGGCGTTATGGTACCCAATGCTGGGGAGGTATACGGATAGATGGGATCTTCATCCTTACTATCATCATGGAGAATTTTACGATACGGGCTATGGAAATTATGATATCACTTATAAGCTGGCTAGAGAATATTTAGTAGCGAGCTCCGCAGAGGATGGGGAAATAAAACCTGTTAAGCAAGGAAGAATACATGCGAAGAATATAAAAGACTTTTACCTAGCATTGCTAGACCCGACAGAATGGATTTTTGTAACAAACCAAGCAAATGATACGGAAATGCGATATTTTTATCCGTACGATGATAAAGATACACTGAATAAAATTGCTTTAGATGGACAAAAGGCATTCCTATTTTTAGAGGAAAACATCGGGGATAATCCTACAAAGGAAATAGATGTTGTCGTAAATAATAATGGGATGGAGTATCCTAATATTGTTGAAATATGGAATAGGAATGGGAGATATCACTTCGTCTTGGTACATGAGCTTGCTCATCAATGGTTTTATTATATGGTGTCGAGCGATTCGTATGAGGAGTCTTGGTTAGATGAAAGCTTAACTACTCTCTTAGAATCTACCTATACGACGCAGTTATACAGTAGCGAGACAGGGGAAAAGATAGGCTTTCGTGATGCGGAAATTCATGCTTCTAGACATAAAGCGTTTCAAAAAGAACATGCCAACATTCCGGTTACAGAATTTGGAATGGTACATGGCCCTAGCTTATATGGGAAATTCCCTATCATATTAAGAGAGTTTTTCAAGGAGCAGGGAGGCCATGAAAAAACTATTGAGTTTCTATCTGCATATTTTAACGAGTTTCAATTTGAATATGTTGATACGGAAGCCTTTGTGGAGTTTTTCAACGAATATCACGGGGAAGATCATACAGAATTTCTATCAGAATGGTTAATCTTAGAATAAAAGAAAGGGGATGACTTCGAAATGTTCGAGTTCATCCCCTTTTCTTAAGGGTTTCCATTTCATTGATCAAGAGGTCCAGCTTTCTTTGGATATCATCTAGTTGCTTAGCTGAAATTGAACTATTGTTCTTTTCTTTCTTAGAAGAAGTGGAAGAGTTTCTTTGCTCGTTTTCTTTTAGCTCAGAAATAACGATGGCGTCTGCGAAATTTTGAACAATAAAACCTAAAGTAACCAGAATAGAACCTAAGAAGCCGACGGTGACTCCTAAGCTAACGGTCCCCTGCTCTTGAGCATTGTTTCTAGCTGCTTGGTTTGCTTTGCTGCGTGGCATTTTTCATAATCACCCTTTATACACTTTTTAATACTATATGTCAGAGGGCGCAGATTCGTTATTTCTTATTTTGTACAAGCTGGTGCTCGAATGCATAGATGACAGCCTGAGTTCGATCATTCACCTCGAGCTTCGATAAGATATTACTTACATGTGTTTTGGCAGTCTTCAATGCGATAAATAGGGTATCCGCTAGTTCTTGGTTTGTTTTCCCTTCAGTCATCAACAAAAGGACTTCTAACTCTCGATCCGTCAGCTCCTCATGTAGAGCTCGGTTAGAACCTTTTCTCATCCGCTGCATCATTTTATCGGTAACCTCAGGCTCTAGTACTGCACTCCCAGTTAACGTTTTACGGATAGAATCAGCAATATGAGAGGCTTTGGAGGTTTTCAATAAATAGCTTATCGCACCAGCCTCCAAGGCAGGATATACCTTGTCGTCATCGATGAAGCTAGTAACAACCATCACTTTAGCTTCCGGCCATTTGGATACGATTTCCTTCGTAGCCTCTGCACCGTTCATTATAGGCATGACCATGTCCATCAAAATGATGTCTGGCTTATGTAAAAGAGCCAGGTCGACTGCCTCCCGTCCGTTCGTAGCCTCCGCTACTACCTCCATATCAGGCTGTGATTGAAGGTAGGCTGCTACCCCAATTCGCACCATTTCGTGATCATCCGCTAATAGTATTCGGATCATTGCTTGCTTCCTCCTCGCTAACTGATAGGCTATTTACCTCTGTGGAAATAGGAATTTTTACTTCGACAATCGTGCCTTGAGAAGGGACGGAAACAACCTTACACGTACCTCCTATTTCAACCGCTCGCTCTCGTACACTTTGTATGCCATAGGAGCCATTTTTTCCTTCTCCTGTCTCGAACCCAACCCCGTTATCTTGTACTCGGAAGATGGCTAGGTTATCTCGCTCTACAAAAAGCACATCCAGCTCTGTCGCTTTCGCATGGCGTAGCGTATTGGATAAGGTTTCTTGTGCGATGCGGAATAAATGATCCTCTGCGCCTTTTGAAAGAGGAACCTCCTCGAGCCGATAGCGGATGGTAAAGAGAACCTTTGCCTGAAGCTCCTGTAACAATTCCTCCAGCCCTTCTTTTAATGTTTTATTGTGAAGGGCAGCTGGACGTAAGTGAAGCAGTAATGCTCGCATTTCGAGCTGGGCCTGCTGGACAATCTTTTCGGTCTGCATGAGTGTCTTCGGGGCCTCACCGCTTTTTGCCTCCTCCATCTCTACCATCGTGGAAAGAAGCATAGAAGCAGCAAATAGCTGCTGCGATACCGAATCATGGAGCTCTCTGGCAAGACGCTGGCGTTCCTGTATAATTTGCTCTTGTATTATTTTTTCTTGCGCTTCTGCTTTTTCGTCAGTAATTCTCTGTAACGTTTTTCGCTGAGTAAGGATAAGGGTCTCGAGTTCTTTTGCTGTCACATGCATTCTCTTTGAATACGTGATCCTTTTTTTCGGAGGTTTATACGTCTCCGGATGAATAAGGGGACGCAAGGTTGTTTCTATCCTTTTTTCCTGATTTCGTACCTTTTGAAGGGTGTTAAATGAAATAAGAAAGCTAATGATAGCAGTAATAATGATAATCCAAGCTCCAAAAGGCACCTCTGCATACGTGTCACGTAGAAGGGACCACCAGGCTTCTTCGTTTGGCCATCCCCATATAACATATAAGACCCCAATGATTAATAGAAGAAAATAAAGAAAAATAGAGATACCCTGTCCTAGAAAGATTTTCATTTTCTAATCACCTCGATATCCCCAATCCATGTGGAAACAATGATAACAAGATCGGATGTGTGTGTAACATCGTCCCTGTAACCATCTTTAAGTAAGACAGTATGGTTCCAAAGACGTTGTGGTCCTCGGCCGAGAAGGTTTGCTTCTCCGATTACGGTTGCATAATGTATTCTTACTGGAATTTCATAAGGAATATGAATAGTAACTTTCCCAAAGGATTGGCGGATTGAGATAAAAGAAGTGCCCTTTGGTAGTACGGTTTCTGTTACATCTATTAAAAAATCACCATAAAAGCTTTGGACGTGTATATCCTTCCATTCGTAAGCTTGAAAGGGGGTTGTTTGGGTGGAAAACAGCTTGTTTTGTATCACTTGATCTGGAATATCCTCATATAACTTTTCGGTAGGTCGTATAACGTCTGTAACAGGTTCATTTTTCCAGAGCTTATAAAGAAAATAGGAGATAATCCCGACAACGAAAATTCTTAGACTCCACATAGAGAGAATAGCGATGACTAATAGAATAAATCCTGTCCAAAATAAGCTTTTGGATTGCTTGCGGAGACTAAAGTACATGAGTCCGAGTCCGATTAATACCAAAATAATATTTCCATTTCCAAAAACAACTGCCTCTATAAAAACAAGAAAAACAAAACAAATGAGTAAGAATGCTAGCTTATTTGTCTGGTTGTCTCTCATATTTGTTTTCCTCCCTTCTAGACTTACAAGTGAAGGAGAAGGCATAAGCCTTCTCCAGTATCTACTAAATAGTTTACACAATTTCCTGCTTGGTTTGGTTGTTTTTTTCTAATATTTCTAGGCGCTGTTCCATAGAAGTAATTTCATGCTCTTTGTCTATCTTCTGACCAAGGCGTTCTATATAGCTTTCCATTTGATTGAACGTAGCAAAATTTTGTTGCTTTGATTCAGGGTGGAGCATACGATCCATTTGTTGATGAGCTCTTATTACATTTTCTTTCCCCATAAGCTGAAGCTGGCGGACTTTCATATCCTTGACCTTATGCTTCATTTCTTCATATTTGCGCTCTAGCTCAAAGAGCTCCTGTGTAGTCTGATGAATAGTGTTCTCTACTACCGCTGCGCGTTCCTTATAAGCTGACACCTCTGCTTCGGCGAAGGTGATCAAATCATCTTCTCCTGCAGTTCGTGCAAGCTCTGCTTGTTTCTGGCGTTTTTCGACCATTTGAATCGTTTCTGCTAACTCTTTTTCGAGCTCTGCTTTTAATTTTCCTTGTCTTTCTAACAATTTCCCTGTCTGCTCCGTTTGTTTTTCCGCTTCTCGGATGTATTGATTAAGCATTGCGATTGGGTTTTTCTCTTCTTTTTTGTCAAATAGTTTATGAAGATCTGCTTCTATACTATATTTTAGTCTTTGTAATAATGTTGCCATGTTCGTATCCTCCTTTATTTGTATAAATCGTTCCATTGCTTTTCAAAGTTAACAAATGGATCATTTGTATCTAGCTGAGAAATAGAAGAGTGATTCTCTAGTTGCTTCCATTTTTTCACGATGTAATAAAGTGCTCCAATTGCTATAATTCCAAGCAGGCCTGGAATATTAGAAACGGCTGATAATAAGCCGATGATACCAATTATTGCCCAGAAAACTTTTAATAGGGTGGTATTACTCTTTAGATAAAAGTGAGCCCCTGCTATCACAAATAAGCCGGAGATACCGAGACCTAGAATTGCTCCAAGTGTAGAAAGAGCCGTAATGCCTGCAATAATTCCTGCTACTACTAACCAGAATTTTTTCATGTGTATGTTCCTCCTCTCGTACTGTATCTAAAGCTTACCAGCTGTACGGTTTCTACTAAACGGGCTTAAAAAGGATTTTCTTCTCGGTCTAGAGGCGTAGAAGGAGGAAAAACAACATTTCTGTTATACTAATTGAAAAAGTTAAATAATGGAGATTACAAGGATGAAGAAAATCGGAGCTATAATATCTGTACTCGTTTTATATGGAGCAATTGTCTTTTATTTTGGTTGGAATGTATGGGCATGGCTGAATTCTTACTTCTCAGTGAATATTGTATTGTTTAGCTTTGCGTGGGGATTGATTGCATTTTCCATGGTTTTAGCAAGGCTGAACCATCAACTAAAATTCTTTCAAGTTATTGGTGCTTATTGGATGGCTATATTGCAGTATGGCCTGATTCTTATCCCGCTTGGTACAATAGCAGCCTTTTTGTTCCCTGAAAAAATCGGGACAATTGGCTGGGTTATTTTCCTACTATTCCTTTCTATCCTCCTGTATGGTTCCTATAAGGCCTATACACCGGTAGTAAGAAGGTTATCTATCACCATCCCTAAAAAGGAATCTACTATAGAAGAATTAAAGGTAGTGGTTGCATCTGATTTCCATCTTGGTTTATTATCCAATAAGGCACATTTACAAAGGTTTGTCCGAATATCAAATGAGGAACAGCCGGATTTAGTATTATTAGTAGGGGATCTAGTAGATGATGATCCTATCTGGTACGTAAAAAATGGCATGTCCGAAGTGATGAAACAGCTAACTTCCACGTATGGTATTTATGGAGTGCTAGGTAATCATGAATATTATGGAGGGAAAATCCCACAGCTAGTGGAAGAAATGAAGGGCTCCAATGTTCGAATGCTGTTAGATGAAACTATAGAAGTAGCAAAAGCGTTCTATTTAACAGGTAGAGAGGATCTAACGAACAAACACAGAAAGAGTTTAGAGGAGCTGAGTCCTGAAAACAGGAATCTCCCTTGGTTTGTCATGGACCACACACCTTCTAATTTACTGGTACCCGAAAAGGCAAATGTAGATCTTCATGTCTCAGGTCATACTCATTTAGGACAAATGTGGCCAAATCACTTATTTACGAAAAGGATTTTTGAGTTAGACTATGGATATAGAAAAAAAGGAGCAATGCACGCAATCGTATCCTCCGGTTTCGGTTTTTGGGGACCACCAATTCGAATAGGGAGTCAGTCCGAAATTTGGTCGATACACATTATGTTTAAGAATGGAGAGTTTTAATGGAAGCATGGGTTACAGACTGGATGAACCAGTTTGGCTATTTTGGTGTTTTTATCTTAATTTTGTTAGAAAATGTTTTTCCTCCTATTCCATCTGAGGTCATCCTTACGTTGGGAGGATATATGACTGCAACTACTAGTATGACGAAGCTAGGGGTAATTATTGCTTCGACCCTAGGTTCTGTATTAGGAGCAACGCTTCTTTATGGATTAGGTCTTTTACTAGATGTAGAAAGATTAGAAAAGATTGTGAAGAAATACGGAAAGTTTCTTCGTTTAACAGTAAGTGATATTCATAAAGCGGATGCTTGGTTCGATAAATATGGACCTTGGGCAGTATTCTTTGGTAGATTGGTGCCACTGATTCGAAGCCTTATTTCGATTCCAGCCGGTATGTCTAATATGAAATTTTGGTTGTTCCTATTATTTACTACATTAGGAACGCTGATTTGGAATACGGTTCTTGTTTCAGTTGGAGCAGCAGTCGGAGAAAATTGGGAAGACATTGTAGCGTATATGGATATTTACTCAAATATCGCGTATACACTTATCGCAATCGGAGGAATTGCTTTCTTGTTTTGGTATTTTAAAAAACGTAACTAAGGAGATATTATGGAGATTCTAGAATTATTAAAAGCGTTAATCCTTGGCTTTGTGGAGGGAATGACGGAATTCGCACCGGTTTCTTCTACAGGGCATATGATTATTGTGGACGACATGTGGCTTCAAACAAAGGAATTTTTAGGTGAATATTCAGCGAATACATTTAAAATAGTTATTCAGCTAGGATCCATCCTAGCGGTAGTAGTCGTTTTCTGGAAACGATTATTAAGCTTAGTAGGCTTATATAAAATAAAGGATGTAGCGCCAGGAAGTCAGTTAAAGCTAACGCATGTAATTGTTGGGCTTATTCCAGCTGGAGTGCTTGGTGTGTTGTTCGAGGACTACATAGATGAGCATTTGTTTACAACAGAGACAGTACTAATTGGTTTAGTGCTAGGTGCCATCCTAATGATAGCTGCAGATAAGTTCGGTCCAAAGAATCCGAAAACAAATTCATTGGATAAAATTACTTATAAGCAGGCAATCCTCGTTGGGTTGATACAATGTCTATCTTTGTGGCCAGGTTTTTCAAGATCAGGCTCTACTATTTCGGGTGGGGTTCTATTGGGGATGAATCATAAGACTGCGGCAGACTTCACGTTTATCATGGCAGTGCCTATTATGGCAGGTGCTAGCTTCCTATCACTGGTGAAAAACTGGGAGTACATGGATTTAAATCATCTCTCGTTTTATATCGTAGGATTTGTAAGTGCATTTATCTTCGCTTTAATATCAATACGCTTCTTCTTGAAGCTGATTGATAAGATTAAGCTTACACCATTTGCAATCTATCGTATTGTTTTAGCGATTATCTTGGCGATTATTATTTTGTAAGTAAAAACGAAAGAGGCTTTGGAAATTATCCAAAGCCTTTTTATTTTGATGCCAAGTGCTTCCACGTAATTCCCCAAATGCTTGTCAGAGCAAAGAGAGGTGCTTGTGCTTTCTTATTCATTTACAAATGTATTATGGACACGCTTGGATACCATGAAATAGGCAATCCAAATAATGGACAAAACAAAGGAGGAAACACTGATAGAAGCTGACTCATTGTCCGTACTTACATTGTTAATGAGTATTGCATCAACGATATCCAATATCATACTAAGAATGAGATAGGAAATAATTGCTTTCGGGAAAAATTTTTTCTTTTTAAAGAAAATTATGATTAAATATATTGAAATAAACAATAAGAGAGCGTTACAAGCCATTTCGAAATAAATAGCTTTCTCAAAATGAGGGTGCACTTCTGGGGAGGTGACCACTTCTGTCCATTCACCAGAGTTGATTAATAAGAAAGATATGATAAAATATCCGACTGAAAATATTACAGTCAAAAACAAATATATGATAGGTAATAGCAGCCAACCTCTAATTCCTTTCGGTCCTTCCTCGTAATGCTCTTGCTCTTCTAATGGTTGAGTCATTTTATTCTTCCTCTCTCTAAATTTTCCAATATCACTTTCCATTATATTGTAAACATAAATATTCTATAAGGAAAGACTTTCTTCCTATGTACAAGTTTAAACACTATATGTTAGGGTTATTAAGTAAATAAAACACAATATATTGTACTGATAGATGATTAGGTACCATTACGGTTTAATAGGGAATTCGGTGAAAAGCCGAAGCTGTCCCCGCAACTGTAAGTGTGGACGACTGTTGAAAATGCCACTGCGATTTATTCGTGGGAAGGTCAACAGGAGGAAGAAGCACGAGCCAGTAGACCTGCCTAGTCGTCGAAAAAGCAACACTTTCTTCGGGGGTTGAGAGGTGGGAGCGAGGACTTTTATAAATATGTCTTTTTGTTTCCTACTTTTAAACGTAAGCACTGACTCGGCCGAAGAGGCTATGGTTAGTGCTTTTTTTGTTGCTCAAATAAAGGAGGAGTTCATATGACAACGTCAATAAAAACAGAAAAAGCAGTGCAGTTAGACAAATTATCCAAAGAATTTGGAAAAGAGAAGCTTACCCCACTCCTGACCTATCAGCAAAAGTGGCTAGCAAGACATGATGACGACCATAGCTGGGCTCGTGATATGTCTCTTCATGCACTCAGCCTACTAGACGAGCAAAGCCCTTACTGGACATTTGTCGCAGCTCGAATTTATCTTTGGGATATTTATGAGCAAGTAGCTGATAACCGTAGAACAAATGTTGAAAAAGTATATCTTGGTTTCCTGGAAAATGTTAGAAAATTAAGTAATCGAGGGATTTATGACAGAAACATAATGGAATCCTACTCCGACGAAGAACTACAAGAACTGGCGGAAGTAATTGTTCCGGAAAGAGATAATTTGTTTACTTATATTGGCCTCAAAACCTTGCTCGATAGATATGTAGCAAAGGATTTTAATAAAGCGATTGTAGAGTTGCCGCAAGAGCGCTGGCTGGTGATCGCAATGACTTTAATGAAAGAAGAAACAGAAAAGCGGCTAGAAAAGATTAAAGAAGCATATTGGGCAATGAGTAATCTCTATATGACTGTAGCTACACCTACTCTTTCGAATGCAGGAAAGCCCCATGGTCAGCTATCGAGCTGCTTTATCGATACAGTGGATGATAGCCTTCAAGGGATTTATGACAGTAATACGGACGTCGCTACTCTATCCAAATACGGTGGTGGAATAGGCGTCTATATGGGGAAAATTCGTAGCCGTGGCTCTTCTATACGAGGATTTATAGGAGCATCAAGCGGAGTATTACCTTGGATTAAACAATTAAACAATACAGCAGTCAGTGTGGACCAGCTAGGGCAGCGACAAGGAGCGGTAGCAGTATACCTGGATGTTTGGCATAAGGACATCTTTACGTTTTTAGATTTACGGCTAAATAACGGAGATGATCGCTTAAGAGCACATGATATTTTCACAGGTATTTGTCTACCTGATTTGTTTATGGAAAAAGTAGATGCGAGAGAGGATTGGCATTTATTTGACCCACATGAGGTTCGTACAGTAATGGGATATTCGTTAGAGGATTTTTATGATGAAAAGAGAGGGAGCGGCTCTTTTCGTGAAAAATATACAGAATGTGTAAATCATCCGGAGCTATCAAAAGAGACCGTACCTGCAATTGAGCTGATGAAACGAGTTATGCGCTCTCAATTAGAGACAGGCGTACCTTTTATGTTTTACCGAGATGAGGTGAATCGTCGAAACCCGAATAAGCATGAGGGGATGATTTATAGCAGTAATCTATGTACAGAAATCTTCCAAAATCAAAGCCCGACCATTTCTGAATCCATACAGCTAGACGGAGACACCATTGTTACTCGGAGACAGGCGGGAGATTTCGTTGTCTGTAACCTCTCCTCTATCAATTTAGGTCGTGCAGTGCCGGATCACGTGTTAGAGCGGCTAATTCCTATACAGGTGCGAATGCTTGATAATGTGATCGATTTAAACATGATCCCAGTTCCACAGGCGGAGCGTACAAATGCTAGGTACAGAGGGATTGGCTTAGGGACGTTTGGTTGGCACCATCTACTTGCGATTAATAGTATTCGCTGGGAATCGGATGAGGCGGTAGAATTTGCAGATAAGTTATATGAAAAAATAGCGTATCTAACCATTAAGGCTTCCATGGAGCTAGCAGAGGAAAAAGGGGCCTATCCTTTATTCCCGGGGTCTGATTGGCAAACTGGTGCCTATTTCGACCAGCGTGGCTATGAGGATGATAAATGGATGGAGTTAAAGAAGCAGGTGGCAACATGCGGAATGCGTAATGGCTATCTCATGGCTGTTGCTCCAAACTCGTCTACTTCTATACTAGCTGGCAGTACTGCGAGCATTGATCCTATCTTTCAAAAATTTTATTCGGAGGAAAAGAAGGACTATAAAATTCCGGTAACTGTTCCGGATTTAAATAATGAGACTACCTGGTTCTACAAATCGGCTTATTTTATTGACCAGCATTGGACAATTAAGCAAAACGCGGCGAGACTGCGACACATCGACCAAGGGGTGTCCTTGAATTTATACGTGCAAAACACCATCAAAGCGAAGGATTTACTGGCATTACATTTAGATGCTTGGAACAGTGGCCTAAAAACAACCTATTATGTACGATCTACATCCGTAGAACTAATAGAATGTGAGTCGTGTTCAAGCTAATGAAGGCACTAATTTCTTATCTTAGTTATAGCGGAAATACAGAGGAAATTGCGGAGCTGATACGGGGCGGATTAGAGACATTTGGCTATGAAACAGAAATGCGATTCATAGAGGATGAAACGACAATTGACTATGTAGATTATGACCTTCTATTCATCGGGACATTTACCTGGGGGCGGGGGAGTGTACCGGATGAGATAGTTCCTTTTATTCGACGAATCAAGGAAAATCCCACCAACCTATATGTGTTTGGTTCAGGAGATACACAGTTTGGTGGTGACGCCTTGTTTTGTCGTGCGGTCGATCTCATAAGAAATTATGTGGGCTGTGCGTATCCAGGCTTAAAAATAGAGCAATCACCTAGAGGTAGCCAAGAAGCACTCGTAAAAGAATGGCTGGAAGGAGTAATAATAGATGCAAAGAGCAAAAACATTAGAGCCTAGAAATCCAAATAAATCTACAGGGATATTTGGGGGACAATCCAGTGGGATATTGAACTGGAATGACATTGCTTACCCACATTGGTACAAGATTTATAAGAGATTATTAGGGAACTACTGGCAAGCTGATGAAATCAATATGTCGAATGATGTAAAGCAGTTTAGAAATCTCACGAAGGAGGAGCAGGAGGCCTATCTAAAAATAATTGGTCTGCTTGCGACGCTTGACGGTCCGCAAACAAGAACAGCATTGCTGTTGTCCTTGTATGCAACGGATTCTTCGGTTCAATCCATTCTGGCAGTCATCGCTCAGCAGGAAGCTGTACATAACGAAAGCTATTCCTATGTGCTATCATCTGTTGTTTCCTTAGATGAACAGAATCGCTCCTTTGAATTTGGAAGGACAGATGAGATTTTATTGAAACGAAATAAAAATATAGAAAAATATTACAATGAGTTTGTAGCAAACCCTACACTTGAAAATACGGTCAAAACAATGGTTTATACAACTCTACTAGAAGGCTTGTTCTTCTATTCCGGCTTTGCCTTCTTCTACAACCTTGCTCGTTACAATAAAATGGTCGGCACCTCTACGATGATCAGCTATATTAATAGAGATGAATTAGAGCATGGTCGTTTTATCACCGAGCTATTCAGGGCGACCCTGGGAGAAAACCCAGAGATTCATACAGACGAACTAATTAGCTGGGTATATGAGCAGTTTAGAGAATCTGTCGATTTAGAAATAGAATGGTCTCATTATGTACTAGGAAAGATAGATGGTATTGATCTAGAAGAAATGGCCGGATACGTGAAATACCGTGCGAACAAAATGCTGCGCCTACTCGGACTTGAAGAAATCTATCCAGAGTATGTAGAGAATCCGATGAAATGGATTCGCGCCTATGCAGATAATATCGACGGCACTAAGACGGACTTTTTTGAGCAAAAATCACGACAGTATGTAAAAGTAAATGCAATTGATAATGGTTTTGATGAGCTTTAATGGTGGTATTCAGGGCGACCAACTAGCTAATAGCAGAGATTCCCTTGGCTATAGTTTACTTTATGGAAATGAAAAGGTAATACTTGCGATTTGTGCCGAATTACTTGCGGAAGCCACTAGCTTACTTGCGTTTGTCAATTTTTATCCCGCATTAAGGGGCAGTATGACTCCCACTTCAAGATGGCAAAAGAAATGAGACAGCTAAGCGGGAGATCAA